>DHWS01000025.1 GCA_002413305.1 Actinobacteria bacterium UBA5176 | reverse complement strand
TTGCCGACGCGTTCGCCGAACTGGCCCTTGTGATCTGACACCGGCCCGAGGGGATCGGTTCACCTCGGGCTGGCTTCGCGCAACGCAACAGTGCCGCGTCATCCGCTCGCTCGAACGGTGAGCCTCCCAGAGCTGCTCGGCCTGACGCCACCACCCGGCGAGACCTGGGTACGAGTCGATCCGGAGATCTGAGCCGTCCAGGAGGCGGGTCCCGTCCCACGGAACCACGGCCAGGAGAGGAGGCAAGCAACGGTACGGGACGATCGTTGAGCCGAGCAGCAGCGGGCGCACGAACTCGGACTCGACCACACCCTCCATGATCGGCAGATCTCGCCACGGCCTCTTCTCTTGACGGGATCGGACGCTTCGAACTGCTCGACGTCCCGCACCAGCCCCCAGCGGGCCGGCAGGAGCCGACTCGACCCGGAGGAGCACGCCGGGAACGACGGTCGCTCCCTGCGTGAAGCGGCCATGGTAGGAGGAGGCGTGATCCGTCCCCGCGACCATGACCTGGTGGTCCTCGATGGCGAGCAAGGGGTGAGCCACCTCCCAGGAGACGTCCTTGCTTGGCAGCCGGCCTGACCAAATCTGAGCTCCGCCGGGAATCGCCACCGTCTCTTCAACCGTCCGCTCGCCGAAGACCACCGAGGAGGGGACCGGGAACAGGTGCGGCTGGACACGATCCAGATGCCACGGCGTGCCGAACTTCACGGTTACCTGCTCGGTTGGGGCCGGGTAGTAGCCGGTTCGGAAGCCGGCGAACTGTTGCTGAGACAGGACTGCCAGCGGCATCACGAACGCGAACTGACCGCCCGCTTTCAGGTACAACTCCACGCAGCGCGCGACGAACAGCCCCGAGAGATCCTGATGAGTCGCGACGGTACCACCCGCCCACAGTCCTCGATCCTGACTCATCTCCCGGAAGCTCGCCTGCATCGGCTTCGTCATGTACCGGTAGCTCAGCCAGGGTGGATTCCCGATCAAGGCGTCCACGCGATTCGCAGTCCGAGCCAGCCAGAGCGGGCGGGCCAGGTTCCGAACGTAGTAGCCCCAGATGTGATCTCTGCCTTGATCGTGCAGATCACACATCAACTGGAAGGTCTCCGAGACCATCTGCTGGTCTCCCGGCGAGACGACGAACCGCCGGAACGTAGCCGTAAGATCCGGCGTCGGCGAGCCGGGGGGCCGGTCCGTGGCCCTGTCGGCCAGCTCGGCCACCAAGCCGTCGAACTGGCCGGTGTCGCCCAAGAGGCCCTCCGGGAATCGGAGCTCGTTCGCGAATAGCTGGACGCCTTCGCCTGTGGGGACGGTCAGCGTGCCCGCCGTGAAGATGGTCTCGCTCTGGCTCCATTGAAGGCTGTCCCCCAAGTACACCGGGACGTTGATCGGCCCACGATCAGTTGACTGGATGCGCTCCAGGCCAAGAGCGAGGAGGTAGGTCACCCGAGCGAAGGTCACCGCCAACGGATGAACGTCAACGCCGATTACGTGGTCGCTGACCCCGTCCAATGCTTCCACCGGGCTGATCCCGGCCTCCTCAGCCGCGGCCAGGTAGCGCCTCACGGCGTGGAACAGGAAGGTTCCCGAGCCACACGCGGGGTCTAAGACCCGCTGGTGCAATGAATCCTCGACGACCCGCCCGATCATCACGGAGGCCAGCCAGTCCGGTGTGTAGTACTCGCCCAGACTGTGCCGCTGCTCGGGGTCGATGACCGACTCGTACAGGACCTTCATGACGTCGTGCTCGGCCGCGCCCCACGCGAATCGGGAGAGACGGCGAGCCAGCGTTCGAATGAACGGCTCGCCGCCTTCGACCTCCAGCAGCCAGTCGAAGAAGTCCTCCTCGACCACGCCCGTGATCTGGGCCTGGTCGAACAGGCGGCCTGACAGGATGGTGGCCGGGGCCAGCGCAGCCGGTTCGAACCCCACCACGGCGTGGGCGATGACGTCGGCGGTCATCACCAACAACGTGTGCTCGATGAACAGCCCGTCGTCGTTGGTGAAACTGCTGCCGAATGCCGTGGTGAGGAGCTTCGCCCACAGCTCGCGCTTGACCTTGACCCCCGGCGTCTCCCGATTCAGCTCGTAGAGCGAGGTCAGGTCGGCTACGTCGAGACGGTGGGAGGGGCTCGTCGCCCCTAACCGCCGCTCGATCTCCTGAGGGGTTGGCACGACCTGCTCGCGGGTGGCCAGCACTCCTTCCAGCCAAACGACGAGGCTGTCCACGTCGGGGTCGGCGGCCGAAACCGAGTGGGTCGAGACCTCCTGAAGCGTCCCCGCGGGCGTGAGGTGATAGAGGCTCCACTCGGCGCCGTCGGTCAGGATGCCCACGTAGCGCTGTCCGAGGGTCTCGGCCCGCTGCCGGACGTATCCAGCGAGTTGCTCGATCGCATCCTCGCGGACGCTTCCGACCCGAAGATCGCGCTTGACCTCGATGACCGTGAACCCGGCCTCGATGTCGATCCGTCGGCGTTGTCCGGCGGGAGACTCCAAGACGATCTGGACCACGTCGTCTTCCTGCAAGTGGAAATAGTGGGTCAGGAGCAGCGTCCGAACGTCCGCTTGAACGGTCGCCTCCGATCGGCCCGCCACGCGCGTCGCGAGGCGACGCACAAGGTCGCTGACGTTCAGGTACCCGACGGACATGCCGCACAGTCTAGAGAGAGGATTGAACTGGAAAACGGAAGGGGGGGCGACCGCCTGGCGACCGCCCCCCCGATGTAAGACCGGACCCTCGCGTCATGCCTTCGGCTTCGCCTCCCGCACCTTCCGCGCCTTCGCCTGGGTCGCTGTCAGCGCCGCCACCCTCACGGGGGCGGGCTCCGGGGCCGGGGCGACCTTGGCCTTCGACGGTGGCTTGGTGTTGACGCCGAGGGCTTTTAGCGCCGAATACACGTGATTCGTTGCGCGACATAGCGCCATCCCCGACACGATCTTGGCTTGCCGTGTCTCCGCGGCGAGGTAGTCGCCTGCCGCCTCCGACGTGCGGTCGAACGCCTCAACAAGACGGGCCTCCGCCGCAACCTTTTCCTTCTGCTGGGACATGATGTCCCTCCTTTCTGCCCGGTCCGGATTGACTGAGCAACGCGGAACTATATAGTGGCGCGGAGCTGCTGTAAAGCGGTTCGTTGCTCATTCCGAGCAGAAGTCCGGGGCTTGACTTGCTTATCAAATCCGCTATACCATGAAAGGGGAGTGAACGGGCCCCGGAACGCAGTCGGCGTACCAGGACCGATAACGGATCCGCTATACCATGAAGGGATCCAAAGGTTTCCGCTGCACGTAGTAGCGGTGCAAGAAGTCGGTACAGGGGCGCGAACCCCCGTTCCGACCAGAGAGGTGTCGCGACCTCTCGTCGTCTCCGTCCTCAGCCGGACATCTGGTGTGCGGGGGGCGCAAGCCCCCCTACCACCTTGGGCAAGGAGACGGGACGGAATGGCTGAGCACGGAGATCGGTAGAGCTTCCGCCCTACTCGGTCTCCCCGAGTGGGGCGATTTTGCTGTCTGGAGTCGCCTCGTAGGAGACGACATGCCATGGATGGCAAACAGCAGGAATTAGGGCAAGATGAGTGGAACCCTTGGTCTTTTGAGCGACCCGACCCCGCCTCCGACGCTCCGGTTCGACGGCGCGTTACGCCGCCGGCCGACCACAGCAGTTGCCGCGCGGAGCTCCGTGCGAACTGCCCGGACGTACTGACTTGTGATGCGTTCGAATCCGTTGCAGAGGAGCGAGCCGCAGGCGATACGGCGCGAGCCATGGAGATCATGGACGACATCCTGCGAGCTGAACCGGGCTATCTGGAACTGTCCGCGATGAGTCGGATGTTGATTCAGACGCCCGCGGATCAGGCTCGCTACGATCAGCTAGAGGCCGCGTTCCGCGAGGCGATCGCAGACGAGCTCCCTCCGTCGCCGTCCCCAGGGGGACTGAAGTTCGGCACGCTCCCAGTCGAGACGATGAAGGAGCTGTTGGAGGGTAAGGCCGAGCTGTTCGAGCCGGTCATCGAAGGGATCGCCTACCGCGGACTCAAGACCCTCCTCGTCGGCCAGTCCAAGGCCGGTAAGTCCTTCACCATCCTCGCGAAGTCCATCGAGGCTGCTCGTGCCGGGAAGCGCGTGCTGTATCTGTCGGAGGAGTCGAAGCAGACGCTCGTGGACAAGCTCCGCAAGTTCGGCGCCGATACCAGTATCCCCCTTTACGTAACGCGCAAGAGCCATACCGCAGGAATGAAGTGGGAGGCCATCTGCGAGCAGGCTGGTGAGGCAGCGCGAAGCGGCATTGACCTGATCGTCGTTGACACCGCGCGGCCGTGGAGGCGGGATCGGTCCCGCCGATCCGGGCGCCCGCCGCGCCCGACCCGAGGACGTGCACGCCGGCGAACTGATTCGGCGCGGCGGTCTTCGCGACTCCTCGAGACCGCTGCCATAGCGGTCGACTTGACCGCCGCGGAAATCGGTGATTTCGGCCCGAACACACGTTCATGCAGGTCACGGGCCTGAAGCAAACGCCCTGGTCAGACGCGGTGCGCTATCATGCCCGGCGGTAGGGTCGCCTAGGCTGGCCGAGGGCGGCGGTCTCGAAAACCGCTAGGGAGGCAACCAGGCCCGCCAACCCAGCCTTCCTCCGATCTCGGCG
>DHWS01000074.1:6808-6942 GCA_002413305.1 Actinobacteria bacterium UBA5176 | reverse complement strand
GACGAACGCGTCGAGGTCCTGGAGGGGGACGTGACCGGCGACCTCCCGGACTTTCCGGACGACCTAGACGTGGTCTTCCACTGCGCTGCGTCGGTCTCCTTCGACCCGCCGATCGACCAGGCGTTCCAGACGAA
>DHWS01000074.1:6276-6535 GCA_002413305.1 Actinobacteria bacterium UBA5176 | reverse complement strand
ATCGACCAGGCGTTCCAGACGAATCTCCTGGGGGCGATGCGCCTGTACGAAAGGGTGGCCGGCGGCGGGAGCCGGCCGCATCTGGTGCACGTGTCGACGGCCTACGTGGCCGGTGTCAAGAAGGGCGTGATCGGCGAGGCGCCGCTGGAGCACGCCGTCGACTGGAAGGCCGAAGCCGACGCGGCGCTCTCCGCGCGCCGGTTGACGGAGGACGCGTCGCGGCGGCCCGAGATGCTCGACCGGTTCATGGCCCGGGCCC
>DHWS01000074.1:1444-6133 GCA_002413305.1 Actinobacteria bacterium UBA5176 | reverse complement strand
GGGCGGGAGGGGGGGGGGGGAGGGGGGAGGGGGGGGGGCGGGGGAAGAGACCCGCCCCCCCCCCGGGGCCGGGCGGGGGGGGGCCGATGGAGGTGGCCGCCGACGCCGAGGACCGCCGCACGCGATGGGTGGACAAGCGGCTCGTCCAGTACGGCCGGGCCCGGGCCCAGACGCTCGGGTGGCCCGACGTCTACACCTTCACCAAGGCGCTCGGCGAGCGGGCCATCGAGGAGTTCGCCGCCGCCCACGACCTGCCGCTGTCGATCGTCCGCCCCTCGATCATCGAGAGTGCGCTGGAGCGCCCGTTCCCCGGCTGGATCGAGGGGTTCAAGATGGCCGAACCGATCATCCTGGCCTACGGGCGAGGGGCGATCCCGGAGTTCCCGGCCATCCCCGAGGGCATCCTCGACGTCATCCCGATCGACCTGGTGGTGAACGCGATGCTCGCGGTGGCCGCGCGTCTCCCCGACGACGGCCCCGAGTACTTCCACGTGTGTTCCGGCTCGCGCAACCCCTTGAGCTTCTACCAGCTGTACGAGAACGTCCGGGAGTACTTCCAGCGCGACCCGCTCCCGGAACGCGGACGAGGGGAAGTCCGGGTCCCCGAGTGGCACTTCCCCGGCCAGCGCCGGGTCGAAGCGCGCCTCCGAACCGGGGAGCGCCTCCTGAACACCGTCGACCGCCTGGTGACCCGGCTGCCGCGTTCGGACCGGACCCGCAAGCTCGTCCAGCGGGTGGACCGCGAACGGGGCCGGCTGGAGTTCGTCCGCCGGTACGCCGACCTGTACGGCGCCTACACCGAGGCCGAGGTCATCTACACCGACGACCGCACGCTGGCGCTGCACCGGTCGCTAAGCCCACAGGACCGGGCGGAGTTCGGCTTCGACGCGGACGTGGTCGACTGGCGCCACTACCTCCAAGAGGTTCACTGCCCCTCGATCACGGTGGCCATACGCTTCCCGGCCCCATCGAGGCCGGACCCCGAGGTCCGGGTGGTGCCGCGCCAGGACGGCGTGCTGGCGGTGTTCGACATGGAAGGCACGCTCGTGGACTCGAACGTGATCGAGTCCTACCTGTGGCTGCGGCTGGCCGAGCTCCGGCCCGAGGAATGGGCGTCGGAGCTCGCGTCGTTGGCCCGCCGGCTCCCCCGCTACCTGAAGGCCGAGCGCCGCGATCGGGGGGAGTTCCTCCGGACGTTCTACCGGCGCTACGAGGGCGTCTCGGTGGACGGGGTGCGCCGGCTGATGGACGAGGAAGTCTCCGAGCTGCTGCTCCGGAGGATGTCGGCCGCCTCGATCCGGCGGATCCGCGAACACCGGACCGCGGGGCACCGGACCGTCCTGATCACCGGCGCCCTGGACTGCTTCGTCCGCCCCCTGGCACCGCTGTTCGACGAGATCATCGCCACCGAGCTGGCCGTGCGGAACGCCCGGTACACCGGGTACCTCGCTTCGCCGCCGCTGGTCGGTGAAGCGAGGGCGGCCTGGCTGAAGGCCTACGCGGCGAAGAACGGCGCCGATCTGAAACGCTCCTACGCCTACGCGGACAGCCATTCGGACCTTCCCCTGCTCCGCACCGTCGGGAACCCGGTTGCCGTGAACCCCGACGTGTCGCTGTACCGGATCGCCCGCAAGCGGCGGTGGCCGATCGAGTCGTGGAAGCGGTCGGGCGGGACGCCGCGGATCCTGGTCCCCGAGGCGGTGCCGTAGATGCTGGCGCTCGAGCTGTACCGTTCGATCCCCCGCTACCTCGCGGCGCGGACCGTGGGGGCGCGGATGCCGGGTCTCTTGGCCGGGCCGGTCGCACCGCTCCGGCTGGTCAACCGCGACGAACCTCGCGTCCCGGCGGAAGGATGGGCCCGCGTCGAGCCGCGCCTCTCGGGGATCTGCGGGAGCGACCTGGCCACGCTGTCGGGGCACGCCTCGTTCTACTTCTCCTCGCTGGTGTCGATGCCGTTCATCCCCGGCCACGAGGTGGTGGGGGAACTGTTCGACCCGCTGGACGACCTGCCGGCCGGGACCCGGGTGGTGCTGGAGCCGGTGCTGTCGTGCGCGGCGCGGGGCGTCGAACCGTGCCCGTCCTGCACGGGCGGGGCCACCGACCGATGCGACCGGATCACGGTCGGGCACGTCTCGCCGGGCCTGCAGACCGGGTACTGCGCCGACACGGGAGGCGGGTGGGGGCGGATGCTGGTCGCCCACCGCTCGCAGCTCCACCCCGTCCCCGACGCAATGACCGACCGGCGCGCCGTGCTGGTCGAGCCACTCGCCTGCGCGATCCACGGGGTGTTCCGGGCACGGCCGGAGCCGGGCGCGTCGGTCCTGGTGGTGGGCGCCGGGACGGTGGGGATGCTGACGATCCTCGCGCTCCGGGAGTTCACCCAGGCCGGCCGGGTGGTGGTCGTGGCGAAGCACCCGCGCCAGCGCGAGCTGGCCATCCAGCTGGGAGCGACCGAGGTCACCGACCCGGGGTCGGCCGTCCAGGCCCTGCGGCGTTCGACCCACGCCTACCGGCTGAAGCCGGAACGCGGCGGCTCCTACCTGCTGGGGGGCGTCGACGTGGCCCTGGACTGCGTGGGGAACCGGACCTCGTTGGCGCTGGCGCTGCGCACCACCCGGGCCGGCGGGCGCGTGGTGCTGACCGGGATGCCCGAGGGAGGGGCCGACCTGGCCCCCATCTGGTTCCGGGAGCTCGAGCTGACCGGGGCCTACGCCACCGGGACCGAGCTCACGGAGAACGGCCCGGCGAAGACGTTCGACCTGGCCATCGACCTCGCCGCGGAGGCCCCGTTGGAGGGGATGGTCGGGGCGGAATACCCGCTGAGCCGGTGGCGCGAAGCGCTGGACCACGCGTTCGGCGCCGGGCGGCTGGGCACGGTCAAGGTGGCCTTCGACCCACGACGAGACTAGAGGAAGACTGGAGACGAGCGTGAGCAGACCCGGATTCGTGCTGGAGGTGGACGAGCGGACGCCGCCGCTCCTGGTCCACGAGGGCGAGTCGTTCAAGCTGCAGAAGTTCCCCCTCGGGACGCAGGTGCTCTACCCCCCCGACCCGCTGGCCGGGATACGGGACGTGAACGCGGCGATCCGCCACGCGCTGCTGAACCCCCTGGGGAGCGAACCGCTGCCCGAGCTCCTGAAGCCCGGCATGCGCCTGACGATCGCCTTCGACGATATCTCGCTGCCCCTGCCGCCGATGGTGACGCCCGACATCCGGGGCCGGGTGATCGAGCACGTCCTGGAGCTGGCGGCGCGAGCGGGGGTCGACGACGTGAAGATCATCGTGGCGAACTCTCTGCACCGCCGGATGACGCCGTCGGAGATCAAGCGGGCGGTGGGCGAGCGCGTGTACCGTTCGTTCTTCCCGGGCGACCTCACGAACCACGACGCCGAGGACCGCGACGGGCTCACCTACATCGGCCAGACCGACCGGGGCGAGGACGTCGAGATCAACAAGCGGGCGGCCGAATCCGACCTGCTCGTGTACGTGAACATCAACCTGGTGGCGATGGACGGCGGCCACAAGTCGGTGCCGGTGGGGCTGGGTTCGTACCGATCGCTGAAGCACCATCACAACGTCCAGACGATGCTGAACTCGCGCTCCTTCATGGACCCGCACCATTCGGCGCTGCACGACTCGACGGGGCGGATGGGGCGCCTGCTGGCCGGGCACCTGCGGATCTTCACCATCGAGACCACGCTGAACAACGACACCTTCCCCGATGCGTTCGGCTTCCTCAACAAGCGCGAGTGGGAGTGGACACTTGCCGATCAGGCCCGGTACCTGGCGGCGAAGAAGGCGAACGACCTGGCACCATCGCGGGTGCGGCGCGAGGTGTGGCACCGGATCGAGGCGCCGTACAAGGTCACCGGCATCCACGCCGGCGAGACGGAGGCGGTCCACGAGCGCACGCTGGCCAACGTGCATCGCCAGCAACTGGTGGAGGTGAACGGGCAGGCCGACGTCATGGTGGTCGGGCTCCCCTACATCTGCCCGTACAACGTGAACTCGATCATGAATCCGATCCTGGTGCAGTGCCTGGGGCTCGGGTACTTCTTCAACCTGTACCGGGGCAAGCCTCTGGTGCGCGAGGGAGGCGCGATGATCCTCCACCACCCGGTGCCGTGGGAGTTCCACCAGGTCCACCACCCTTCCTACGTCGACTTCTTCGACGAGGTGCTGGCCGAGACGACCGATCCCGCCCAGATCGAGGCGAAGTACGAACAGCAGTACGCACAGGACCCCTGGTACATCCACCTGTACCGCAATTCGTACGCGTACCACGGGGTGCATCCCTTCTACATGTGGTACTGGGGCGCGCACGCGATGGAGTACCTGGGAGACGTGATCTTCGTTGGCGGCGACCGGCGGTCGGTGCACCGGATGGGGTTCCGTTCGGCGTCAACATTCGCGGACGCGCTGGAGATGGCGTCGGAGACCGTGGGGTCGAGCCCCCGGATCTCGTACTTCCACACCCCGCCGATGACGCTCGCCGAGGTGCGGTGATGGGCAGGGGCCGGCGGACCTGGGCCGCGAGGCGCGGGTCGGCGTGGGGGGGTGGCGGGCGTGGCTGGGCCCGGGCGGGGCGCAGAGGGCGGGTTGGTTCGATCTTCGGCGCGTGTATGGCGCCATACGTATGGCGCCATATGTCGGAGAGCAGGCCGCCCGAGGGTCACGGTTCGCGGCGGC
>DHWS01000074.1:849-1328 GCA_002413305.1 Actinobacteria bacterium UBA5176 | reverse complement strand
TCGGCGCGTGTATGGCGCCATACATATGGCGCCAGGGAACTATACCCTCGACGGCTGTACGAGGGGGTGGGCCCTAGATGCCCGCCGACTCATTCGCTCGGTGGCTGGAAGTAGAAGCCGAGGGGCTCTGGGCTGCCGGGATTGTTGAAGGCGAATGTCATCTGCTCCATGACCCAGGACACATTCCCCATGATGAGTTCGAGAGTCTCAATGACTGGCCGCCTGTTGGCTTCGTTCTCTACCAGGACTACATCGATCTCAGGATCGAGGTGCACGCCCACCTTGAGGTCATGGAGAGAGGCGAACTCCAAGACCATGAGAGTCTTTGGTGTGTCCGGTTCCAGCACATCGCGGAAGACCGAGATGGGCCTGGGATGCTCACTCAGCGTGTCGGGGAGACCGTAGCCAATCACGCCATAGCCGGTGGCCACGACATTGAGTGTCTTGTGCTTGTCCCGAATGTCGAGCTTGTGAAGCGT
>DHWS01000074.1:0-646 GCA_002413305.1 Actinobacteria bacterium UBA5176 | reverse complement strand
GTCAAGAGGCCCCGCCGTATGTCGTCCTTCCAAGCCGGGTCCGTCTCGAACGGTTGGTAACTCTTGATGACTGCCTTCACCGAATCGGGGAGCTTTCGTATGGCCTGGGGTCCGTCGTCCTTCCGACCGGCGGGGCTTGGATTCCAGTGAAGTTCGTCTGGCCGGACTGGGAAGCCCGCACCCTGAACCGGCTGGCCCGCTTGGGCCACCGAGAACTCCTCGACCCAATGATCGAGCACCGAGCGGAGGTTGTGGAGGCAGTCGCCAGCGACTTCGGCGACACCATCGGGGACGGTCTGGGTGAGGGTGATAGTCCACGTACAGCGAAGCGTCTCGTCGTCTTTCTGCTCAGCCACGAGGTAGGGCTTTCCCGCCACGTAATCGCTGACGAGACGATTCAGGTCGCTCAAGTGCTTCTGTGCCCTGCGGAACTTCCGAACGAAGGACGGGTCAGCCATGCGCCGTAGAATGGAGGAACGATGCCCAAGAAGTCCAGCGACAATCTCGCACGCGAAGGCGAGCCCAGCCAGACCACGGACAAGGGCTTGGAGATTCCCGTCCCCGAGCGAGGGGAGCTGTTCGGGTTCCTCGACCGGGTTATTCGGAAGGCGGAGCCTTCACCACGATCCGGTCGAGGAAAGCGCCG
>DHWS01000137.1:3743-4693 GCA_002413305.1 Actinobacteria bacterium UBA5176 | reverse complement strand
GAGGACCGCGAGCGCTTCGGCGGCGTGCTGGAGCGGCTCGGCATCCGCTGCCCGGAGTGGGGGACGGCGTCGAGCGGCACGGAGGCGACGGCGGTCGCCGAGCGGATCGGCTACCCCGTGCTCGTGCGGCCCTCCTACGTGCTCGGCGGTCGGGCGATGCGCGTCTGCTACCGGCCCGACCAGGTGGAGGCGGCCTTCTTGGAGCTGGATCTCCGCCACACGCTCGTCGACCGCTTCCTGGAAGGCGCGCTCGAGATCGACGTCGACGCGCTCTGCGACGGCGAGGAGACCTACGTCGCGGCCGTCATGGAGCACGTCGAGGANNTGCTCGTGCGCCCGTCGTACGTGCTCGGCGGCCGCGCGATGGAGATCTGCTACTCCCGCGACGCACTCGCCGACTACCTGAGGCGAACCAATGGCGACGGCGGCCAGCGCACGATCTTCCTCGACCGCTTCCTGGAGAACGCCACGGAGGTCGACGTCGACGCGCTGTGCGACGGCGAGGACGTGTGGATCGGCGGCATCATGCAGCACGTCGAGGAGGCCGGCGTCCACTCCGGCGACAGCGCCTGCGTGTTACCTCCTCCGAACCTGTCGGGCGAGACGATCACGGTCATCGAGGAGTACACCCGCCGCATCGCCGAGGCCCTCGACGTCCGAGGCCTCATCAACGTCCAGTACGCGGTGAAGGCCAACCAGGTGTTCGTCATCGAGGCCAACCCGCGTGCCTCTCGGACCGTCCCGTTCGTGGCCAAGGCCACCGGGGTGCCGCTGGCCAAGGTGGCGGCGCGGGTCATGACCGGGTCGACCTTGGAGGAGCTGCGTGACGAGGGGCTCCTGGTGCCGCCCGTCCTCGGCGACCACGTGGCCGTGAAGGAAGCGGTGTTGCCCTTCGCCCGCTTCCCCGATGCCGATGCCCTGCTCGGCCCGGAGATGCGCTCGACCGGCGA
>DHWS01000137.1:294-3531 GCA_002413305.1 Actinobacteria bacterium UBA5176 | reverse complement strand
CCGGAGATGCGCTCGACCGGCGAGGTCATGGGCATCGACCTGACCGTGGGCCTGGCCTTCGCCAAGAGCCAGCTGGCGGCCGGCAACAAGCTGCCCGTGGAAGGCACCGTGTTCCTGTCGTTGGCCGACCGCGACAAGGACACCGGGGTTCGGGCCGCCCAGCAGTTCGTCGAGCTGGGCTTCACCATCGTTGCCACCTCCGGCACGGCGGCCCACCTGAGGAACCACCGCATTCCCGTGGCCACCGTCGTGGCCAAGCTGGGGGAGGCCAGCGGCACCGACGCGGTGGAGCTGATCGCCAGCGGGAAGGTGCAGCTCGTGGTGAACAGCCCGCGCGGCCGCGGCCCGCGGGCCGACGGGGCCCACATCCGCACGGCGGCGGGTGCCAGCCGGGTGCCGCTGCTCACCACGGCGGCGGCCGGGCTGGCCGCGGCCAACGGCATGGCCGACTGGGCCCGCCACCCCCTCCAGGTCCGCAGCCTGCAGGAGTACCACCGCGGCGTCGAGAGCAACCAACTGGAGTTCGAGTTGTGATGAGGATGAAGAATATGGACACGGTGTAAATGAGCCGTAGCGGTCAGCCAGCGAACATGAGCACGCGCGTGGGGAGTGTGTTTCTGCCGAATCCGGTGATGACGGCGTCGGGGACGGGGGGGCATGGCGATGAGTTGGCCCGCTACCTGGACCTGTCGTCGTTGGGGGCGGTGGTGGTGAAGTCGCTGTCGGCCGAGCCGTGGGCTGGGAACCCGGCTCCCCGGGTGCACGAGACCCAGGGCGGCATGCTCAACTCGGTGGGTCTTCAGGGTCCCGGGGTGGCCGCATGGCTGGAGCACGAGCTTCCCCCGCTGCTGGCCACCGGCGCCCGGGTGGTGGCCAGCATCTGGGGTCGTACCGTCGATGAGTACGCCGCGGCCGCCGAGGCCCTGGCCGATGCCCCGCCAGAGGTGGTGGCCGTCGAGGCGAATCTCTCGTGTCCCAACCTCCACCATGGTCGCGACATGTTCGCCCAGCTGCCGGAGACCACGGCGGAGGCCGTGCGGGCGTCTCTGGCCTGTGGCCGCCCGGTGTGGGCCAAGCTCAGCCCCAATGTGGCCAGTCTGGTGCCCATCGCCGAAGCCGCCCGCGACGCAGGGGCCGAAGCGGTCACCCTGATCAACACCGTCCTGGGCATGGCCATCGACCCCGAGACCCGGCTCTTGCGTCTCGGTGGAGGGGGAGGCGGTCTGTCCGGTCCGGCCATACACCCGGTGGCGGTGCGCGCCGTCCACGATGTCCATCGGGCATTGCCCGATCTCCCCATTGTCGGGGTGGGCGGGGTCTCGACCGGCATCGACGCTATCGAACTCATGTTGGCCGGGGCCTCGGCCGTTCAGGTGGGGACGGCAACGTTTGCCGACCCTCGGGCCGCGGGACGGGTGTCCGAAGAAATCCAAACCTGGTGCCGGCGTCGAGGAGTCGCCGCTGTCACCGAACTGATCGGAGAAGTCCGTGCCCGCTGAATCCGCTGCTGCCATCCCTGACGAGATCCGCAACAAGCTCGTCCTGGTGCTCGACGCCGACGACCTGGTGCCCGCGCTGCGGCTGTCGCGCGAGCTGCGCCCCTGGTTCGGGGTGGCCAAGGTGGGCCTCGAACTGTTCTCGGCGGCTGGCCCCGACGCCATCGGCAGCCTCGTGGAGCAGGGCTACGACGTGTTCATGGACCTCAAGTTGCTCGACATCCCCACCACCGTGGGCAAGGCCGCCCGGGTCCTCGGAGCCGTCGGTGCCCGCTACCTGACCCTGCATGCCCGGGGCGACGCCGTGATGTTGCGCGCGGGGGTCGAGGGGTTGCGCGAAGGGGCATCACGCGCCGGGCTGCCGGAGCCCTACCCGCTGGCGGTCACGGTGCTGACCAGCGATGCCGACGCCCCGCCCCACATCCTGCCCGCACGGGTGGCGCTCGCCGCGGAGACGGAGTGCGCAGGAATCGTGTGCGCGGCTGCCGATCTGGCCGAGGCTCGCCAGATCGCCCCCGGCCTTCTGCGGGTGGTACCGGGCATCCGCCCCAAGGGGAGTCCCGTGCATGACCAGGCCCGGGCGGCCACACCCCGGGAGGCCTTGGACCAGGGGGCCGACCTGCTGGTGATCGGACGGGCCGTAACCGAGGCGGACCACCCGGCGGCCGCGGCGGAGGCGCTGGTGGCCGAGTTGGTGTGATCGAGGCCCGGCCTCCGTCGCTCCACCCGGCGCGGGGACGAGCCTTCCGGTGACCGCGCTAGGGTGCGCCTCATGCCGCTTCCGCCCACACTCTCACCCGAGCAGCGCCAGGCCGCCCTCGAAAAGGCGGCCAAGGCTCGCCGCGCTCGCGCCGAGCTGAAGGAACGCCTCAAGATGGGGTCGATCAACCTGCGCGAACTGCTCGAACAAGCCGAAGGTGACGACATCATCGGCAAGATGAAGGTCGTCGCCGTGCTCGAATCCCTCCCCGGGGTGGGCAAGGTGAAGGCCCGTCGCACCATGGAAGAGGTCGGGATCAGCGACACCCGCCGGGTGCGCGGCCTCGGGGCTCAGCAGCGCGAGTCGCTGCTGAAGGCCTTCCCCAGCTGAGCCACGCTCCGCTGATCGATCTGCCGCGTCCATGATCATCGTCGTCTCCGGGCCTGGCGGAGTGGGTAAGGGCACCGTCGTCGCCCGCCTGGTCGACCGGGACCCGAACCTGTGGCTGAGCCGGTCTTGGACGACGCGCGCGCCACGCTTGGGTGAGTCCGACACCGCCTACTCGTTCGTCGATGCCGACACGTTCAAGGCCCATGTGGCCGAGAACGGCTTTCTCGAGTGGGCGGAGTTCCTTGGCAACCTCTACGGCAGTCCCTATCCGCAGGCCGAGGCCGGCTCGGATGTGGTGCTGGAGATCGACGTCCAGGGCGCCAGCCACGTCCTCGAACGGGTGCCGGACGCCGTCTTGATCTTCCTGGAGGCACCGTCCCGGGCGATTCAGGAGCAGCGGCTGCGGGGTCGGGGTGACTCCGATGAGCTCGTCGCCCAGCGCCTGGCGAAATCCGACCAGGAAGCGGACGCCGCTCGCGAGCTCTGCGCCCATGTGGTCGTCAATGGCCGGTTGGACGACGCCGTGGCCGAGATCGAGGGCATCATCGCCGAGGGCGAGTACTACGGCATGCAGACGTTCGACCAGAGCCTGCTCGGTCTGTACAAGCAAGGAATTATCGACCTGCGGGAGGCGATCGCCGCCTCGACCAC
>DHWS01000137.1:0-135 GCA_002413305.1 Actinobacteria bacterium UBA5176 | reverse complement strand
GATCGAGGGCATCATCGCCGAGGCTCGGAGCGCCCGGTCCTGAAGAGGGTCCTGCCCTCGCGGGCTGCTAAGATTGTTGTTCGTTTCCGTTCGGCGGTCACCCCTCGCTGCCGTCCCCCCTGTCAACCCTTTTGG
>DHWS01000106.1 GCA_002413305.1 Actinobacteria bacterium UBA5176 | reverse complement strand
TCGCGGCCGGGCGGGCGGCGGAGTAGGAGGGAGACCTCGCGGTAGGCCTCAGCCTGCTTGGACAGGTCGTCGTAGATGGCCAGGGCGTGTTGGCCCTGCTCCATCCAGTACGCGCCCATCGCGCAGCCGGCGTAGGGGGCGATGTACTTGAACGAGGCCGGGTACGAAGCGGCGGCGTTCACAACCACCGTGTACTCCAGGGCTCCCCGCTCCTCCAGGGCTTCGACAACCTCGGCGATCGTGGAACCCTTCTGCCCGATGGCCACGTACACGCACTTGACCTGCTTCTTCGGGTCGCCGCTCCTCCAGTCCTCGAGCTGGCTGATGATCGCGTCGATGGCGATGGCCGTCTTGCCGGTCTTCTGGTCGCCGATGATCAGCTCGCGCTGGCCCCGGCCGATCGGCGTCATGCCGTCGATGGCCTTGATGCCGGTCTGGAGAGGTTCCTTCACCGGCTGGCGCTGGACGACGGAAGGGGCCTGGATCTCCAGGACCCGGAAGCCCTCCTCTTTGATCGGGCCCTTGTCGTCGAGCGGGCGGCCCAGCGGGTCGACGACCCGCCCGAGGAGCCCGTCCCCGATCGGGACCGAAAGGATCCGGCCGGTCTGCTTGACCGGGGCGCCCTCCTCGATCTCCGCCCCCTCGCCCAGGATCACCACGCCGATCGTGTCGATGTCGAGGTTCAGGGCAACGCCGGGGATCCCGTTCGGGAACTCCAGCAGCTCGTTCGCCATGGCCCGGGGCAGGCCTTCGACGATGGCCACGCCGTCACCGGTCGAAACGACCCGACCGACCTCCTCGCGTTCCATCGAGGGCTCGTAGCCCTCGACGTACTTGCGCAGCGCCGCTGCGATGTCGTCGGGTGAGATTGTCAGTTCCTGCGCGTCCTGCGCCACGTCGAGATCCCCCTTGTCGCTCGCTTACCGCGCCTTCGCGAGCTGCTCGCGGGCGAGTTCGAGTCTCCTCTTGATCGTACCGTCGTACACCTGGTCGCCGACCCGGGCCATGATGCCGCCGACCAGGCTCTCGTCCACCAGGACCTTCAGCTCGATCTCCTTGCCGGTCGCCGTACCCAGCGCCTCGGCCAGCCGCTTGCGCTGGTCGGCGCCCAGGGGGACCGCGGAACGCACCTCGGCCACCGCCCGGTTGCGTCGCCGGGCCGCCACGTCCGCCAGGGCCTCGATGATCTTCGGGAGGTCCTTCGCCCGGCCCTGTTCGATCAGGAATCCGAGCAGGCTGATGGCCGAATCGCTCGCCTTCCCCTGGAGCAGGTCATGGACGATGCCCTTCTTCCGGTCCGCCGGCAACGAGGGGTCGGTGAGCGCCTCCCGCAGGTCACCCCGCGCCTCGATCGCCTTGGCGAACCGGTACAGCTGGTCCTCGACCGCGTCCAGGTCTCCTTCGGCCTCGACGATGGCGAACAGCGCCTGGGCGTAGCCCTCGATCAGTCGGTCCGTCCCGGCCACCGTCACTCCCGGCCCGGGCCGCCGTTGCCGTTCCCGGAGGGCGCCATCCCGCCCAGCTCGGCGATGTACTCGTCGATCAGCGCCAGCTGACGGTCGCGGTCCAGGGAGCCGCCGACCACCTTCGCGGCCAGCGCGATGGACAGCTCCCCGACCTGGGACTTCAGCTCCTGGAAGACGCGGTCGCGCTCGGCCCGAATCTGCTCTTGGGCGCGTCCGACGATCGCCCCGTATTCCTCCTCTGCCTTCTTCTGGAGGTCCTGGCGCATCGCCTCGGCCGTCTTGCGGGCCTCCTCGATGATCCGGTTCGCCTCCTCGCGAGCCCCCGCCAGCTGCTCGCGGTAGTCGCCGAGCTCTTTCTGCGCCTCGGTCTTGGCCTGTTCGGCGCTCTCGAGATCCCCCTGGATCTTCTGGCTCCGGGCCTCGAGCACCTGGTTGACGCGCGGCAGGACCCACTTCCACATGAAGAAGAACAGGACCCCGAACGCGATGGCACCGACGATGAGCTCCTGGAGCTTCGGGTACAGGTCCTTCTTGTCGTTGATGGGTTCCGCGGCCGCGTAGATCGTCGCGATGAGCGAGTGCAAGGCGAGCCTCCCCTAGATGATGAAGAACAACACGAAGCCGAACAGCGCCAGCGCTTCGATGATGCCGATGCCGATGAACATCGTGCCCCGGACGACGCCGGCGGATTCCGGCTGGCGGGCCATGGCTTCGACCGACTTCCCCATCAGGATGCCGATGCCGATGCCGGGGCCGATGGCCGCCGGCCCGTACACCAGGCCCTTGCCGATCGCCTTGAGCCCGGTGTCGGTGACCGCCCCGACCAGCGCCACCATGTGCATGAGAACCGCAACCATCGATGCCCTCCTCTATCTCAATGCTCGGACGCCATGGCGCCGGCGATGTAGGAAGCCGTGAGCACGGCGAAGATGAACGCTTGCAGGACCGCCACGAAGATCTCGAAGCCGACCATCAGGACCCCCAGCGCGAAGGAGGCCACCCCCAGGACATACGGCGTGCCGGTAAAGAGCACGATCGTGCCCAGGAAGAACGTCGCCAGCAGGAAGTGTCCGGCGATCATGTTGGCCGTGAGACGGACGGTGAGCGTGAACGGCCGGACGAGGACCACCGAGAAGAACTCGATGAGCGCGAGGAAGGGCTTCAGCGCCGTGGGGACCCCCGGCGGGAACATGACCATCTTCAGGTAGCCCAAGAACCCGTGCTTCCTGACCCCGATGTAGTTGTAGAGGACCCACACGGTCAGGGCCATCACCAGCGGGAAGGCCAGCCGGGAGTTCAGCGGGAAGTTGATGCCCGGGATGACCTCCAGGATGTTCCCCAGCGTGATGAAGAAGAAGATCGTGGTGAGGAACGCCAGGAAGCCCATCCCCTCGGGGCCGATCATCTGCACGACGATCTGTTCGCGCACGAACCCGACCCCGGTCTCCATCGCGACCTGCCACTTGCCCGGCACGATCTGCGGCTTGCGGAATGCCGTCCAGAACATGAGCACGAAAGCCCCCACGGAGATCACGAGCAGGAACATGATGAAGTTGAAGCAGCCCAGCCCGCTGCCTCCCCAGCAGGACCACACGAAGTCGTGGGTCGAAGGCTTCTCGAAGGCGACGCCCAGGAGACCGCTGATCACGGGACCACCTCCCGGTGGATCTCGGGACCGGGGTTCGTCTTGGAAGCCACTGGCAGCCGGAGCTCCCGTCCCACCCCGCCGGCCATGAGCTTCATCTCGTAGCCGAGCAGCAGGACGGTGGCGGGCACGACGGCCAGGGCGAAGGTCACGGTGGAGAAGAACGCGAAGTGCCGAAGGCCGGCGATCAGTCCGACGATGACCCCGAGCCGAACCAAGACGCCGAGCCCCGAGACGGCGAACAGCAGGGAGTCGGACCTCCGGCCGGCCCAGCTCACCGAGAGGCCGCTGGCCACCAGGTTGAGCGTGATGGCCGCCACGCCGATCGCAGCCGACCAGCCCACCCCGAGGCCGCCGGCAAGCCAGCCAACGACGAAGGCGACCGCGGTGGCAGGAGCGCCGAAGGGCGCGACGCGACGCACGAACTCCCGCTCTGGCTCAGGGCTTCTTGGTGTCATCTTCCTTGCCGTATCGCAGGTAGATCAGATAGGTGCCGAGCCCCGCGCCCAACACCATGCCGATCGCCGTGAAGACCTTCGGCGTCCCGAGGAGGCGATCGAGGAGATACCCGATCCCTCCCCAGACGACCACGGCGCTCAGCAGGTACGAACTGACCGCCCATCCGGCCGACACGCCGACCCACGGATCGCCGCTATCGGTTTTGCCAGCCATGGGAGCGCGGGGAGTATATCCGGCCCGGCTCGGCCGCGTCAAAGTCGGAGTGGGAGCGTTTGCGCTGGTAGAAGGCCATATTCGGTCCGCCGCCCGTGACTTTGTGAAAGTTTTCACAAGCCTCCCACGCCCAAATTGTACCGGCCGGATAGGATTCGTCACATCGACGGAGTGACCCTTCAGGGAGACACCTTCGCCTGCCTGGACTTGCGGATCCTGGGCAGGAGCGTCGCGAGGATGATCACCAGGGCGCCGGCCACGATGCCACCGACCAGCGCACGGCCGTTGATGAACGACACCGCCAGCGCGCATCCGGCCAGGAGGATGCTCCACAGGTACATGATCAGGACGGCCCAGCGATGGGTGTGCCCGATCTCCAGGAGCTGGTGATGGAGGTGCTCCTTGTCCGGTGCGAACACCGGCTGGCCCCGTCGCATCCGCCGCAGGATGGCCAGGGCGACGTCGGCCAGCGGCACGGCCAGGACGATCACCGGGATCACCACCGGGATGGCGAACGCCGCCAGGTCCCCACCGGACGGCTGGACCGTTCGGCCCACGCCGGCGACCGTCGCCGCGGACAACATCAGGCCGAGCAGCATCGCCCCAGAGTCGCCCATGAAGATCCGCGCCGGGTAGAAGTTGTACGGGAGGAAGCCGAGGGCGGCTCCGGCGGCGATCGCGCAGAGCAGGGCGGCCGGCGTGGCGGAGGTGAAGAATGCGGGGGGCTTCGCGTAGACCCAGATGAAGAACGCCACCGCGGCGATCACCACGATCCCTGCGGCCAGCCCGTCCAGGCCGTCGATAAGGTTGACCGCGTTCACCATCAGCAGGACCCACAGGATGGTGAGCGGCACCGCCAGGTCCGGGCCGAGCGAGACGATGCCCTGGCCGAACGGGAACCAGAACAGCAGCAGCTCGACCCCGTTGAGGATAAGCAGACCCGCCGCCAGGATCTGTCCGGCCGCCTTCGCCGGCGCGGAGATGGACCGGACATCGTCGATCAGGCCGAGCCCGGTGATGGCCAGGGCCGCCCACAGGGTGCCCTGGAGCTCGGTGGACTCCTTGTACAGGTGTCGGAACGCGGGCATGAGCGACGCCACGCCGAACCCGGCCAGGACGCCGATCAGGATCCCCACGCCACCGGCGGTGGGCGTCGGTTTCGGATGGACCTTCCGATCGGAGGGGCGGTCGATGGCGCCGAACCGCTGCGCGAGGAGCCGGACCATCGGCGTCACCACCACGACGGTCCCGGCCGATGCCAGGAACACGATCAGGTAGTTGCGCACGCCTCAGCCTCGAGGGGCCGGTCGCCGTTCGGCCGGCGGCACCGATCAGCCCGGATAGGCCGGGAACCGGTCCATCAGGTCACGAACGGAGCTTCGGGCTCGCTTCTTGACCGCGTCGTCTTCGGGATGACCCAGGACGTCGCCGATGATCCGGGCCACCTCCGTCAGCTCCGGTTCGTCCATGCCGAGCGTGGCCGGCCCCGGCGTGCCCACCCGGATCCCGGACGCCGTTGAGGGCGGTAGCGGGTCGAAGGGGATGGCGTTCTTGTTCAGCGCGATGCCGACCTCATCGCAGAGGGATTCGGCGTCTGCCCCGGTCATGCCGATCGGCTGGAGATCGATCAGGGCGAGGTGCGAATCGGTGCCGCCCGACACCACGCGGAGACCGTGCTCGGCCAAACCGGCCGCCAGCGCCCGCGCGCCGCGGACGGTGCGTTCGGCGTACGCCGCGAAGTCCGACTGCATGGCCTCCTTCAGGCAGACCGCCTTCGCGGCGATGACGTGCTCGAGCGGGCCGCCCTGCATCATCGGGAACACGGCCTTGTCGATGGCCTTGGCGTGCTCCTCCTTGCAGAGGATCATGGCTCCGCGCGGACCCCGGAGGGTCTTGTGCGTGGTGAACGTGACCACGTCGGCGTACGGGATGGGGCTCGGGTACGCGCCGCCGGCCACCAGGCCGATGAAGTGTGCCGCGTCGACCATGAACAGGGCTCCCACTTCGTCGGCGATCTCCCGGAAGACACGGAAGTCGATGACCCGCGGGTACGCGGTGAAGCCGGCCAGGATCAGCTTCGGTCGGTGCTCGTGGGCCAGGTCCCGGACGCGGTCCATGTCGATGACCTCGGTGTCTTTGTCCACCTCGTAGCCGACGAAGTCGAACCACTTCCCCGAGACGTTCACCGGGGACCCGTGCGTGAGATGGCCGCCATGGGCCAGGACCAGCCCGAGGACCTTCTGGCCGGGCTCGTGGGGCCGGAGAAAGGCGCCGTACACCGCGAGGTTCGCCTGCGCTCCGGCGTGGGGCTGGACGTTGGCGTGCTCGGCGCCGAACAGCTCCTTCGCCCGCTCGATGGCGAGCCGCTCGGTGACGTCGACGAACTCGCAACCGCCGTAGTACCGGCGTCCCGGATAGCCCTCTGCGTACTTGTTGTTCATGGTCGAAGCCAGCGCGGCCAGCACCGCCGGACTGGCGTAGTTCTCCGAGGCGATGAGCCGGAGTGTCGTCCGCTCCCGGTGCAGCTCGCCGGCGATGGCATCCGCCACCTCCGGGTCGGTCGCCTTCAGCGCTTCCCAGCTTGCCGCGTAGTCGTTCATCCCGCCCCGCCTTTCGTCTCCGATGCCCGTCAGAGACGGTATACCTCCCGCCTCGCCGCCGGGCAGCGGGCCGAAGACCGACGCGGCGAGCCGGCGGCACAGGCCGTCCAGCTCCCATGCCGCCGCGCGGAACGATTCGATCCCGAGCCCGAGCGGGTCGGCGATGTCTTCGTCCATAAGTTCGAATCCTGGAGCCAGCTGGGCGCGCCGCCCAGCGGCCAACCGGACGGCCGCGACGAGCTGGACGGAGCCCGCTTCCGGCTCGGACGCGGGCGTGGGCCCGGGCTCCTCGCCGAGCAGATACACCAGCTCCTTGAGCGTGAACGTGCGGTCCGCGGCAGCGGGGGCCAGGCGCCCGGCGGCGGTCCGGTGCTCGGCCGCCATCGCCAGCACCAGATCGGCGCTTTCGATCAGCGTCTGGTTCAGTCGACGGGCGGTGTGGGTCGCGATGTCGATGCCGAGCTCGCCGAGCGCCTCGACGGCTTCCGGCGTAGCGGCGGCGCCGTCCCAGCCCGAGATCCCGGCCGATTCGACAGTGACGTCTGCGATGCTCCGCGCCTCCAGCTCGCTGCGAAGCAATCCCTGCGCCATCGGAGAGCGGCAGATGTTGCCCGTGCAGACCACGAGGATGAGGCTCACGGGGGAGCAGTCTAGCGAGTGCCTCCCGGTGGCACCGAGCCGCCGCCCTCGCCGGTGGTCCGAAGTGCGGTCCTAAGCTGCTCGGCGGTGACGGGGCCCTCCCGGAGCACCCGCGGTTCGTGTCCGGTGAGGTCCACCACGGTCGACGCCGCGTTCGGGCTCGCGCCTCGGACCATGGGGTCGGCCGCCGGCACGGTCAGGTAGACATCGACCGCGTCGCCGAACGCCTCGACCAGGGCAGCGCCGTCCGTGAGCGGGGGCAGGCCGGAGACGTTCGCGCTGGTCGCGGCCACCGGACCGGACGCGGCCAGGACGGCACGCGCGATGGGATGGTCCGGCACGCGAACGCCGACCGTTCCCGACCGCTCACCGAGCTCCCAGGCCCGGCTCGCCTCCGTCCGGGGCAAGATGAGTGTGAGCGGCCCGGGCCAGAAGGCACCGGCCAGCGCGACAGCCCGGCCGTCCGGGACCGCCACGTGCCAGGCCTGCTCGTCGTCGGGGGCGAGGACAGGCAGGTTCAGGGCGGCGGGGCGGCCCTTCGCCGCGAACAGCCTCGCCGTTGCAGCCGGATCGTCCGGCCGGCAGGCGATCCCGTACACGGTCTCCGTCGGCAGCACGACCAGCCGGCCGGCAAGGATCGCGGCGACCGCGGCGGCGACCGCCTCGGTCTGCCGGACCACCCCCAGTGACCCTGGAACCGTGGGATCGAGCGGATAGACCCGGCTCATCCGACCGCAGAACGGATCATCCGGCGCTCGGTGGTTCGAGCGGCAGGCGCCCCCGCACCACGCGATCCCGGCCGGCCAGGTCGGCCACGACGGCGACCTCGTCCAGCCGTTCTTCGAAGAGGGCCCGAACTTCCGGTCCTTGCTCGTCGCCGATCTCCACGACGAGCCATCCGCCGGGGACCAGCCACTCGGGGGCCAGCGACGCCAGCCGGTGATGCAGGTCGGTCCCTCCGACCAGGGCCTCGTACGGCTCTGCCCTCACCTCCTCGGGGAGGGACTCGTAGACCTCGCGCGTGAGGTACGGAGGGTTGCTGGTCAACAGGTCCACTCGGCCCCGCAGATCGGGCTCGAGCGGCTCGAGCAGATCGCCCCGGCGCACCTCGACCGCCAGATCGTGCCTTGACGCGTTCGCCGTGGCCACCGTCACCGCCGCCTCCGACACGTCCGTCGCCAGCACGCGGGCATCCGGACGACGGTGCGCGATCGCCAGGGCGATGGCCCCCGTCCCCGTCCCGACGTCGACGACCACCGGGTTCGTCACAGGCCGCAAGAGCTCCAGGGCGACTTCGACCAGCCCTTCGGTCTCCGGCCTGGGGATGAACACGCCGGGCGCGACGCCCAGGACCAGGTCCATGAACTGCTGCTCGCCGGTCAGGTACTGCACCGGGATGCCGTGGCAGCGCTGACACAGGGCCCGTCCGAACAGGCGAGCCGTGCGTGTGTCCAGTCCCTCGTCCAGGGCGTAAAGGCCGGCCCGATCCGTACCCAGGAAGTAGATGAGGAGCGCTTCGGCCGTCTCGCGCGGGCTCTCGACGTCGTGGTGACGAAGGAACTCCGCCGACCGTCGGACCACGTCGGACGGGCGCATGGTGGGTGAGGTGCCGGTCATCCCGGGCGCTGCTCGTCGGCGAGCTGCGCCCGCCGTTCGGCGTCCGTCAGCGCATCGACGAACCGGTCGAGGTCACCCTCCAACACCGCCGGCAGGTTGTGGACTGAAAGCCCCTCGATGCGGTGGTCGGTGACCCGGTTCTGCGGGTAGTTGTACGTCCGTATCTTCTCCGAACGCTCTCCCCACCCGACCTGAGCCTTCCGGTCGGCCGCTTCGCTGCGGTGCTGTTCGTCCTGAGCCAGCTTCAGCAGGCGCGACCGCAGATACCGCATGGCCTTCTCCTTGTTCTGCAGCTGGGACCGTTCTTCCTGGACCGACACGACGATCCCCGTCGGCCGGTGGGTGATCCGTACGGCCGAGTCCGTGGTGTTGACGCTCTGCCCTCCGGGGCCGGACGAACGGAACACGTCGATGTCCAGGTCGTTCGGATCGAGTTCGACGTCGACCTCTTCGGCCTCCGGGAGCACCGCCGCCGTTGCCGTGGACGTCTGGATGCGACCCCCCGACTCCGTGACCGGGATCCGCTGGACGCGGTGCACACCGGACTCGAACTTCAGCCTCGAATACGCGCCCTTGCCCCTCACCTCCAGCACGACCTCCTTGAAGCCGCCGAGGTCCGTGGGGCTGGAGGAGAGCACGTCGGTCTTCCACCGGCGTCGTTCGGCGTACCGCCGGTACATCTCGAACAGATCCGCCGCGAACAGGGCGGCCTCCTGTCCACCGGTGCCGGCCCGGATCTCCAGCACCACGTTCTTCGCGTCGTTGGGGTCCTTCGGGAGCAGCAGGACCTCCAGCTCCGACTGCAGATCGGCGGCCCTCCGCTCGGCGGCCGTCTCCTCCTGCCGGAGGTACCGCTGCATCTCGGGGTCTTGTTCATCCTTGGCCAGCGTCCGCGCCTCCTCGGCCTGGCGGAGCGCCTCGCGATAGGCCCGGTACGGGGTCACGATCTCTTGAAGGTCCGAATGGCGCTTGCCGAGCTCGCGGAGCCGGGCGGGGTCGGACGCGACCTCGGGGTTGCCGAGCTCGCGGGTCAGGTCCTCGTAGGCCTGTTCGATCTCCTGGAGACGTTCGCGCATGACTCGGCCATTATGGCCGCCGGGCCTCGGTCTTTTAGTCCTCGGGGTCCTCGAACAGGTCGAAGAGCGACCCGTCGAGCTTCAGATCGAGGTCCTCCGGTTCGACGGGGCTTGGGTTCGGGCCCGGCGCGACCGCGTGGCCGTTCGACGCCCACGGCTCGTCGTGCGCGGGGACCGGGAGGTCGTCCGCGGCCCAGAACGAGTCGTCGGAGACGAACATCGAGGGCAGTTCCTCACCGTCCCCCGATGGAGTCTCGGCCGATGGAGGCGCCTCGAGCGGGGCCGATGCGGTGGGCGCCGGCGAGGCGTCGTCCTCCGGTGAGTCCGACGCGGATCCGTCCGCAGGCTCGACCCCGTTCGGTGGGACCGCCTCTGGCTCGTCCGGCGCGGCGGAGCCGGGACTCGCCCAGATCGCATCCTTCCAGTCTTCGGGCGGGCTGAACGACCCCACATTCTGTGCAGGTTGAGGAGCGGGCTCCGCTGCTTCGCGAGCGGCCTCCACGGTCCGCCGCGCGGCCTCAGCTTCGTTCAGGGCGCGATCTGCGGCGTCCCGAAGCTCCCGTGCCTCCTGGACCAGCCCGCCTGCCTCTTCGCGGGCGGCGGTGAGGATCGACTCGGCGTCCTCCTGCGCCTGGACCACCATCGCGTTCGTCCGGTCGCGCACGGAGGCGATCGTCAGGCGGCCTTCCTCTTCCGCGGAGGCGAGCACGCGCTTGGCGGCGTCGTCCGCCGCGCGGACCACCTCGGTGAAACTGCGGGACAGGCGCGTGTACGCGTCCTCCTGCGCTTCCCCGCTGCGGCGTTCGATGTGTTCGCCCCGGGCACGATACCAGTCGACCTCGCCCTGCAGCCGGCTGACGGTCTCGGCCAGCGACCGGAGGTAGGCGCGGACCTCGTCCTGCTCGTAGCCCTTCCGGCCCACGGTGAAGCGCTGGGCGGCGATGTCGGCGGCTCGAATGACAGAAGCTTCGGCCTCCAGCCGGGATTCCGTGGACGCCACGATGGATCACCCTCTCGGAGAAGAGCATCGGCGGGACCGCGCTTTCACTGTAGTGACGGGGACCGTCGTTTCAAGTACATCCGCCCGGTTTCGGCGGGAAGCGGTTCGGCCTGTCCCGTGACGCTCGCCGGCCTCAGCCGGCCCTCCCGGCTTCCCGGGCCCGCAGAGCTTGGAACGACGCGATGGCCACCTCGATCTCGGCGCGATCCGGCGGCCGGGTGGTGATCCTCTGCAGCCACAGACCCGGAGCCATGACCGCGCGCATGACGGGCGATCGCCCGTACCGCGCCCCGAGCCGCAGCAGCTCGTAGGAGAGGCCCGCGATGACGGGGATGGTCACCACGCGAAGCCCGATGCCCCACCAAAGGCCGTGGTTGCCGAAGGCGGCGTAGACGAAGATCGAGAGGATCAGCACGATCAGGAGGAAGTTCGTCCCGCACCGGACGTGGAGGGTCGAGAAGCGCCCGACCGACTCCGGGTCCAGCGGCGCCTCGTGTTCGTATGCGGCGATGGTCTTGTGTTCGGCACCGTGGTATTCGAAGACGCGCCGGACCTCCTTGGCCCGCCCGATCGCCGCCAGGTAGCCAAGGAACAGCGCTACCCGGAAGACCCCCTCGAGCAGCGCCCTGGTCAGGCTGGACGCGACGTGGTGCCGGAGGAGGCGGAAACCGAGGAATGGGCCCACGACGAAGACGGCGATGAACAGCACGAACGCCAACGCCATGGAGAGACCGATCTGCCTCGGGGTGAGCTGATCCTCCTCGGGGACCGACTGGTTCGCGGAGACGGTCAGCGCGCGAACGCCGATGGAGAGCGTCTGTCCCAGCGCGAGGATCCCTCGGAGGCCGGGCTTGCTCAGGAGGCGCAACCGGCGGCTGATCGAGCGGACCTCGTGCGTCTCGACGTGGATCGAACCGTCGGGGCGACGGACGGCGATGGCCCAGTCGTTGCGGCCGCGCATCATCACGCCCTCGATGACTGCCTGCCCGCCGTAGAAGTGGTCCGGGACGGGCATGCCCTCATCAGCTCCCGCCTGGGAGGATCGCGTTCCCGCCGCCCGCAGCCGCGTGGTCGAGGCTACCGCGCGGTGCCAGTCCGCTGACCGTACCGGCGCTGGAACCGTTCGACCCGTCCCCCCGTGTCCACGAGCTTCTGCTTGCCCGTGTAGAAGGGGTGGCACGCCGAACACAGCTCGACGCGGATGTCCGACTTCGTGGACCGGGTCTCGAACGTGTTGCCGCACGAGCACCGGACCGTGGCGGTGACGTATTCGGGGTGGATTCCTTCTCTCATCTCACTACCTTTCAACCTTCGGCTATTCCTCGGGCTCCGGGCGCCGCCCTTGGGAGTCAGGAGTAGCTCAGCCCATGGTCCTCCATCAGGCCCTCGACGTACCGGTGGAAGGCCAGGTGGTCACTGCGGAAATCCTTCGACTCGCTGGCCCTCTCGACCGTGACGACGTCGAAGCTGGTGCCGGTGCTGTCCCGTTCGTCCTTCACGGCGACCGGGGTCCAGCCGTCGGCCAGAGCGGCCTGGAGCTCCGCCATGATCGGGTCGTCTCCCCAGCCCGCCATCCTTCCCCTCCTCCTCAGCGTCTCGTCAGTCGCCCACTGGGGCCTTCGAGATCTCCCGGAGGAACTGCTCGTTCGACTTGGTGACACGCATCTTGTCGATGAGCAGCTCGAGTGAGGCGGCCGGGTCGAGGGCGTGCAGCACGCGACGCAGCCGCCACGCCAGCGCGAGCTCCTCGGTCGGCATGAGGCGCTCCTCTTTCCGGGTGCCGCTGGCTTCGATGTTCAGCGCCGGGAACATCCGCTTCTCGGAGAGCGACCGGTCCAGCCGGATCTCCCAGTTCCCGGTGCCCTTGAACTCCTCGAAGATGACCTCGTCCATCCGGGAGCCGGTCTCGACCAGGGCAGACGCGATGATGGTGAGCGAGCCGCCCTCCTCGAGGTTCCGCGCGGCGCCGAAGAACCGCTTCGGCGGGTACAGCGCCGTGGAGTCGACACCGCCCGACAGGATGCGGCCCGACGCCGGCGCGGCCAGGTTGTAGGCCCGGGCCAGCCGGGTGATCGAGTCCAGCAGGATCACCACGTCCTTGCCTTGTTCGACCAGTCGCTTCGCCCGCTCCAGCACCAGCTCCGTGACCTGCGTGTGCTGGTCGGCCGGTTTGTCGAACGTGGAGTAGACGACTTCCGACGCCGGAACGGTCCGCTGCCAGTCCGTGACCTCCTCCGGCCGTTCGTCGACCAGCAGGATGATCACGTGCGAGTCCGGATCGGAGGCGAGGATGCCGCCGGCGATCTGCTTCAGGACCGTGGTCTTCCCGGCCTTCGGCGGCGAGACCACCATGCCGCGCTGGCCCTTCCCGATGGGGGCGATGAGGTCGATGATCCGCTCGGCGATCCCCTTCGGGTCGTGCTCCAGGCGGTACCGCTCCTCCGGGAACAGCGGGGTCAGCTTGTCGAAGTCCGGCCGCTGTCGCGCCGTCTCCGGATCGGTCCCGGCCACCGTGTCGACCCGCAGCAGCGCCGGGTACTTCTCGTTGTCCCGTGGCGAACGCACCGCCCCGGTGATCTCGTCGCCTCGGCGCAGGCCGAACCGGCGGATCTGGCTGAGCGAGACGTACACGTCGCCCGGGCCCGGCAGGTAGCCGGTGGTCCGAAGGAACCCGTAGCCTTCCGGGAGCACGTCGAGGACGCCGGTGCGAACCGGCGCGTTGGCGAGCTCCTCTTCGCGATCCTGCAACTCGCGCTGGCGGCGTTCCTCGCGCTGGCGGCGGCGCTCCTCGCGGGACAGCCGCCGGTCGCGCGGGCCCCGATCGCCCGGGGAGCGGTCCCCCTGGCGCTCCATGGTGGCGGTCCCACCGCCGCCCGGTCCCTGGCCCTGCTGGCCCTGGACTTCGCGGCGCGGGTTCTCGCCTCCCTGGCGGTTCTCGCCCTGGCCCTGATTCGAACCCTGGTTGCGGCGGCCCTGGTTCTGCGGCCGCCCGCCGTCGTCCGATTCGTTCCCCGGTCCGGCCTCCTGGCCGGAGTCCTCCCCTGAGCCACGGGGCTCGGCGGCGGCATTCCCGTTCACGGCAGCCGGATCCGAGGCCTCCGAGGCCTCGGATGCTCCCGACGCCGGCGGAGACTGCTCGCCGTCGCGTTCGGCGGGTTCGGGCGCGGCGTCCGCGGTGGCGCTGACCTCAGCGGCGGCGACCGGCCCCCCGTTGCCTCGCTTCGAGGCCCCGGCCGGCGCGTCGCCTCCGTCCTCGGTCGAGACGGGGGCGCCTGCGCCGTCGGCCGAAGCTTTCGCGACGATGGCGTCGATCAGGTCGCCCTTCTTCAATTTCTGGTGGCCCGTGACGCCCAGCGATTCCGCGATCTGCTGGAGTTCGGGGAGAACCTTCCCCTGAAGGGCCGACTTCTCGAGCGTGCCCGATTCCACGTTCATTGCTCCTATCCTCAGAGCTCCTGCTGGAGCTTCTTCCAATCACTCAAGAACTTGTCCAACCCCGAGTCGGTCAGTGGGTGCTTCACGAGCTTGGAGAAGACGTCGTACGGCATGGTCGCCACGTCGGCGCCCGCCTTCGCCGCTTCGACCACGTGCATGGGATGACGAAGGGACGCTGCCAGGACGAGCGTGTCGTAGCCCTGGACCTCGTAGACGTCGCAGATCTCACGCAGCAGGTACATCCCGTCGCTGGCGATGTCGTCGACCCGACCCAGGAAGGGCGAGATGTACGTCGCGCCGATCTCGCCGGCCAGGATGGCCTGGGCGGGCGAGAAGCACAGGGTCACGTTGACGGGCGTGCCCTCGTCGACCAGCCGCTTGCCGGCCTCCAGACCGTCGGGAGTCATGGCGACCTTCACGACGGCGTTCGGCGCGACCGCGGCGAGCTTCACGCCCTGCTCGTAGATGTCTCCGGCCTTCTCGGCCGTCGTCTCCAGGGAGACCGGCCCGTCGACCAGCGCGCACAACTCCTTCATGTGCGCCTCGATGCTCGTCGGGTTCTCTCTTGCGATGAGGGTCGGGTTGGACGTCAGGCCACCCAGGACCCCCCACTTCTTGATCTCACGGATCTCGTCGAGGTTCGCGGTGTCGAGGAATAGCTTCATCGCTTGGTCGCCTCCAGTTCTCGCTTCACCGGATGCCGCGCCTTGGCGCTGTGGCGGACGGCGGCTGACGCCTTCTCGACCACGAGGTC
>DHWS01000053.1:4653-25174 GCA_002413305.1 Actinobacteria bacterium UBA5176 | reverse complement strand
CCTGGCGTTCGCCACGAAGGTCCTCCGCGACGCTGCGAAGGGTCGAATTCACGGAGGTCCCCAGCCGCCCGGAGCGGGCCAGGGCCCGGGCGAGCCTTCGAAGGGAAGGCTCGCCGGTGCGCTCGACCAGGCCACCGAGCGCCTGGCTCCACGGGACCCCGAGGTCCATCTGCTTGACGGCCGCCCGGACGTCCTCGCCGAGGGGACCCGGGATGAGTTCGCCGGAGCGACGGAAGGCGAGCGCCGGACTCAGCCCAGCTTGCGTCGTGGTGACCAGAAGCTCCACCAGGTCGGGCACGCGTGCGCCGATCGCCGCCCTCCGACGCTTGGCAATCCTGGCGAGGGCCATCCCCGGGAGCCGCAGCCCGACCAAGCCGAGCACCGGCACGAGTGGGAGCGCGATAGGAACGCGAGTCGAAGCAAGCAGCCCCAGGAGGAGCCCGCACGCTGCCAGGATCAGCCGCATCCCAGCGACCACCTCGATGGGCCACGGATCCCCGGCCTCGGAGAGGCTGGCGAGGAGGCCCCGGTCAGGTCGAAGCGCGTGCGGAACGGGCAACAGTCCGATCCTCGCGAGCGGGTGGAACGGCGTCGGCTGGGCGTGAACGGGCAACGCGGTCGCCAGCAGGCGCGCCTTGTGCGCATAGCGTTGGGCAACCTCCGCCACCGCCAGGCCGGCGGACATCACCGTCGCGACCGAGAGCGCCACCGCCAGACGCGCCACTCAGGCCTCCACGGTGAGCAGCCGGCGGATCCACAGGTAGGCGAGCCCCTGCATCAGCAGCCCGCCTCCGATCATCGCGACCCCGGCAGGCGAACGCTCGACGGGCCCGAGCTCGCCTCGGGAGGTCGCCGCGAGAACGACGAAGAAGAAGAGCGGGAGCACGCCGAGGATCCCACCGGAGATCCTGCCCTGGGCGCTGAGCGCGCGGAGCTCCCGCCTGACCGCCGTCCGATGGCGGATCGTCTCGGTCACCTCCTCGAGCGCGCCGGCCAGGTCGCCACCGCTCTTGGCGTGGATGACCACGACCAGCACGAACAGACGGGCATCATCGCTGAAGAGAGATTTGCCGAACGACTCCAGCGCCTCCTCGAACGGCACTCCGAGCCGCTGTTCGGCCTGCATCCGGGCCAGCTCGGAGGCCATGGGCTCGGACGCATCGCCGGCCGCGAACTCGATGGCCTGGGAGACCGACAGTCCCGCGCGAACCGCGAGCGCCGTCGCCTCCACGAGCTCGCCCAGCTGCCGCTCGAACAGCTCCGCCCGTCGATGGCCTCGGCGGCGTTCGATCCACCGGGGGACCAGGAAGCCGCCCACAGACCCGAGCCCCAGCCCGGGTGGGCCGGCAAGCCGCGACCCGAGGAACCCCACGACGCCCGCGAGGGACAGGCCGACCACGAGGACGCGAGTGGGGCCGTCGAGCCCCAGGGGGAAGCTGCGACGCCCGCTGGCGTGGTCCGAGACGGCCCCGGCGCCTCCGGATGGAACCAGCGCGCGGAGCCGCTTCTGTCTCTGCGTCGACGTCGCGGCGACGAAGCAGGCCAGCGCGCCGAACAGCAGGAGTGGGAGCGAAACGGGGGCCGGGATCGTGGCATTCACTCGAGGATCGTCCCCAGGCGGCGAACGTTTCCCGGCCAACCGACAGCCATCACGGCCCCCAGATCGCCCCGGCCCCAGGATCGTCGCGCGCTCGACCGCCTCGCCCTGGCGACCAGCACACCAGCATCGCCAGGAATGCTGGCCCGCTCGCCGCTGCTGCTGCCAAGGCCGGCGAAGATCCTCGGGTCGACCCGCTCGTCCCGCTCCTCGAGCAAGCGCATGATCGCCGGCATCGTCCCGCCCGCCTGGACAGCTTCGTGTGCGCCTCGCCTCCACACGAAGACGTCTTGCAGGACGATCGAACCCGCCCGGATCCCTTCTACCGCCGAGACTCGGGCCACGGCCCGCAGCCCGTCCGGCAGTCGTGTCATGTGCACGATCAGGTCGAGCGCCCCGGCGATCTGCTCTCGGACGTGCGAGACGGGCAGCTCCACGTCCGACATCAGCGCCATCGTCTCGAGCCGCGCCAACAGGTCTCTCGGCGAGTTCGCGTGAGCGGTGGACAGCGAGCCCTCGTGTCCGGTGTTCATGGCCTGCAACATGTCCAGCGCCTCGCCGCCCCGGACCTCGCCCACGATGATGCGGTCGGGCCGCATCCGAAGGGCGTTGCGGACTAGGGCCCTCACCGTGACCTCACCAACCCCCTCCACATTGGGCGGGCGTGCCTCGAGAGACACCACGTGCGGCTGGGAGAGTCGGAGTTCCGCGGCGTCCTCGATCGTGATCAAACGCTCGGTGCCCGGGATGAACGACGAGAGGACGCCGAGCAGGGTGGTCTTCCCGGAGCCGGTTCCGCCCGACACGACGACGTTCGCCTTGGCTCGCACGCAGGCTCCGAGGAAGTCCCGCATCTGCGCGGTCATGCTCCCCAGGCGCACCAGGTCTTCGGGCATGAGCGGTCTCAGCGTGAACTTGCGGATCGTGACCACGGGGCCGCAGAGCGAAAGGGGCGGGAGGATCGCGTGCACCCGCGAACCGTCCGGGAGTCGGGCGTCCACATAGGGCATCGACTCATCGACCCTCAGACCGAGCGGGGCAACGATCCGTTCGATCAGATGGAGTACCTGGCCCTCCCCCTCAAAAACCAGGTTCTCCACCTTCTCGACCCGCCCCTTCCGCTCCACGTATACGTCGTCGGCCCCATTGACCATGACCTCGCTGACCTCCGGGTCCCTGAGCAACCGCTCGATTGGTCCGAGGCCGACGACTTCGTCCGAAACCTGATTCACCACGTCCGTGACCGCGCTGGCCGGCAGGATCGCCCGCTGCTCGGTGAGCACCGCCAGCACCTCCTGTCGCACCCGAAGCCGACGCTCCGGGGCGTTCAGCCCTTCGACCTCCACCTCTGCCGAGAGCAGCCGCGACCGGACGTGTGACCGGATCCAAGCCGGATCGATCGCTCGCGTGCCCACGAGCTCACCTGCCTCTCCGGCCAGACCTGGCCGGCTGAGGCATCAGCAGCCGCGAGAGCGCGCGAAGGTCTCTTGCCGAGCGACCTGCGCGGCACGGCAGGAGTTCGGCGCGATCCTGCCGCCGGGCAACAGACGCGTCGAAACGCACCCGCACGGCCGGGGAGATCTCGAGGACCCGCTCCAGGTCCGAGGCCCCGGGGTCCGTTCGGGCCCTGCGGTTCGCGACCAGCACGAACCGGCCCGCTTCCGTGTCGAGCTCCAGCGCGGAGATGACGCGTTTCGCTCCGTACAGGGAGAACAGGTCCGCCGTCGCGACCAGGACGATCTGATCGGCCAGCCCGACGGCGAGCCGGACCAGGTCATTCACGCCGTGCGGAACATGCAGGATCACCACCTCGAACTCCCCCGCCAACAACGCGACAGATGCCGTCACCAGCGCGCCGGGCGCGGTCCCCCAACCGGCCTCGCGCGGGGCGAGAAGCGCCGCGAAGCCCCGGGGATGCCTGTGCAGCGCGTCGCGCACGTGCTGCGGGGCCAGCTCGTGGACGACGGGGGCCAGGTCTCCGATCGTCCGGTTCGGCGTCTCCGTCCCGACACCGAGCGCCACGGTCAGGCCGGCGAACGCCTGGTCGAAGTCAACGACGACCGTCCCCAGCCCGCGGTCGGCGAACACACCCGCCAGGTTGGTGGCGACGAACGTAGCCCCCGCGCCGCCGCGCGATCCGAGGACGGCGATCACGCGGCCCCGGGCTGCGCCGTCACCCACCGCGGGAGCTCCCGCCGCCGCCAAGACGTCCGCCAGCTCCTCCCGTTCGTCCGGCCAGCAGAAGATCCCCTCGGCCCCCACATCGATGGCCTCTCGAAGGACCGGCACGGTCATCTCTTGCGAGATGATCACCAGGCGCGGGATCCCACTGGAGACCGCCGGATGGCGCAGCCCACGCGCTGTGGTGGGGCAGACCACCATCAGCTCGGGTGCCGGCTCTGGCCCCGACGCGAGCTTCACGAGCCGATCGGGTTCGGAAGCCGCACCCAGGAGCTCGATCCGCGGGTCCCGCTGGAGGAAGTCCAGGACCTCCTGGTGGAACCCGAGGTCGTGGATGCCGATGACGACCCGGGCCCTGCTGGTACCGACCGCCCGGAGATCCGGTCGGCCCGTCGTTGAGCCCGGGCCCGGACCCGCCCCGATCGTGCGCAGACGGAGGCCCGCACCACCGGGTCGCCGGCCGTTCCCCACCGCGTTCCTCTCCACCGTTCGTCCCCCTCCTCGGATGCCAGCGTGCGACATCCCGATCGCCTCTCGTCACCGTTCCAGCCTCGGCGCCGCGGGGCAGCACCGGGACCACGCCGCGGGGAAGCGCAACGCGATGGGAAAGTTCCAACGTAGGGGAGAGAAACGAGGGCGGGGTCGCCGCGTTTCAGGAGGGAAGCGAGGGGGTTTTCCGGGCTCCCGGGGAGGTGCCCTTGAACGTATGCGAGGCTACCTGGTCTCGGGAGTGCGGACAATCCCCTGCCCGGGGGATTTCCGAATCCCCCGGGGACGCGAACGGGCGGCGTCAGTCGGTTTCGACGGGGTCGATCCCGAGACGGTCCAACCGCTGGCGATGCCGGTCGAGCAGCGACAGGACGAACCGCTTCCCGGCCTCTTCGCCTCCGAGCAGCGAACGGAGCCCCTCTGTCGCCCCGAGCGCTCGCGAGGTCTGAGTGAACGCCTCCCCTACGATCCGCTGCGCGTACTCCCGGATCCGCTCCATCGCCTCCGGATCCCGCTCCATCGCCCCAGTGAGCTCGTCCAGGGCGAACTGCTCCTGCATCTCCCGGTCGCCCAGCGCTCGACGCACCACCTCACCCGACACGGGATCGAGCAGCGGCACGAGGACGTCGGCGAAATCCGACACCAAGGCGTCGCCGATGTAGTGGAACGCCTGCGCTTCGAACCAGTTCGACGGCTCCGTGTGATCGAAGAACGCGTCGAAGTACTGCTCGAACCGCTCGGTCAGCTCGTCCGCGTCGAACTCGCCCAGGCGGGCGGCGATCAGCCGGTAGTTCTGAGTCTCGCGGTCGGCAACGCCCTTCTGCTCGTTCCGGGCGCGGCCATCCGGAGCGAGTGCGACGCTCTCGCGTGCCCGCTGCGCGCCGCGGCGCTCCCCATACGAGAGCGCCGCCAGCACCTCTGCCACGAGCGACCGAACGGGCCCGGGGGGAGGAAGGTCGCCGGCCGAGGTCGAAGCGGGGTACTCGACGTCCATCGGCTGGATTGTACCGGCGCCCGGCCGTGACACCTGGTCCGACCGCGGGCGGTACGGGCCCCCGTCCACGCATCGCCGCAGGTCAGGGGATGTCACACCCCCGCTCTACGATGTGGTGCATGGGAACGGTCATCGAACTGGCGTCGTGGAAGCGCTCCCGAAGCCCGGCTCCGGACGCGATCCCGGACGGGGACCCGGTGGTGGGCCGGGACGTGGCCCGGTTGGACGCCGCCGTGCAACACCTCGGGCCCATGGTGTCCTCGTTCCTCGACCGGGGACGGCTCGACCCTCGGGTGGAGACCGAGCTCCTGGCCATCATCGGTGAGGTCAGCGTAGGACTGGTGACCGAAGCAGCCAGTCGCGCCGAGCGTCTCGTGGGGAAGCTCCAAGCTCGTGCGACCGGTCAGGAACGAAGGGGGTGAGCGGCCAGGCTCAGGAGCGGCCTCGAGCGGCCGTGAGGCGCCGCAGGTAGAGCCATCCCGCCAAGGCTGCCAGCGCGGCGGTACCGGCGATCGCCGTCACGCGGGGGGGCGGGGGGCTCACTTGGGGGAGGCGTTCGCGAAGGCGGACGGGCCTTCGGAAGTACCGCACCTGCCAGCCGCGCTTCTCGGCCTCCTTCCGAAGATCGCGGTCGGGGTTGACGGCAACCGGGTGCCCGACGGCTTCGAGCATCGGCAGGTCCGTGGCCGAATCCGAGTACGCGTAGGAGGCGGAGAGGTCGATGCCGCTTCGTTCGGCGACCTCCCGGATGGCGACGGCCTTGTTCTCGCCATAGCAATAGAACTCGAGCTCACCGGTGTACTTGCCGTCTTCGATCTTGGGCCTCGTGGCGATGACGTCGACCGGTCCCAGGTGCTCCGCAAGGGGGCGCACGACCTCTTCGGCCGAAGACGAGACGATGAACACCTTGCGGCCGAGCGCCCGGTGCAGCTCCATGAGGTCCAGTGCCTCCAGGTAGATGTACGGGTCGATGAGATCCGACAGGGCCTCCCGGATGATGGTCTCGACCTGGTCCTTGTCCCATCCACGGGTAAGCGCGAGCATGCCCTCCTTGGCACGGTCCATCTTCTTCTCGTCCGCGCCGAGCAGCAGGTAGACGAGCTGCGCGTAGGCCCCTTTGAGCAGAGCCGACCGCGAGACGAGCCCGGCCCGGTACATCGGACGAGTGAGCGCCAGCGAGCTCGACTTGGAGATGACCGTCTTGTCCAGATCGAAGAATGCGGCCTCCATGGCCCGTCCATCGTAAGCGACGTTCCTCCGCCTGCTCGGGCTATTCTTCGGGCCGACGTGCGGCCATCCGCCCGACGCGCCCGACCCCGTTCGACCCGCCGGAGGAGGTAGGTATGGACGTCTGCCTGATGATCGAAGGCCAGGAGGACGTGACCTGGGAGCAGTGGGTCGGCCTGGCCCTCGCCTGCGAGGAGCACGGCTTCGCCGCGCTGTTCCGTTCCGATCACTACCTGTCGTTCGGCCATCCCGCCGACTGGGGCACGCTCGACGCGTGGGCAACGCTGGCCGCACTCGCCTCCCGGACCAGCCGGATCCACCTCGGGACCCTGGTCTCCCCGGTCGCGTTCCGCCATCCCTCCCAGCTTGCGAAGTCGGTGGTCACCGCCGACCACGCCTCCGCCGGCCGGGTCGAGCTCGGCATGGGGGCGGGCTGGTTCGAAGCCGAGCACCGCGCCTACGGATTCCCTTTCCCTCCCACCCGGGACCGCATGGACATGCTCGAGGAGCAGGTCGAGATCGTGCACCGACTGTGGGACCGGGACGAGGATGAGGTCTCCTTCGACGGACGCCACTACCGGCTCGAAGCGGTCCACGCGCTGCCCAAGCCGGTTCAGGACCCGCACCCGAGGCTGATCCTCGGTGGCGAAGCACGGCCCCGTGGAGCCGGCCTGGCGGCGAGATGGGCTGACGAGTACAACATGAACTTCTGCACGGCCGACGACTGCCAGGAAGGTCGCCGCCGGCTGGACGCGGCGTGCGAGGCGGCCGGCCGCGACCCGTCGACCCTCCCGCTCTCCGTCATGACGAACGCCCTCGTCGGGGCCGACGAGCGGGAGCTGGAACGCCGGGCTGCCCGGCAGATGGCACGCCGGGGCCAGACCGGCGACCCGCGGGAGTTCCTAGAGAGCCTCGGGCCCGAGCGGATCGCCGGCACGCCGGCTCGGGTGCTCGAGCGGCTCGCCGAGTACGCGACCGCCGGCGTGCGACGAGTGATGCTGCAGCACCTGCTCCACGACGACCTCGAAGCCGTCGCCCTGATCGGCTCGGAGATCATCCCGGAGGCGGCCTCGCTCTAACGTCGCGGGCCCCGGAGAGGGCTGTTCTGTGCACAAGGGGAATCGTCGCCCCGAGCGACATCGGTATCCTTTCCGCGGAGGCGTCAGGGCGCCTGGTGGGCCCCCCGGTCTTCAAAACCGGTGAGCCGGCGAGAGCCGGCTGGCGGGTTCGATTCCCGTCCGCCTCCGCTGCGAGATTTGAGCTCTGACCAGCACAGATGCACGAGGCGGGCCGCGTGTTGGGCTGGACGAGACGGGCTGTGCGGGCCCCAAAGGACCAGTGAACCACACCAGTCTTCGCGGATCTCACAGGTCTGCGCCTGTTCACGCGTCCTTCGAACTGGACATGTCTTCCCCCGAAGCCGAGGGAGGAGCTGTCTTGGTCGGCACATCGACGATGCGAAAGACGTCACCCTTGCCCAACGCGAAGGTAGAACGCCCCCCGGGCGAGCCGCTGTGGCCGCTCCGGCGGAGTGTCAGCCTCCCGGTTTCAACGCCTCCTCGACGGCAGGTGCGGTCAGGAAGGTCGTCTGGTGATCGGGGGAGAGCGATGCGGCGATCGTTCGAATCAGGTGGGACGCGTCCCCGCGCGCGGCCGCCGCGCCGTCGTCGTCGCCGGTCGAGTACAACGCCGTGCCCAGCGCGACCCGGCTCTGCCACCGACCGAACGGACTCCCCCGCTCGTCTGCGATGCCGACGGCCGTGCGCAATTCGTCAATCCCGTCGTCCGCGCGGCCGGTGGCAAGCATGATCTGCCCCTCCAGAGCGCGAGCGTTGCCCTCGTACTCATCCGCCGGTACGAGGAGTGGCTCAGGGACGCGCTGACGTCTTCGCTGCCCGAGCGCTGATCCGTTCGTCGAACAGCTCGTCCTACGGCGCCACCACCCCCAGATATGTGTTGGCCATGTCCGTCGACGTGGTCTGGACGAACATCGGCAGGAACGTCGTGCCGGCCGACGCCAGCCCCTCATAGTCGCCCAGGAAGTAGCCGTGGAAGATCGGGGCCAGCTCGATGTCAAACGGCCCGGCCACGTGGTTCTCAGCCCAGCTCGACGAGTCCGTGCAGTCCTGATCCGCGTGGCAGTGGATCAACCAGTAGTCGGTGGGCACCCGGGGATCCGGCGTGTTGTTGCGGAAGTCGTAATAGGTCACCGCCACCGTCCCATCCGATGCCACGTCGACGGAGGGATTGATCGCCTGCACGCCGGTCGGCGATTGGTTCACCTTGACCCGAGGCGACCAGGTCAGTCCGCCGTCGGTGGATTCGGTGAACACAACGGTGGGATAGCGACGCTTCTTAGTGTTGCCGCTCCCGACGACATCAGGCCAGACCGCGTAGAGGTTCCCGTAGCCCGCACTGGAGACATTGAGGTCGACGGCGAGATCCGCGCGGCCCAGGACGCTCCGGATGCGTGCGCCCGTGTCCGGATCCACCGCGGGGACGCCCCGGTCGGGCCCGACCTCCATGCGATCGGACCACGTCACACCGCGATCGGCGGAGCGCATCAGCATGAAGTCACAGCAGGTGTTGAAGGTCCCGACGCCCTGCACGAAGTCGAAGACGTCCACCAGCGTCCCATCCGGCAGAACGGCGATCTGGGGGTTGAGGGCGAACGTGTTGGACTGCGGCTCGAAGATCGGTGTGGCCTGCTCCCAGGTGGCCCCCCCGTCGGTCGAGCGCGAGAAGATGATGTCGCCCCGGTAGGAGTGCGTATCGCCACCCCCGCCCGTCGTTTCCCCCGGCTTGTGTGACCGGATCCACACCGCGTAGACGAAGTTCGAGTCGAACGGGTCTGCGGTGATCGACGGCGTGGTGGGGTTGAAGAAGGGCGGGACGGCGGGGTAGGTCATGTCGAGGGTGACCGGCTCGCTCCAGTGGTCGCCCCCGTCAACGGACTTGCTGACCAGGATGGCCGCGGGGCCCGGTGGAGTACCGACGGGGCTGCCGGTCCGGCTGATGAAGTAGGCGTCGCCGTCCGGGGAGAACGTCACCCACGGGTTGCGGGTGCGCTGGTAGTCCCCGCCGTTGGCCGCGTTCCCTCCCGCGCAGATGCTGAAGTGGGGCCAGGTCGCGGTCCACGTCTGGCCCCCGTCGTGGCTAACCGCGGCCACGACGCCGCGGGCGGCACCGCCGGTCCACCGGTCCTGCTCGTAGACCCCGATGATGTTGCTGGGGTCCGTGGGGTTGACGGCCACCCTCGGCCCGACCTCGGTGTTCACGAAGTTGATCTCCGAGGGCGAGGTGTACATCCCGGAGATGTCGCAGTCGCCGAACGGGCTGTCGCCGTTCGCCGGCGGGCTCGGCGTGCCGGACGCCTGGTACACGGTGGTGGTGGTGTACGGCCCAGCCGACGCCGGGAGCGCCAGGGCTGATGCCATCAGTGCAAACGTCGCGGCCACGGCCGCGCGGGACAGGTGCCGACTCATCTTCCCCCCTCCCAGACAGTGTGCGCCGATGATGCTGCCCACCGGAACGCGGGGTCAAGGCCTTCGCCGGATTTGCGCCTGGACCACCCCCAGATAACGTGTTGTCCATGGCCGTGGCGGTGGTCTGGGAAAAGAACGGGAGGAAGGTCGTGCCGTTCGAGGTCGGCCCCTCGTAGTCGCCCAGGAAGTACCCCCGGGCGATGGGCGCTCGCTCGATGTCGAAGCTCCCGGCCACGTGATTCTCCGCCAAGTTGGCGCGGTTCGTGCAGGCCGTCGACGCGTGGCAGTGGATCATCCTGTAGTCGGTCGGCAGTCCCGGGTCCGGCGTATTGTTGTGGAAGCCGGTGCCTTTCTGGGCTGCTCCCTGCGGATCTCGTGGACCCCACTCGGCGCCCACATCGTGGGACCGCCCTTCGAGGACGACAAGGCGATCACGTTCGCGCCGAGCTGTTCGCGGAAGTCATCGGTGGATACGAGCCACCACCCCTACAGGGCTGGCTCGACTGGTCTGGATTCCGGTGTACGGTGCAGACCGTGGACGCGCAAGCAGCCGCTCGTCGCTGGGCGCAGACTTGGGAGCGCGCGTGGGGCTCCAAGGACGCTGAGGCGATCGTCGCCTTGTACGCCCCGGGCGCTACGTATCGTTCCCACCCGATGCGGGACCCGGAGCCGGGCGGCCCGTTGGGCTACATTCAGCGGGAGTTTGCCCTGGAGAACTCCATCGAGTGTCGGTTCGGAGTCCCCGTCGCCGCTGGCGGCCGGACCGCGGTCGAGTGGTGGGCGAGCTACGTTGAGAATGGACGCGAACTGACCCTGGCAGGCGCCACGGTGCTCCGGTTCGACGCCGAAGGCCTGGTCGTCGACCACGTGGACTACTGGGTCGAAGCCGACGGCCGAAGACCCCCGTTCGCTGGCTGGGGCGGATCCTGAGGCGACGCGACCGAGGATTGTGGAGCGCCGATCGGGCGCCCGGGACCCGGTGCGGGCCTCCGCGCGAGACGCGTTCGACCCGCCTTCTCCACCATCGTTCCTCTCTCCTCGCCGTCGGCCCGCGAGCGCGCTCCTAGCGCTCCAGCAGCTCCTTCAGGTTCTTGAGCACCATCCTCCAGCCCTCGTCGGAGACCGCCTTCGCCTCTTCGGATGGGATATTGCGCTCCGTGATCGCGAGCTCGGTCTCTCCGTCGTGGCCGGCGAGGGCCCACGTGACCTCCTGATAATGCTCTGGGCTGTCCGGCTGTCCGGCTTGCCGGAGAGATCGCTCCAGTGGGTATGGACCAACCGCTTGGGAGGGTCGAACCGGACGATCTCGCCTTTGTCCTCGTACGGCTCGCCCCGATACTGGCCCCTATGGACCAAGGGGCTCCCGACCTTCCAGTCCGTCTCGGTGTCGACGCCGAAGAACCACTGTTTGATCAGGTCCGGCGTGGTCAACGCCCTCCAGACCTCCTCGATGGGAGCGTCGATCGTGGCCGAATGACTCGCTGTGAAATCGCTCATCGTTGGCCTCCTGGGGCACCGAGTGAGTCTGTGAGTCCTGTGCTGTTGTGGTTCGTACCCACTGCCGCCCGATCCATCACTCCGGTCAGTGTCCGTGCTGCGTCATGCGGTACAGGGCCGGCCGAGGGGTTCGTGCCGGCCACTTGCCCTGCTTGCACGCATCCCACCGCCGACGCTGCCTCCGACATCGGGGAACCGGGACGATTCGGAAGGCGTAGAAATGAGCGGTGGGAACCTCGGAACTGCCCGGCAAACCGGCCAGCGATCACGACTGCCGCGACTCGTTGCCGCGTCAGCTTTGGCTCTCGGCGTGGCGTGTATTTCCACGACCGCGTCGATGCCGCTCCCCTACCAGTCGCCTCGCTGCCGACGTCCATCCCGAGCCTGAGCGGAGATGCCCTTTCCGGACCGTGTCCCGTGACGGAGCCCGTCTCGCGTGAGGAGATCCCGAGACTCGTTGTTGACGGAGTCCTCGGCGCGTACCAGGGACCTCCAGTGGAGAACATCGGCAACTGGTACGGCAACGACGCCCTCTGGGTTGAGCTCCCGCCGAGAAGCACAGTCGTGAAGCTACCTGGTGAGGACCTCTCGGAGAAGTTCCCATGGGTTCGGCTCATCCGTGGGTACATCCGCATCGTCGGCCAGCGACTCGATGGCCCGGCTCCCCCGGCGAATGGTGAGGCATCGACTGGGAACGGCCCCATAGGGTTCAACTCGAGTGGAATCGCGTTTCCGACGACGGGTTGCTGGAGGATAACGGGGACGATCACCGCCCACGATCTCACCTTCGTGGTGAACGTCGAGCGCTCGCCATAGCCCGGCCTGAACCGTTGGCTCAGACCCCTTCGGATCCACCTACCCGCCCGACGGCGTCCGGATCCGTTTGGCTCACGCGAGACGGTGTTGCCGGATCTGCGGGTTCCGGCGTCTCGCCGACCCGGTAGCCCATCCGAAAGACCATCTGCGCGCCCACGTCCCCGCCGGCGATCACCGTTGCGGTCCCCAAGACGTCCAGCACCAGCCATAGAACGCTTACGTTCGCTGAATGACGGTTTCCCCACCGCACGGCGAGATCGATTGCGAAGACGGCTGTGGCCGTTAACTGCGTCACCATGTGGCGCGTGGCTACGGCACGGATTCGGGAGCCCGGACGCATCTGCGAGCGGTCCACTAGCCCCGTGAGAATGGCGAACACGGCGCCGATAAGGCCAGCGGTCACGGCATAGGTGGCTGCGAGCGGCGTACCCTCGAGGCCTAAGCGGCCCAGGATGTCGAGGACGACAGCGCCGCTGAAGAACGCGATCGGGAAGACAACGAAGAAGGGATGGGTCGGACGCCGGATAGGCTTGCCCTGGATGACTTCCTTCGCAGACCAGCCCCTCGACCGACGCTCCCCCTGTCCCCTCGCCTCCGCCATGTCGTTACCCTCCCCATTCAATCAATCGCCACGGTATTCTCGCACACCGTCGCGGTCGCGGGCTCGGGGAGGGAAACCTCTGTGTGGCGCGGTAGTCTCGGTGCGCGACAGGGGGTTCGAGATGGCGTCCACGAAGGTGCACGAGCGTCACGGCAGCCTCTTGCCCTACGTGCCGAGACTCGCCTCAGAATGGCTCGCGAACGATCCCGCATGCCGGGCCCGGCACCTCGATGGGACGATCGCCTTCGTCGACATCTCCGGGTTCACCAGACTCGCCGAGCAGCTGGCGGAGCAGGGGCGGGTCGGAGCGGAGATCCTGACCGAGCAGCTTGGGGCAACGTTCGACGAACTCCTCGCCGTCGCCTATCGGCTGGGCGGCGGGCTGCTGAAGTTCGGGGGAGATGCTCTCCTGCTCTGGTTCGACGGGCCATGGCACCAGGCGCGGGCATCTCGATCCGCGATCGGCATGCGACACACCCTTCGACGCCTCCAGGCGGATAAGGAGGGCACTCGGTCAGTTCGGCTCCGGATGTCCGTCGGGATCCACAGTGGCAGCTTCCTCTTCTTCCTCGTCGGGGAATCCCACCGCGAGCTGGTGGTGACCGGTCCTGCCGCCACCCAGACCGTGCTGATGGAGTCCACTGCGACGGCAGGAGAGATCGTCATGAGTCAAGCAACAGCTGACGCTCTCCCCCGCCGTTCCTGGGGAGCCGAACGCGGCTCGGGGCGGCTGCTCCGCCTAGCGCCTGCCGTGCCCGACGCGGAGTACGACGTTATCCGCCCCGAAGCCGAGATCGACGCATGGCAAGCGATCCCCTTGGCCGTGCGTGAACATCTCATCGCCGGCGGCCGGGATCCCGAGCACCGTCAAGCGGCCATCGCCTTCGTGCTGTTCGGAGACGTCGATGCCTCCGTCGCACCCGCCCAGTCGGAGTCCCCGGCCGACATGATGCAGGAGCTGATCGCCCACGTGCAGCGATCGGCCGAAGAGTATGGCGTCTCGTTCCTTGGCACCGATATCGCCGCGAACGGCGGAAAGATCATCATCGCGGCCGGGGTCCCGACCTCCACCGGCGATCACGAGGAGCGGATGCTCCTCGCCCTTCGAAGGATCGTCGAGTTCGACGGGCCCCTGCCGCTGCGGATCGGGGTGAATCAGGGGCATGTGTTCGCCGGCGATGTCGGACCCAGGTACCGGCGCACCTACACGGTCATGGGTGACACGGTCAACCTCGCTGCGAGGCTCATGGCGGCAGCCCGGCCGGGTCAGATCCTCGGCTCACCGTCGGTGCTGTCGCGTTCGAACGCCTGCTTCCAGACGACAGCACTCGAGCCGTTCATGGTCAAGGGGAAGTCCCAGCCCGTGCTGAGCTACGCCATCGGACCGCTGCTCTCCGAACGGCGGCTCCCAAAGCGAGGGCGGGAGCTTCGGCTCTTCGGACGCGTCGGGGAAACGGCAATGCTGCTCGATGCCGCCGATGCAGCGCGCCGGGGAGAAGGGCGGTTCATCCAGCTTATCGGCCACGCCGGGGTGGGGAAATCCCGACTCATCGAGGAGTTGCTCGCCGCCGCGAGCGATATGGCCGTCCTCTCGGTCCGCGCCGAGACGTACGGAGCCTCGACGCCCTACGGGGCGATCGGCCGGCTGCTCGGCGAGGCCCTAGCGATCAGCGGCGGGCAGAGGCCTGCCGCCGTCCTCGCAGCCATCGCCGAGAGGGTGGCGGTCAACCGCCCCGATCTGGTCGCGTGGCTGCCAGTGCTTGCCGACGTACTGGGCGCGGACGCGGACGAGACGCCGGAGACGGCCGCGCTGGAGCCCCAGTTCCGTCGGGCCCGCGTCGCGGCCTTGACGTCATCACTGCTCGAGATGAGCCTTCGCACGCCGACCGTGATCGTCTTGGAGGACGCCCAGGCCGTGGACGAGGCTTCGGCGGACGTGCTGGAGGCTCTGGCTCGAGACGTCGGATCCCGCCCTTGGCTCGTCCTCTCGGCGCGACGAGACGTCCCCGGGGGGTTCCTGGCAAAGGAAGCCTCCCATGTCGTTGAGGTCCGGCTCACTCCCCTCTCTCCGGAGGAAAGCCTGGCGCTCGCGGAGGAGGCGACGCAGAGCTCCCCGCTTCCCCCTCACGTGATCGAGGTGCTGGTCGATCGCTCGGCCGGCAATCCGCTGTTCCTGCTCGAGCTGATCGCGGCCGCGCCCACGTTGGGCATCCAATCGCTCCCGGAATCCCTGGAGGACGTCGTCACGGCCAGGATCGACAGCCTGGCTCCGGAGGAACGGACCGTGCTGCGATACGCATCCGTACTCGGCACGACGTTTACCGAGACCGATCTGCGAACCGTCGCCGGGGAGGAGTCCTCGCCCATCAAGGAGGGCATGTGGGAGCTTCTCGCCGAATTCGTCGAGCCCGGCGGTAACGGAGTCCTCAGCTTCCGACAGACCTTGGTGAGAGACGCGGCGTACGAGGGGCTGCCGTTCCGGAAGCGCCGCGAGCTGCATGCGCGGTTCGCTGATTCGGTGCTGCGATCGGCGCCCGATCCGATCGAGGCGAGCGAGGTGCTCGCCGTGCACTTCTTCCATGCCGGCCGCCACGACCAAGCGTGGCAGTTCTCGCGATCGGCCGGGGACCGGGCCGCCGCGAAGTACGCGAACGCCGAAGCCAAACGCTTCTACCACCTTGCCCTTCAAGCCACACGGCGGGAGCTCGACGTCCCGTCGACAGAGGTTGCCAGGGTGCAGGAAGGGCTCGGTGACGTCAGCGATCGGCTCGGCGAGTCCCACGAGGCGCAGGACGCGTATCGGAGCGCGCAACGCCTCCTGTCTGGGGACCCGGTTGCCCAGGGTCGGTTGCTCCTGAAGAACGCCTGGGTCCGCGAGCGGCTCGGCGATTACGCGGTCGCGCTCCGGGCGCTGGCACGTGGGCTGCGGGGTTTGCGGGATACGAGTGGATCCGAAGCTGGCGCCCAACAAGCTCGACTCCTCTCCGCCTATGCGGCCATCCTTCGAGCGGGAGGGAAGACCCGGAGCTGTGTCGAATGGTCGCTTCGCGCCATCGCCGCGGCCCAGGCCGTGGATGCCCGTGACGCGCTGGGGCATGCCTATCGCATCCTCAGCTGGGCATACGCAACGCTCGGCAACGCTGAATATCGGGTCTACGCCGAAAAGGCGCTCGCGATCTACGAGGAGCTGGGCGATCTTGGCCAGCAGGCGCACGTCCTGACGTATCTGGGCGCCTATGCCTACTTCGAGGGCAGATGGGACGATGCCATCGACCTCTACCAGCGAGGCAAGGACGCTCGCGACCGAACTGGTGATGCGGTGAGCGCCGCGTACGGCACGATCAACATCGGCGAGATCCTGTCCGATCAGGGTCATCTGGAGCAAGCCGAGCAGCTGTTCCGCTCCGCGCTTCGGGTATGGAGAGCGTCGGGCTACCGGGCGGGGGTGGCGGCGGTTGAGCACCAGCTCGCCCGGGCGGCCGCGCGAGCCGGGCGGTTTGAGGAGGCCTTCGCCTTGTACGAACACAGTCGCGCGGAGTTCTCGGCGGTGGGAGACCGATCCTCCCTGGTGGAGATCAACGCGAAGATCGCCGAGTGCCATCTGTGGCACGGAGAACCGGAGGCGGCGCTCCGGCTCGTAGCGGAGACCCTGCCATCATCCGAGAGGGATGGGGGGGGCGTCCATGCTCCGATGCTTCGGCGGATCGAAGGCCTGGCGCTCTTGGACCTCGGTGAACTCGCCGGCGCTCAGGCAGCACTCGAGGAGAGCTTACGGCTCGCCCGGGCACGGAAGGCCCCATATGAGGTGGGGCTCACGCTGCGCGCGCTCGCCGGAGTGCTCGAGGTGACCGGCAAGAACGGGGCCTCGATGAGGAGGGAGAGTAGAGCGATCCTCCACCGTCTGGGTGTTGTCTCGACCGACGACGAGCGCACGCCGCCGGCCCCCACCGTACCCCCCGTTCTATCTGCCTCCCACGAACGGGTCGTTGGTGCCCAGTGACACCGTGAACTGCGCGTTCCCATTCACGGTACTTCGGTCGCTCACGCACGGAACGGGATTCGTCGCCGAGCAGTCGAAGAGCTGCGTCACCAGGCCGTTGTTCAGCTTGTAGAGGCTGACCAGGGCCAGATTCCCGTTGAACACGGTCTTGTAGTACTGGATGATCAGCGTGGCCGTTCCGTTCTGGTTGGGCGGTGGGGCGAAGACGATCACGTTTCCGGCGCATCCTCCACCACAGAAGCTCCCGGTGGTCTCGTCCAGTGAGACGAAGCATCCGAGCGTCGCGCTGGTGCACGGTCCGACCGGCACCGACGCGATCCCGATGGTCTTGTCCGAGGCCGTCGCACGCTGTCCGGTGGCTGTTCCGCACGGGGTGGCGGTGCACTTGCCGGCAACGCCCGTGATGTCGAAGCCCGAAGAGACCGCGCCGGTGATGCCGGAGCTCGACGCCGCCAGCGTGTAGCCGATGCCAGCCCGATCGATGATGAGATCTGTGAGCGTGGCCACTCCGCTCAAGGCGTTGACCGGGCTCGTCCCGTAGAGGGTTCCGGCGGAGGGGTTCGTGCCGATGGCAACTGCCACCGCCGCACTCGAGATGGTGACGATCTGGCCGGCCGAGTCCTCGATGGCAGCCTTGACGCCCGTGCCCGCGTCGATGATCTGCCCAGCAAGAGTGGCCGTCGGTTGCGCGGTGAACGCGACGTGATCCGGGCAGCCGATCTTCACCTTCGTGAAGTTCGTACTCGGTGACGGCAAGAGTTCGTTGCCTACCCCGCTGAAGTCGTTCGACTGCTTCGCATTCCCGGTCCAGGTGCTCGACGTGTTGGGTGCGCACTCGGTGATGACGCTGACCGTGGCCGTCAGCGATTGGCCCGGGTTCAGCGCCTGCGTGTTGCTCGGCCCCGTGTTCCGGAGCGCAACGGTGGAGCCCGACAGCGTGGAAGGGGACCAGTTCTTGCCCGCTGGATCCGTCACGACGGAGTCGAGCGAAAGGGGCGTGTAGTCGGACGGGATCAGGATGTTCGCCGAGCCGAGCGACTGGTTGTTGGACAGATTGGTTATGGTCATGGCCACCTGCACGGTCTGCCCTCCGAAGAATGCCTTGCTGTCGTTCTCGGGAGCGGGGCTTGCCGACGCCAACGAGAAACTCCAGCTCTTCTTCACCGTGGCGCCGAAACCGGACGAGGCCGAGAAGGCCACGACGGCCACGAGCGACGCGACGACAACCGCGAGGCGCGTTACGACCGTACGAGATCGGTTCAACACTTGCCTGCCCCCCTCCACATGGACGCCGAGCCGGTCGGCTCCGCGCACCTTCAAACTCTGATCCGAGGGGCATACCGTCTCGCATCCATGGGCCGAACGTCAACCCTGTACGCCGCGACAGGCGGGTTCGATTCCCCTCGGCCTCCGCCTGGAGAGCAAGGGAAGGGAACGTGGCGATCGTGATGGACTCCGCACCCTCTCGCCGCGGCCGGGAGATTGAGCTCTCCCTCAGCTCCCGACCTGTCGCAGAAACGCGCGGACCTCAGCCTTGAAACGCTCCGGCGCCTGAACGTCGAGCACATGGCCGGTCTCGGGGATCAGCACCAGCTTCCCACGGATCCTGGAATGGAGCGGCTCCCAAACGCTCGGTCCCGTCCGCACGTCGCTCTCTCCGTACAACAGCAGCGTCGGCACGTCGATGCTCGGAAGCACATCGCGGAGGTCGGCCTCGGCGAAGGCGCGCATCGCGACCCGGGTGGCCGCCGGATGGAACGTCGAGATGATCGCCATGAGCTCGTCGACCAGATCGACCGAGGCTCGGTCCGTGAGGAGCGTCTGAATCAGGGCAGGAGCCCACCGATCCGCGGGCAGGTCGCAGTTCCGAAGCATCAGCTGGAGCCGATCATTGGCGACCTTGGGGGAAGGGGAACCACCCCATCCTGCATGCGCCGAAGCGAGGACCAGGGTTCGGGGAACCGAGGGATGTCGGCGATAGAGCTCGAGAGCAAGGCCCCCTCCGAACGACAACCCGGCAACATGAGGTCGTCCGAGGTGGAGCGCGTCGATGAAGTCCGCGAAGAGGTCGGCCCAGTCGGAAGGGCGGAACGTCTCAGGTGGATCCGGAGACTGGCCTGCCCCGGGCGCGTCCCATGCCACCACGGTGAACTCGTCGGATAGAGCATCGATCTGACGGCGCCATTGCCGGCTGTCTGAGGGCCAGCCATGTGCGAGGACGAGGAGTGGGCCTTGACCATGTCGCTGATATGCGATCCGGAGACCTCGGACCTCGATTTCGTCCACGTCGCCCCCAACGCCGTCGATCGCGGCATGTTACGGCCCTCAGGTCACCCGACCCCACTCGCGAGCGGCGAGGCGCACCTGGCCACCAGCGTTCGGGTTCTTACAGTTCTTCCCTTCGCCTCCGCTGCGATCTAGCCGAGAGCCAGCTAGCTGCTGCATCCGGCAAGTATGAGGACCAGGGCCACGTCGGGTTCGTTGCCGAAGACCTGCAGCAAGGCGAACGCCCTCTTCGTCTTTCCCTCGTCTGCCCGGCGCGACGGCGTCTCCGTAGGAACCCGACGCAGCGGCGTATGCGTTCCGGGCGCGACCGGCATTCATGATGAGCCATGATCGACGCGCTTCCCCTCGCCGAAGGGGACGTTCCCTTGGGCCCCGGGCACGCTGATTTCGAGTCGTTCTACCGGGCCAACAGGGTGCGGTTGTTTCGAGCTCTGGTCGTCATGACGCGCGACGTGCACGGCGCCGAAGAGTTGACGCAAGAGTCCTTCGTCAAGGTCTGGGAGCGATGGGAACGGGTGGCCAGGATGGACGACCCGATCGGTTATCTCTACCGGACGGCGCTGAATGGCTGGCTCCAGATCCACCGTCGCGCCACGCGCGCAGGCCGACAGGTCGTGGCGCCTCGTCGGGTGGTCGACCCGCTGGAGGTCGTGGAGGACCGGACGTCATGGCTCGCGTCCGCCTCCCTGGCCCCCCACCGGCCCCGACCTGCGGGTCGGCCCGGCCAGGCCCGGGCCGGTGGTGGAGCTCGCTTCGGCGGCGGGCCCCGCCTCGGGCGGGGAGTGCTCGTTCCACACGCGATTCGTCGTGCCGGACGTTGATCCGGGCACGTATGAGCTGGGGTTCGTCGAGGGTTGGATGAGCGCCCCGCTTGGCAAAGGAGGCGGGTACGCGGTCTTGCAGAGCACCCCCGGCTCGGTCACCTTCGAGGTCTCAGGGTAAACCGCAGGTCGTTCGATCCTGCGACCGAGCCCGGGCCAGCGTTCAGGCAAGTTGTCTTGGACTCATCGCGACGAGCTCTGTGCGCGAGGAGATCCCGAGCTTGTTGAAGATGTGGGTAAGGTGATGCGCCCTGATACCTTCCGGCGGTACGCGGCGGAGGCGGGGTTCAGGCACGTGGAGATCCTCGATCAGGTGGAGCACGACTTCCTGCGGTTCTACCGGCTTACGCCTTGAACGCCATCCGTCGTCATCTCGGCGGCGGATCGCCGTGCCGCTCCTGCAGGACCCAGGTGTTGCCGTCCGGGTCGCTGAAGTCTGCGAACGAGTTGTAGTCGAGGCGCTCCGGGTGGGGCCCCGGCGTCCATTCGCCGGAATCGAGGTGCCGGATCTCGCTGACCTCCACGCC
>DHWS01000053.1:594-4521 GCA_002413305.1 Actinobacteria bacterium UBA5176 | reverse complement strand
CTCGCTGACCTCCACGCCCCGTTCGACGAGCTGGTTACGGGCAGTCTCGATGTCGTTGACCACCAGGTGCGTTCCCCGGACCGAGCCCGGCGTGGCATCCGTGATCCCCGTTCCGAAAGCGATCGAGCACGCCGACCCGGCCGGCGTCAGTTGCACGACGCGGAAGGCGTCGCCGACCATGGTGTCGACCTCCAGATCGAAGCCGGCCTGCTCTATATAGGGTAACGATATACTTGACGCAGTAGGCTCTGAGTAGTAGACTCAGTTTGTGAGCGCGCACAGACTCCCTTCCAACCTCATCGAGGCCATTCGGTACTTCGACGATCCGGATGTGTGCGTGCAGTTCGTTGCCGCGCTGCGTTGGCCGAAGGGCCCAGTCTGCCCGTCATGCGGCGGCAAGGAACTCGGGTACGTCAAGACCCGGCGGCTGTGGCAGTGCAAGGACAAGGCGTGCAAGCGTCAGTTCTCGGTGAAGATCGGCTCGATCTTCGAGGACTCCCCGATCCCGCTGGACAAGTGGATTGCATCCGTCTGGCTCATCGCCAACTCGAAGAACGGCATCAGTTCGCACGAGCTGGCTCGCTCGGTCGGGCTCACGCAGAAGTCGGCGTGGTTCGTCCTGCATCGCATCCGGCTCGCCATGCAGGAGGGCACCTTCGACAAGCTCTCCGGCACGGTCGAAGTGGACGAGACGTTCATCGGCGGCAAGGCCCGGAACATGCACCCTCACGTTCGCTCCCGCAAGATCACCGGGACGGGCGGCAAGGATAAGACGGCCGTCGTGGGCGTCCTTCAGCGGGACGGCAAGGTCCGTGCGGAGGTCGTGCCGGACCGCAAGAGCCGCACCCTTCAGGATCGCGTCAGGGACCACGTGGAGGCTGGGAGCAGCGTCTACACAGACTCACTCGGGTCCTACTCGGGCCTCATCGACGACTACGCGCACGAGGTCGTGGACCACGCCGAGCAGTACGTCAACGGGCAGGTCCACACGAACGGGATCGAGAACTTCTGGAGCTTGCTCAAGCGGGGCCTCAAGGGGACCTACGTCAGCGTCCAGCCGTTCCACCTGTTCCGCTACCTGGACGAGCGGGTGTTCGCCTTCAACCGCCGCGAGGCAACCGACTTTGAGCGGTTCGGGATGGTCCTTCGGCACGTCGCCGGACGGCGACTGACCTACGCGGAACTGACCGGGAAGGCCTAGGCCCGCTTGCGCTCGGCCTCGCGGCGCGCGTCCAGTTCCTTCTTCGGGACCGAGACGAGCCGCTTCATCAGGGACTCGAACCGCTCGTATTCGATGGTCTTGCCCGGCTCAACAATCCGGCCGGTTAGAGAAACCCTGTAGACAGGCTTAGAGCCGGTTCCACGTGTCGTCATCGATGCCAGCCTTTCTCAGTACGTCGCGAAGCTTGCCTATGGGGACCGGATCGTCGTGCGAGTTCGGGATACGCTGGCGGTGCTTGCCGCGAACCATGAAGGGGTGACCGGTGTAGACCGGCCCCTCGTACCCCAGCGCCCGGAACTTCCGAACGATCTCGCTCCACGGAGTCTGGGCAGGAAGCGCCATGCATCATGGGGATAGCGCGTTCAGGTTGACCCCGTCCAGAATCGGGATGTCTCCGTCATGGTTGGCGAGCTTCATCTCAATCCATTCCCTCAGTACCGCCTCAAGATCAGTTAGTGCCGCCGCTTCTGACGGCCCATCTCCCCATACGTTCGGCACAACGAGACTCTCAGCGAACCACGAGCCGTCCTCGTACTGCTTGGTCGCCGCTCGCAGCATCGCCCTGTCGATGTACCGACGGACGAGCCGGTCGGCGATGGACCCCGGGTCAGGTTCCTCCCCCTGTAGCCCGGCGACGGTGGCAGTCACCATCGCGTAGCGAGCCTCGGCGCTCTCGCTGGGCTCTGTGCTGATGGGCTCGCGCGGTCGCCGACGAAGGTTCCAATCATCAGAGCGGAGTTCCCTCGTGTCGATGATCTCCTTGACATCGGTGTTGATCACGTCTGGTCACCTCCTTCGCGGCGTAGGTGATCGGGAACCGAGATCGACGTGACGTTCGTGGACTGGATCAGGTAGACCGGCTGCCCTTGGTCGTCCCAGGCGTCGTCGAGCTTCACGATCTCCACTACTACCACCTTCATATGGATAAGGGTACCGTCGTCGACCAGGTACTCGTTGAAGTTCTCCAGCACCGTCTGGAAGGTCATGACGGTGCCTTCGACCTCATCAGGCGCGCCAGGCTGGAGGCGAATCTTCTTCTTCCTTGGCCCTGGCATTCCCGCTCCTCCCTTGGTCGGGGAGTGGGATTCTACTCCTGGTCGGGTCCATCATCCGAGGCTGAGCTGATCTACCGCTGGTACATGACGCGGAGCGCTCAGATACGGCGTCAGAGCGGGGGGCATCGCCAACCGATACCCGTCCAGGAGCTGCTGGACCGTCACAAGCTGAATCTTCGGGTAGGAGCGGCCATCTACGAGCCAGACGTAGCTGCCGGAGCGATTCGCCGCATCGACCATGCCTCGTGTCGGATCGACTAGCGTGACGAGCACTCCCATCGCCGCACCTTCAGCGTTGATGGTCCCCAAGAGGTCCCGAACGAACGCGGGGTTGACTTGGCGGCCTCCCTTGACGGACACGAGCACTCGGCCGAAGGCTCCCCGGCGATCCAGCGGGAAGCGGATCACCCCATCAATCCCGCGATCCCCAACCTGGCGCTCGTTCGGCTGCCCGTAGACCAGCGATACGGCCCATCGCTCGAAGTCGAATGGGGACTTTCTGAACAGCGCCTCGGCCCCTGGCACGTCCCGCGGGATGCCGTCGATGACGAACTGGGCCTCGCCGCTGTAGGCATCTTCGAGCCGCCGTCGGATGAGGTCAATGGCGATGTACGTCACGTCTATCCCGATCCAGCGCCGGCCCAACGCCTGAGCGGCATCGACCGTCGTTCCGCACCCGCAGAACGGGTCAAGGATCAAGTCGCCGGGCTCGCTGCTCGACTCGATGATGCGGTTCAGGAGCGCGAGCGGCTTCTGTGTCGGATACCCGAGGCGCTCCGCGGAGGTGTTGCTGATTCGCTCGATGTCAGTCCAAACCGTGCCGACCGGCTTGCCTTGGGTCTCGTCAAGGTAGATCTTCCAGCCGTCCATCCGCGGAGTGCCGTCCTTCTTCAGCAGGATTCGGCCCCGCGCGTACAGACCCTCTAGTTCCTCCAGCGACATCCCCCAGGACCGATTCGGCGGCGGCCTCGTTCCACGCCAATCGAACTGACGACTCGGATTCGCGGTCGAGAAGGTCAGGTTCTCAGCCTTGTACAAGCGCCCCTGGTCGTCAGGCTTGAACCTCTTCATCTGCTCCGGTCCATAAGGCTTGAACTGTTGGTCGAAGCGGAAGTCGTCGGACTTCGTGTAGAGGAGCAGGGTGTCGTGCGTGCGAGGCCACATTCTCGCCTTCATGTTGTGCGCGTTCGTGCGTTCCCAAATAATCTCGTTGCGGAAGTTCTTCGGCCCGAACACCGCGTCCATGAGCAACTTCAGGTAGTGGCTCGCGGTGGGGGCGCAGTGCAGGTACATGGAGCCGGTCGGCTTGAGGACTCGGTGAAGCTCCACCAGCCGAGCCGCCATCATCACCAGGTAGGCGAGAACGGCGTTCTCCCCAAGGAGGCCATGCATCGATTGGATTGCGTCTGCGACCACCGACGGTGCCCCGCCTCGGATAAGTTCGAGGTAGAGCGCATCGGCCTCCGGCGTCCACGTCCAGGTGTCGTCGAACGCCTCGATCTGCGCTTGCGCCTCTTCGCCCCGAGCTGATCCGAACAGGACGTTATAGGAGCGGTTCGAGTTGAACGGCGGATCGAGGTAGATCAGGTCAACCGACTCGCTCTCGACATGCCGACGTAAGACGTCGAGGTTGTCGCCGTAGTAGAGAAG
>DHWS01000053.1:0-391 GCA_002413305.1 Actinobacteria bacterium UBA5176 | reverse complement strand
AGGTTGTCGCCGTAGTAGAGAAGATTCGGGGTGGCCATGGACTCAGATGCTAGTCGAGCAGACCCGGGGGGCCCGCCTTCTTTCATGTCTGGCCGTGCTACCCCCGAGTCCGTCTAGGCCTGAGCCTTGCCTTCGAGTACCGACCTGACCGCCGCGGCCTTGAAACTGGCGACCCGCTCCGACTTCGCGCCCATCGTCGAAGGCTTCCTGTAGAAACTCACAAAGTCGCCCTCGGGCTCGTAGAAGTCGGCCTCAATGTCCTGCGTGCCCCCACTGCCGAGGTCTACCCGGTACGTGTATTTCATGCCGAAGATCATAGGACACCTCATGGGGTGGTAGAAGAGGAACGGGCAAGCGGCTCACCCTATGAGCCTACTACGTCAAGTATATC
>DHWS01000157.1:23866-27349 GCA_002413305.1 Actinobacteria bacterium UBA5176 | reverse complement strand
GGGACGGATCAGTGAGCCGCCCCAGTTCAGGCCCTTGCCGGTGAGCACACCGGTGAACTCGTTGCGGATCCGCTTGTACTGGCCGAACAGGTAGCCGATCTCCCGGCCGCCCACGCCGATATCGCCGGCCGGGACGTCGGTGAACTGTCCGATGTGACGCTGCAGCTCGGTCATGAACGACTGGCAGAACCGCATCACTTCGCCTTCGCTCTTGCCCTTCGGATCGAAGTCGGACCCGCCCTTGCCGCCGCCCATGGGCAGGGTGGTCAGGGCGTTCTTGAAGACCTGCTCGAAGGCGAGGAACTTCAGAAGGCCGAGGTAGACGCTGGGATGGAACCGCAGGCCGCCCTTGTAGGGCCCGATCGCGCTGCTCATCTCGATGCGGTAGCCGCGGTTGACCTGGATCTCGCCGTGGTCGTCCACCCACGGGACGCGGAACATGATCACGCGCTCCGGCTCCACGATGCGGTCCAGCAACTTGCCCTCGCGGTACTTCGGGTGGCGGTCGAGCACGAGCTCGACGGACTCGGCAACCTCGCGTACGGCCTGGTGGAACTCGGGCTCGCCCGGATTCCTGGCCGTGACACTGGACATGAACGATTCGACGAACGTACTCATGACCTCTCGCCCTCCTTCGCCGTTCTCGGGGGAACGGCCCACCGTCGCCACGCAGGCACGATTCGATCCTCGAACCAACCACCACAACCGTAGCCACGGGCCGCCCGCATCGAGGGGCCGTCCGACCCGGCCCCGAAAGGTCGAACGGCTGGGTGCTGAGCAAGCGTCGCGACGGAGAGACTAGAACACCGCAGGCCCATGCGGAAGAGCCGGGGCGAAAAGGCCGGGCTGCTACGCTTCCGGCCGTCGTGACGGAGTCGTCCACACCGACCTGGGAGGCGCGCTTCCGCGCCCCCTACCTGTACCTCCCTGACTGGTCGCCGCGCGCCCCAGACCGCCTGGTGTACGCGTCGAACGAGACCGGGGTGTGGCAGGTCCACACCTGGGACCACGCCACCGGCCGGCGACGGCTGGTGACCGAGCACCCCGTCGGGCTGATGGACGGTGTGCCCACGCTCGACGGCGAGGGGGTGCTGTGGTTCCAGGACGAGACCGGCGACGAATCCGGCCGGTGGTTCGTCCAGCCGTTCGAGGGCGGGGAGTCCCGGCCTTTCCTGGACGGGCTTCCGCACGGCTGGAACGAAGGCCTCGCCCAGGCGCCCGGCATCGTGGTTGCCGTGATCAGCAACCGGGACGGATTCGGCGTGTACACCTCGGTCGACGGCAAGCCGGCCGAACGGGTCGCCCACAGCTCGGAGTCGCTGATGCTCGGCGAGTCCCTGTGGAGCTTGCGAGGGTTCAGCCGGGTCGGCTTGTCGGCGGACGGTTCGATGCTCTGCCTCGAACACTCCGAACACGGCGACCTCATCCACCCCGCCCTCCGAGTGATCGATCCGCGGACCGGCGGCGTGATCGCCGACCTGCACGACCCCGGCCTCTCGCTGCACGCGGCGTGCTGGTCCCCGGTCGAGGGCGACGGCCGGCTGGCGGTGGTGCACGAGCGGAGCGGGGACGAACGCCCGGCGATCTGGAACCCGCGCACCGGCGAGCTCACCGAGTTGTCGCTGGACCTGGGCGGCGGCGTCGAGGCGCAGGACTGGTGGCCGGACGGTTCGGCGCTGCTCCTGGCGCACCTCGAGAAGGGCCGTCATCGGCTGCTGCGGTACGAGCTGGCCACCGGCACCACCACTCCGATCGTCAACGGCGGCCTGATCCACAAGGCTCGGGTCCGGCCCGACGGACGGGTGTGGTTCCTGCAGTCGCAGGGTGACCGCCAGCCGCGGGCGATGGACGACCGGGGCCAGGAGGTGCTGGCTCCTGAGGGGGACCGCCCGCCGCCTAGCCGCCCCTACACCTCGTGGGATTTCCAGAACGAACACGGCCAGTCCGTCCACGGGTTCTACGTGCTGCCCGAGGCCGAACCTGGCCCCTGGCCGGTGATGCTGTTCGTCCACGGCGGGCCGACCGCGCTGGACATGGACCGGTGGCAGCCCGAGGTTCAGGCCTACGTCGACGCAGGGTTCGCCGTCGGGCTGCTGAACTACCGGGGGTCGACCGGGTACGGGCGGGAATGGCGGGACACGCTCACCGGCAACGTCGGCGGGCCCGAGCTGGAGGACGTCAACGCCGGACTGGCGGACCTGGTCCGGCTGGGGTTCGCGGACCCGGCCCGCGCGGTGATCGCCGGCTGGTCCTGGGGCGGGTACGTCACACTGCTCGAGCTCGGCAAGCAACCGGAGCTCTGGGCGTGCGGGGTGGCCGGCGTCCCGGTTGCCGACTACGTCGAGAGCTACGTCGACGCGTCCCCGCTCCTGCAGGCCTACGACCGAGCGCTCCTGGGGGGAGTGCCGGCCGAGCTCCCGGAGCTGATGGCCGACCGCAATCCGATCAACTTCGCCGACGGAGTCCGAGCGCCCTTGCTGATCCTGGCCGGGGAGCACGACAGCCGATGCCCGATCCGTCAGGTCCTGCTGTACGTGGACAAGTTGAAGGAGCTGGGCAAGCCGCCCGAGCTGTACCTGTTCTCCACCGGGCATGGTTCGTTCGACGTCGAAGAGCGGATCCGGCAGATCCGGATCATCCTGGACTTCCTGGAGCGCAGCGTCCCCCCCGCCCGCATAGCCGCCCGCTGATCGGGTGGCCCGCTGCTGATCGGGTGTCACAGCCCGGCCGTACGATGAGGGCTGTGACCGACCCGGAGGCGATCCTCGACCGTCTGAACACGAAGCAGCGCCAAGCGGCCACCGCCGTCCGCGGGCCGGTGGCTATCCTGGCCGGGGCGGGGACCGGCAAGACCACCACCATCACCCACCGCATCGCCTACCAGGTGGCCTCCGGCGCCTTCGCGCCGGCCGAGCTCCTCGCCGTGACCTTCACGGAGAAGGCGGCCGGGGAGCTGAAGGCCCGCCTGGCGACGCTCGGGGTGCGAGGCGCCGAGGCGCGAACGTTCCATTCGGCGGCCCTGTCCCAACTCTCGCGCCTGTGGCCCCGATTCGCCGGCACGCCGCTGGGCGACGTCCTCGACGGCAAGGCGCCGCTGATCGCGTCCCTGGCGAACGCGCTCCCACCGCCCCACAAGTTCCAACCGCGAAGGGACCTGGCCGCCGAGATCGAGTGGGCGAAGTGCCGGATGGTGACCCCGGCCGGCTACCTCGACGAGCTGGAAGACACCGGCCATCGGCCGCCGATCCCCGCCGAGCTCATGCTCGGGATCTTCGACGGCTACGAGCGCCGGAAGCGAGCCATGGGCCGCGTGGACTTCGAGGACATGCTCGGGCTCACCGTGCTGCTGTTCGACGAGCATCCCGAAGCGGCCGCGGAGGTGCGCGATCGGTACCGTGCGTTCACGGTCGACGAGTACCAGGACGTCAACCCACTGCAAGCCGCGCTCCTGGACCGGTGGCTCGGCGACCGCGACGAGCTCTG
>DHWS01000157.1:0-23797 GCA_002413305.1 Actinobacteria bacterium UBA5176 | reverse complement strand
CTCGGCGACCGCGACGAGCTCTGCGTGGTGGGCGACGACTATCAGACGATCTACGGGTTCGCCGGGGCGTCGCCCTCGTACCTCCTTGACATCCCGGCACGGTTCCCGGGCGCCCGGATCGTGACGCTCGAGGACAACTACCGATCCTCTCCGCAGGTCCTCGAGATGGCGAACCGGTTGGCCGGGCACCTCGGCGGGTACCCGAAGCGCCTTCGGCCCACCCGTCCGGACGGTCCGAAGCCGCACGTCGGGCCGGTTCGGGACGACGCGGCCGAGACGTCGTTCGTCCTGGAGGGCGTTCGGCGATTGCACCGGGCCGAAGGCATTCCCTATGAGCAGATGGCGGTGCTGTATCGGATCAACGCCCGCTCCGAACCCTTCGAGGAGGCCCTCGCCGACGCCGGCATCCCGTACCAGGTCAAGGACGGGTCGTTCCTCCGCCGCCCCGGCCCCCGGGCCGTCCTCCACCGGCTGAAGCGCGCATCGGGGCCGGTCCAGGTGATGGTGGAAGGGGCGACCGACGCGCTGGGGTACCGGGCGGGCGGCGCCGGGGACGACTCCGAGGAGGAGGTGACCCGGCAGGCCGACCTGGCCCGGCTGCGTTCACTGGCCCGGGAGTTCGGTTCGACCCATCCGGAACACGGGCTCGACGACTTTGCCGCCGAGCTGGCCCGCCGCTTCTCCGTGGAGGAATCGGGCCGGGGCGTCAACCTCATGACCTACCACCGGGCGAAGGGATTGGAGTTCGACGCGGTCTTTCTGCCGCGCGTGCTGGACGGCGAGGTGCCGTTCCGACAGGGCCGGAGCACGTCGCCGGTCGAAGAGGAACGCCGCCTGTTCTACGTGGGGATCACCCGAGCCCGGCGGCACCTGTTCGTCACGTGGCCGCTCGGGGGGAAGGGACGGTCGGCGTTCATCGAGGAGCTGGCGGGGGGCGAGGTCCGGGCGACGCCGAGCGGCACCAAGGCCGTGGGCCGGATCCCCGGAGCGGTGCCGGCGGCCGGTGGGGGACTGTTCGACGCGCTCAAGCGCTGGCGGCGGGACCGGGCCGGCCGAGACGGGGTGCCCGCATACGTGGTGTTCCACGATTCGACGCTGGCGGAGATCGCCGACCGAAGACCGCGGACCGTCGTTGAGCTCTTGGCGGTGTCGGGGGTGGGCCCGTCGAAGATCGAACGCTACGGCGCGGAGGTGCTGGGGATCGTCGCAACGGGCGGGTGAGCTCCGAGGTCGTCCGCGTCCGGCATGTCGCGGAGGGCCGGCACCCGGGACAGCAACACCGGCAGCGGGGTGAGCAGCGCGCCGGTCGCCCCGATCCACAGAGCCGCTCGGAGGCCCACGGCCGAAGCGAGCGCGCCACCGGCCACCAAGGCCACCGGGGCGGTCCCCAACGCCAGGACGCGCGCGACGGAGCTGACCCGGCCGAGGAGCGATGGCGGAGTGATCGACTGGCGCAAAGCCGCAGCAGAGACCGTGAACACCGTGGCTCCCAGCCCGTAGACGAAGACCCCCCCGCCGGTCGTTACCGCAGCTGGACGCTTCGCGGCACACTTCCCGCAGGCGCAGCAGGGAGGGAGAAAGGAGGCCGGAGATGGCCGAATCCTCGACGCTCCCCGTAGGCGGGCGGGGGGCCAAAGTGGAACACGCCACCGGGCCGCAGGTACGTCTGGTCACCCCTGGGATGCGCGGCATCCTCTGGCTGGGCGCCCTCCTGGTGTTCCTGGCCGGCGTCTACGGATGGATCGTCTCCGGCCGGTACGCCAAGGCCGAGCTTCGGACCTAGACGCCACGGGCGTACGATTCGACCCTGCCGCCCTGAGTCAGACCCCCGGCGCTTTCGGAAGGAGCGACCATGAACAAGGTCTCGCTCGATCGCACGGACGTGCGGATCTCGCGGATCGGCCTCGGCTGCATGAGCATGTCCGGCGTCTACGGGGCCGCCGACGACGACACCTCCACCCGGACCATCCATCGCGCGCTCGATCTGGGGATCACGTTGATCGACACGGCCGACGTCTACGGCGAGGGCCACAACGAGCGCCTGGTGGGCGCTGTGATCCGCGACCGGCGGGACCAGGTCGTCCTCTGTTCGAAGTTCGGGTACGTGCTGGGCGCCGAACCCGGGACCCTCGCCGGCCACCCCGAGTACGTGCGGACGGCCTGCGCCGCCTCGCTCGAACGTCTGGGCACCGACCATCTCGACCTCTACTACCAGCATCCCGTGGACCCGGCGATCCCCATCGAGGAGACGGTGGGCGCCATGGCCGAGCTCGTCCAGGCCGGCAAGGTCCGGCATCTCGGGCTGTCCGAAGCCGCACCGGCCACCGTCCGCCGCGCCCACGCCGTCCACCCGATCGCGGCCCTCCAGACCGAGTACTCCCTGTGGTGGCGGGAGCCCGAACGCGAACTGCTCCCGCTGTGCCGTGAGCTCGGGATCACCTTCGTCGCGTACAGCCCGCTCGGCCGGAGCCTGCTGACCGGGACGGTCAAGCGCTACGAGGATCTCTCCGACGACGACGCCCGGCGCCGGCACCCGCGATTCCAGGGGGGGAACTTCGACGCCAACGCCCGGCTGGTCCGAGAGGTCGAAACGCTCGCGGAGGAGAAAGGGTGCACGCCGTCCCAGGTGGCACTGGCCTGGTTGCTGGCCCAGGGCGAAGACGTCGTCCCGATCCCGGGCACCAAGCACGTCGAGTACGCCGAACAGAACGCCGCCGCGGTGGGGGTACCGATGTCCGGCGACGAGCTCCGGCGGCTCGGCGAAGCGTTCCCGCCCGGAGCCGGGGCGGGCGACCGGTACACGCCGCTCAGCATGACCCAGGTCGACGGGTGAGCGGCGCCGGCCTCGTTCGCGTTCACACCGTCGCGAGATGGTCCGGTTCGAACATGCCGGCCCGCACGAGCGTCTCGGGACCGAGGTGGCCGCCCACCAGCTCGAACCGGTCCGCGAACCGTTCGACGATCGCCCGCCGCGCGTCCTCCCACCGGACTCCCGGCACCTCGTCCTGGAGGCTGCCGCTCGTCGACGGGTCCCACGTGAGATCCAGGGCCCGGTAGACGGGGATCAGCACGTCGCGGACCCGGGCGCCGTCCCCCACCACCACGACCCCTCCCACGTGCGCGGCATGCCGGACGATGCGCTGGCCGACCCCCATCAGCTTCGTTGCGCCCCGCGCGTTGACGCTGTACTCGCCGGGACAGTATTCGCCGGGCACCGCTCCCACTCGAGCATCGACGCCCAGCGAACGGAAGGCCTCGGCCATCAGGGCAGCCAGCAGTTCGAACCGCGCCCGGATGCCCTCGCGGGGCGACGGGAGGGGGATGGCCCAGGAGAAGGCGAGCGCCCGTTCGTGGAACACCGCCGCCCTCCCGCCGGCCAACCGGAGGATCGAGGCGAAACCCTGCTCGTGCGCCGCCCGGACGGCGTCGCCGAACCCCTCGGCGAGCCGGTCCTTCGGGCCGAACGCCACGACCCGGGCGGGACGGTGGAGCCGGAGGGTCTCCGGTTCGGCGCCCTCGGAGACCCGAGCCAGAGTGGCGTGGGAGATCGCTGTGTCGAACGCCGGCGGGTCGGGGTAGGAGTCCGTCACCAGCCGGATGGTTCGGCGTGTATCGACGCTCATGCGGCGATCCCGGCCCCGTCCATCACCCGGCAAGGGTAGCGGGCTACTATCCGCGAGGTGGACCTGGGGGAGCTTCGAGACCGGCTCGGCCCGCACGCTGTCAGCACCGACCCGGCCATCCTGGCCGAACGGGCCCGTGACTGGTGGGCGCTCGCGATGCTCCGGGAGTCCCGGGGTGACCACCTGTCACGACCCGCGGCAGTGCTGTTCCCGGAGTCGACGGACGAGGTGGCCGCCATGCTGGCCTGGGCGGACGAAGCGGGCGCCGCCATCGTCCCCCGCGGAGGCGGCTCCGGCGTGTCCGGGGGCGCGCAGCCCGAGGCCGGCCACATCGTCCTGGACCTCTCGCGGATGGATCGGGTGATCGACGTCGACCAGGAGTCCCGGGTCGTGCGAGTGGAGGCCGGGACGATCGGCACCCGCCTGGAGGAGCAGCTCGAACCGTTCGACCTGACCCTCGGGCACTATCCACAGTCGATCGGGCTCTCCTCGGTGGGGGGCTGGATCGCGGCCGCGTCGGCCGGGCAGGCCTCGGCGGGCTTCGGGGCCATAGAGGACCTCCTCCTCGGCGTGACGGCCGTCCTCCCGGGCGGGCGGGTGATGACGCTCGCGCCAGTGCCCCGTTCAGCAGCCGGCCCGGACCTCCGCCACCTCCTGATCGGGAGCGAGGGCACCTTGGCCGTGGTGACCGAAGCCGTCCTGGCGTGCTCCGCCCGCCCGCGCGCGTGGACCTGGGAGGGGTTCGGGTTCGGATCGTTCGCCGAGCTCTCGGCCTGCCTGCGGGACATCCGCCGCTCCGGGGCGGGCGCCTCCGTATTGCGGGGATACGACGAACCCGATGCCCTGTTGAACTTCGGCCGCCTGGGCCATCCGGGAGGGTGCGCGGCGATCGTCGGGTCCGACGCCGGTCTCCCCGGCATCGGCGAGCGCGCGCAGGCGATTCGGAGCGTGGCCGCGACGTTCGGCGGCCGCGATCTGGGTCCGGCGTACGGCGAACACTGGTGGACGCACCGGGGCGACGCGGTCGACCAGTACCGGCGGATCATGGGGCCCGAACGGGCGTTCGGACCGGGAGCGATCGTCGACACCATGGAGGTCGCGGGCCTCTGGTCCGGGCTGCAGGCCCTGTACGAGGAGGTCCGCCACACGCTGTCCGCGCAGGCCGAAGCGGTCGGATGCCACCTCTCCCACGTCTACCCGTCTGGCTCCTCGCTGTACTTCACATTCATCATCCGAGGGACCGACGACGTGGACGTCGAACCGCGGTACCTCCAAGCGTGGGACGGGGCGATCCGGGCCTGCCTGCGAGCCGGCGGGACCATGACCCACCACCACGGCGTTGGCCGCCTGAAGGCGAGGTACCTGGCCGGCGAGCTGGGCGACGAAGGGGTGGCCATGCTGCGTTCGATCAAACGCGCCCTGGACCCGCACGGCATCCTCAACCCGGGCGCGCTGTTCCCCTAACCTGCCTCAGCGGGCTGCCGACTCCTCGACCATCCGGTTCATCGTCGTCATGCGGGTCCGCTGAACCAGAACGTCTTGGTCGGTGAGGGCCATCTCTCGGACCCGGGCGAGGTCCAGTTCGACCCGAAGCACCGGCAGGCCGTCAACCGCCGGCTGGCCGAGCGATCCGTCCTCCCGGATGCGTTCCAGGGCCTCCGTCCAGTCGTCGCCGAAACGCCGGACCATCCGCCGCCCGGCCTGCGGGGGAAGCCGGAGCCGGACCGCTTCGGCCTGCGCCTGCTCCAGAGCCACCGCAAGGTCGCCATGGAAGCCGAGGGCGATCAGGCGGGTCCGCGAGCGCTGCCGGATGCCCAGGTCGCGGCACGCGCTGTCGACCGCGTCCTCAGCCATGGAACGGAACGCGGTCAGCTTGCCGCCCGTGATCGTCAGCAGGCCCGGCGGCGTCTCGTACAAGGCGTGCTTGCGAGAGAGGTCGGCCGTCCTCGCACGGACGTGGTGCGCGGACTCCTCCACGGTGGGCGATGGCCCGCCTCCGTGCGGTGGCGGCCCACCGGCCAGCAGGGGCCGCAGTCCCGCCCACGAGGCCACCACGTCGTCTCGGGTGAGCGAGGGGAACGAGGCCTGCATGGCATCGAAGATGTAGTCGAAGTCCTGTGGGGTCACCGTCGGACCCTCGAGGTCGCCGTCATACGCGGTGTCGGTGGTGCCCGCGTACACCCGCCCGCCCCATGGGATGACGAACAGGAACCGCCCGTCGTGCCCGACCGAAGGGACCAGCACCCCCGTTCGCGTTTCGACCGCTCCGGGCCGAAACACCAGGTGGACGCCCTTGCTGGGCCGGAGCAGCTTTGGTGCGTCGGTGGCCAGGCCCTGGATGGCCTCCGCCCACACCCCGGCCGCGTTGACGGTCAGCCGGGCTCGGACGTCGAGCGACTCCCCCCCGATCCCGTCGAGCACCCGAGCCCCCTGGACACGGCCCTCCGAGCTAAGCAGGCCGGTGACCTCGGCGTGGTTCGCCACCAGCGCGCCGTAGGCCCGGGCGGTCCGGGCCACCTCCAGGGTCAAGCGAGCGTCGTCGGTTCGGCATTCGTGGTACAGGACGCCCGGCCTGGGACGGCCGAGCCCGGGGACGGCCCGGGCGATCTCGCTCGCCCCCGCGTACCGGTCCCGCCCGATGTTCCGTCCGAACGCCAGGACGTCGTAGGCGACCAGCCCCAGCCGGAAGAAGTGTCGCTGCACCCTCGTCCGGGTCGGCGTGTAGATGGGGATCGGCTCGATGAGGTGCGGGGCCAGCCGGAGCAGGATGGCCCGCTCCCGGAGGGATTCGTGCACCACGTCGAACTGGTAATGCTCGAGGTAGCGGACGCCGCCGTGGATCAGGCGGGAGGACCTCCCCGAGGTGCCGGCGGCGAAGTCGTCCCGCTCGACGAGGCCGACCGAGAGGCCACGGCTGGCCGCGTCCAATGCGACGCCGGAACCGATGATACCGCCCCCGATCACCAGGAGGTCGAGCTGGCGATCGGCCATGCGTTCGAGGTCGGCGCGGCGGGTCTCCGCGGAGAAGGCGAGCATGTCGGGAGCGATGGTACCGGGCGCCCCAGAACGGTAGCCTGCCGTTCGACCCTACGCGTGCGTGAAGGTCAGCAGGAACTCGAGCGTGCCATGGTCCTGCGTGCTGATCGGGCCGAAGCTCGGATCGGGGATGTTCCAGTCGGCGAACGTGATGGGGATCGAGCCACTGACCTGCAGCTTCGAGCCGGTCCGGCGGCCGCTCAACTCGAACGTGACCCTCCGCTTGGTGCCGTGGAGCGTGAGCGTGCCGGAGACCCGAACCGTGCGGGTGACGCCGTCCGCCGGTAGCGACCCCAGCTCCACCGGCCCGTCCAGGACGAAGGTGCCGGTGGGATAGGTCGAGGTTTCCATGATCCTGCCGTTGAACTGCTCGTCGCGACGCGACTGGTCGCTGGTGACCATTCGCATGTCGGCGGTGAAGCTCCCGGACTCGACGGTGGTTCCGTTCAGCACGAACGAACCCTGGATCGAGGAGGTCCGCCCCACCGCCACGTGGCTCTGGCCGAACAGGATCTCGCTGACGCGGTAGCCGACCTGCGAGCCGGAGGCGACCTTCCAGCTCCCGTCGACCGAAGCGATGGCGGCGGCCGTCGCGCCCGGGCTAGCGGCCACTCCCGGGCTGTTCGAGAGGCTGAGCGGCGCGGGCGCCGACCCCTCGACGAAGTGGATGTAGACGAAGGGACCCCCGACCACGGCGAGCACGACAAGGATCGCTCCCCCGATCAGCCAGCGCTTCCAGTGACGGATCCTCATCGCCGCGCCATCTTCGTTCTCGACCCTGGCAGGGCTCTGCGAGAACGCTGGGGAATGGCTGAGGACTCAGGGGAGCGGCGGCCCTCACGGCGTCACGAACGACCAGGTCTGGCCGGCGTCACGGGTGACCATGATCGCGCCGTATCCCGAGAATTGATCGTCCGGCCCGTACACCACCCAGGCCACCTCGTCGGAAACATAGACGACGTCGTTGAATCCGGCCCCGCCGTCACCCGAACCGATCACCATCGTCCAGTTCGTGTCGTGCGTGTCGTCGATGTACATGAATGAGCCATCGGACCACGACGAGACGGCCATGTTCCCAGAGGGCGATACCGCCAGCTGGGACTGGATCCCGTAGTCGCCCACGATGCCGGAGTAGTGCTCGGTCCTGCCCGTGTCCGTCGACCGGTAGACGATCTTCTCGGACTTGCTGAAGCCGGGATTACCGACGCACAGCAGGAAGACATCGGTCCGCGACGTCGGCAGGGCCTGGTCGAGCGCGACGTCCGGAGTCTTATCGCACGGCACGGGCCGCGCGGAGAAGTCGACACCGTTCGTGCTGGCGTAGAAGCGGTCGGGGCGTTCGACCGTGTCCACCCGCTCGTCCACCACGTAGGCCGTCCGGCCGTACACCGAAACGTTGGCGGCGAAGCTGATGGGAAGGTCGAGCGGGATCTGGGTCCACGTGGAGGCCGAGACGGCCTTCCGCCAGAAGGTCAACGGCTGGTCCGTGCAGATGCCGGTGGCGTACTTGCACGGTGAGACCACGGCGTACACTTCGCTCGAGTTCGCCGCCAGGGAGAGCACCTGCTTCCCACCGCCGGGGATCCGCATCGTCGCCCAGGTCCGGCCACCATCGGTGGTGCCGAACAGCTCAGGTGCGAAAGCCCAGCCCACGCTCGCGGTGGCGAACCGGACCTCGGTGATCCCCGATCCAGGGTTTCCCAGCTTCGGGATCGGGGCGTCGATCGAGCCCATCAACTGCCAGGCGTCCCCTCCGTTGTCGGTGCCGATGACCTCGGTGCAGGTCCCCGTGGCGCAGGCGATGGTGCCGAGCGCCCAGCCACGCTGAGGTGAAACCCAGGTGATGGACTGGGCCTTGAAGTCCGGCGGAACCGGAGCGCCCGCCGTCAGGGTAGCCCTGACCGCCACCGTGGTTCCGGCAGCCGGCTGTACGAGGGCCAGGATAAGGATCGCAGCGCAGCCCGCGATGGCGGTCAGGGGACGGAACCTCCTGAGGATGGTCCGGCTCATCGATGCGCCCTTTCGGTCAGGCCAGGATCGCTCCTGGCGGCCAACTGCTCTCGTTCTCACCAGCCAGGACGCACAGATGTCTTGAATGGTTGCGAACTCGGCCCTCGGCGCATCCAGCGCGTTTGTTGCATGCGGCCGGATACTGGCGGGTAGGCCTTCGCTACGCAGACGGAAGGAGTCAGCGAATGGAGTACACGCATCTCGGACGGCTCGGCGTGAAGGTTAGCCGCCTGGTCCTGGGCACCATGAACTTCGGCCCGCAGGCCTCGGAGAAGGACAGCCACGCGATCATGGACCGGGCGCTCGACCTCGGCATCAACCTCTTCGACACGGCCAACGTGTACGGCTGGAAGAAGGGTGAGGGCTGGACGGAACAGATCGTCGGGCGGTGGCTGGCCGCAGACCCTGCACGCCGGGACAAGGTGGTCCTGGCCACGAAGGTCTTCGGCGGCATGTCGAAAGAGGACTGGCCGAACTTCGACCGGCTGTCCGCACTGAACATCGTGCGTGCGGCGGAGGGTTCGCTGAAGCGCCTCCAGACCGACCGCATCGACCTGTACCAGATGCACCACGTGGACCGCGAGACGCCGTGGGAGGAGATCTGGCAGGCCATGGAGCTGCTCGTCCAGCAGGGCAAGGTGACCTACGTCGGGTCCAGCAACTTCGCCGGCTGGCACATCGCCCAGGCGAACGAGGCCGCCCGCCGGCGGAACTTCCTGGGGCTCGCCTCCGAGCAGTGCTTCTACAACCTGGCCGACCGGATGGTCGAGCTCGAGATCCTGCCGGCGGCGCAGGCGTACGGCATGGGGGTGATCCCGTGGAGCCCGCTGGGCCGGGGCATCCTCGGTGGGGCGCTGCACAAGGCGTCCAAGGGACGGCGGTCCAGCGGCGAGGCCAGGAGGCGTATCGAGGAGCACCGCGACCAGCTCGAGGCCTACGAGAAGCTCTGCGCCGACCTCGGCGAGGAGCCGGCCAACGTCGCGCTGGCCTGGCTGCTCGCCCAGCCCGCGGTCACCGCCCCCATCGTCGGGCCGCGGACGATGGAGCAGCTCGACGGGGCCGTCCGGGCCACGGAGATCCGGCTGGAGAAGGCCATCCTGCAAAAGCTCGACGACATCTGGCCGGGACCGGGAGGACCGGCGCCCGAAGCCTTCGCCTGGTAGCCCCCTGGGCGCCCTCGGGCAGGCCACCGGAGCAGGCATCGAAGCCCGAACGGGGTCCTCTCCCGGCAGCTAGGCCGTCATGGAGACGGTGAGCGTGCAGCGGTTCGACGCCGGAGTCAGGTTCACGGTCACGTTCACCGCCCCGCCGGAGGGCACCCGCATGGACGTCGAACAGGTGATGCTCGGCGGTCCCAGGTGGCCGCAGTTGCCCGTGCAGATCCGCTGGTAGCTGACGAGCTGATAGCTCCCCGCCAGCACCGAACGGGTCAGGCCGTTGCTGGGGACCTGCACCTCGAACAGGGCCGTCGCCGCGCCGGAACGGGTCAGCCGAACGTACCCGACCGAGCCCTCCACGAAAAGGGGGCCCGAGCGCTTCTGTGTGACGACGAGCGTCCCTGACTGGGGAGCGGGCGAGGGCCCTTCGGCCGCGCCGTTGGCCTTGGCGCACCCCGCGGCCAGGAGGGACACGGAAACGAGGGCGAACGCCAACACCGGACGAGCTCGGCAACGGTTCATGGTCGGGTTGGACGGCAACGTACCCGAAGGGGTTCCCGAGGCCGTCAGTTGACCCTCCCGATGCGGGCGTCCCGGGGACGCGGGCGTCAGGTCCGAGGAGGAGCCCCACTCCCACCTGGCCCACGGGCTCCGGCACCCGGGCCGGCACCACGGGCACCGGCAGGACCGCCGCCCGGACCCGCTCCGCGCCCGCCGCCCGGACCGCCCCGGAAACCGCCGGGACCGCCCCGGAAACCGCCGGGACCGCCGCGGTCGCCACGGGCCGGCCGGGCCACCGGCGGAGGCACGTACGGCATCTTGCCCAAGCGCGGGTCGACCCCGGAGCGTTCGACCTTCACGGTGATGTGATCCTCCGCGTGCCAGCGTTCGGTCTCCCGCCATCCGGTGGAGAGCAGGTACCGGAGCCGGGCGGCGGCCGTCTTGCGCAGGCGCTCGGTGCGGGGTTCCTTCACGTACAGGCGCTCATGGTGGACTTCACGATGGTCGGCCATGGTCGGCGATGCCTCCTGGGTCGTGGATCGGGAGCGAAGCGGCCGCGTCGAACGCGCCGGCTGTTTCGCAGGCAACGATGCTAGCCGAAGTCGCTCCGAACGGCACGGGTCGGGATCACACCAGCCGGAGCTGGCCCTCGAACGCGCCCCGGCCGGTGAGGCACGCCGCACCGCATCGCGCCGCGAACGCGACGGCATCACGGATCGCCTGCCCTTTGCCCAGCGCGAAGGCCAGACCTGCGGCGAAGCTGTCCCCGCACCCGTACGCATCCGTAACCGGCCCCGGGAGGGGCGCAGGGGCGAAGGTCCCCCGCGAGCCGTCGCTCGTGACCCACGTCCCACCCTTCGACCCGGCCGTGAGGACGATCGCGCCGGGCGGCGGCTGGATCTCCCCCGGGCGGTACCGTTCGGCCGGGTCGCGGGCGCTCCCCACCAGCGCGTCCAGCGGGACGTGGGCTCCCGCCAGGTCGCCGGCCACCCGCGACGTGGCCACCAGCGCCTTCGCCTCGCGGCCGGCCCGAAGGGCCCCCACGTCGCCCGCGCAGAAGTACACGGCGTCGGCGCCGTAGAGCTCGTCCCACGCCAGAGGGTCGTCGCCCGAAGGCCCCAGGCGCTCCCCGATCGTGGTGATCGTCCGTTCGCCCCGGCTGTCGATGAACGTGAACGCCCAGCGCTGCGGGACCGGCCGGAAGGTCGTCTCCACCCGCACCCCGAGCGCCTCCAGCTCTCGCTTCGCCCGGTGGCCCAGGTCGTCGTCGCCCAGGGCCGTGAACAGGGTCGCGTCCCCGGCGAGCTTCAGGAGCTGGACCACCGCCACCCCGCCCCCGCCGGCCGGCTCCTCCCACGTCTCGGCGGCATGCGCGATCTCGCCGGGCCGGGGGACGCGTTCGACCCGGGCGAACTCGACCCACTCGACGTGCCCGATGACCGCTGCTCGCATGGCCACTCGACACGATGCCACGCCGGTGGCCGGTCCGCCGTGGTAGGGCCCTCGAGATCCGCTACGTCTTCAGGCCCCACTGCCGCCGCAGGATGCTCACCACATGCCGGGCGAGGTATTCGTTCCCGGTCAGTGTCAGGTGGACCTTGTCCGGCGACCGCATCAGTTCGATGGCACCGTTCGGCGTGCGGATGTAGGCCGAATACTGCCCGCTCGCGTTCGTGAACAGCCGCCAGTCGTCCACGTACATCACGCTCGGCCGCGATACGGCCTCCTGTTCGAAGATGCCATCGAAGCGCCGGACGGCCTGCGACAGCCCCTTCGACGAGCCCATCACCGGCAGCCCGACCCATAGCACGCGGGCCCCGGCGGCGACCGCCTCGTTCATCACCCGGTCGACCCGGAGCGCGTAGAGATACTGCCAAGCCTCGGCCGACCGGAAGTAGGAGATGAACCGCCCGCCGACGAACAGGTTCTGGAAGTCGTTCCCGCCGATCATCACGACGACCAGCTCCGGCCGGTACTTCGCCAGGTCCGTGGGGAACTGGGCGCCCCAGTCGAAGTAGTCCGGCCGGGTCAGGCCGGTCGACGGCCGCCCGTCGATGGCGATGGAGTACCGGCTTTGGTCCAGCGTCCGACCCAGCCCCAGCCCGAGGTCGGCCGCGAAGGAGTCGCCGACCACGAGGATGCGGAAAGGGTCCTGGGGGGTCGGGGACCGGAACGGGGGCAGCCCGCCCCCGGGTGGAGGGCTCGTACCGCCGCTCGGGGTTGGCGAGGGATGGACGGGAGGCGGGGGGCCGACGGCGGAGGCCGAGCCCCCCGGTCGGTCCGGGTTCCGGCCGAACAACCGCTCCACGGCGCTCCCCACCCGGTCGGTCTGGATGACCCGGCTCACCGCGAACAGCGGCTTCAGCACGGCGAGCGCGGCCGTCCGCCGCGTGCCCTTCGGGCTCGCTTCGGCCGACTTCTCCAGCGAGCGCGCGTCGAACAGCCCCCACAGCAGGAACACCACCATCCCCACCGCGATGACCCTGCCGGCGGCCATCAGGTGGCGGCCGTCGGGTTCGGTGGGAGCCACCGTCCCGAACCCTCCACGGAAGCGGCCGGGCGACAGCATCAGAAGCGGTAGTAGATGAAGGGGGCCACACCCTGCGGTCCGAGGGTGGTGATCAGGAACAAGCCGCCGGCCAGCGACGCGCCCAGCGCGATCGGCCCCAGCCGCGAGACCGACACTCCCACCCGGTCGAACACGTTTCGCGGGACGTACTGGACGTAGATGCCGAGCGCGATCGCCACCACCACCAGCAGGTGGACCGCCGGCGCCGAACCGAACGCGGTGACCATCCGCCACAGGAGCTGGGCCGCCGTCCCGAACGAGTCGGCCCGAAAGAACACCCATCCCAGGCACACCACGTGAAAGGTGGCGACCCGCTGCCGGAACGTCGCCCAAGCGCCCTCCTCCAAGGCGGGGAGGCCGCGTTCGAGCCGCTGCTTCCGCCGACGGTGCCCGACGACCTGGCCGGCCCCGTGGATCCCGCCCCAAGCCACGAACGTCCAGGCCGCCCCGTGCCAGATACCGCCCAGGAGCATGGTGATCATGATGTTCGCGTAGGTCCGGTATTCGCCCTTCCGCGACCCTCCCAGCGGGATGTACAGGTAGTCCCGGAGCCAGCGCGAGAGCGTGATGTGCCACCGGCGCCAGAAGTCCTGGATCGAGCGCGCCGTGTACGGGGCGTCGAAGTTCTCCGGGAAGTGGAAGCCGAGCAGCAGCGCAACGCCGATGGCGATGTCCGTGTACCCGCTGAAGTCCGCGTAGATCTGGACGGCATAGGCGTAGACGGCGAACAGGATCTCGAGGGACGTGTGCCCCTTCGGGTTCCCGAACACCGGGTCCACGATCGCCGCGGCAAGGTAGCTCGACAGCACCACCTTCTTGAACAGCCCGCTCCAGATCAGCGTGAAGGCGCGACCGACGTCGATGCGGCGGGGGTCCCGGCGGGTCCGGATCTGGGGCAGCAGCTCGGGCGCCCGGACGATCGGCCCGGCTACCAGGTGCGGGAAGAACGACAGGTACACGAAGAAGTCGAGCCAGCCGGAGGTCGGGATCTCCCCGCGGTACACGTCCACCAGGTAGCTCAGGCCCATGAACGTGAAGAACGAGATCCCCACCGGCAGGGTCAGTTGGAGCAGCGGGAGGGGCGAGGTGACCGAGAGCGAATGTAGCGCGTTCGCCACGTTGATCGCCAGGAACCCGTAGTACTTGAACCACGCCAGCAGCGCGAGGTCCGCGGCCACCGCGGTCCCCAGGATCCACCGCTTCCGGCGCTCGTCCCGCTCCCTGGCCACCGCCAGCGCCCCGAGCTGGACGATGACGGTGGAGGCGGGGAGCAGCCAGACGAAGTGCCAGTCCCACCAGGCATAGAACAGATAGCTGGCCGCGACCATGAACAGCTTCCACCGGCGGGGGAAGGGGTTCAGCAGCCAATGCCCGACGAAGACGGCGAAGAAGAAGATGGCGAAGTCGATCATGGGGAAGAGCAACCTTCTCCGATCTCCTCGGTCGTTCTCGTTCGGGGCGGCTCGTGTCGAGGAACGAAACTATCCGCGCCGAGAGGCGCCGTAGCAAGCATCTGTGCCGACATCGTACGGATCGGACCCGGTCAGATCAGTGATTGCTGGTCCTTCGCCACCTTCGCCGCCCGGGCCCTTGCCGCGGCGTCCGCTTCGGCCGGATGCTCGACGAGCGCGATGATCCGCGCAGCCATGAACCGGCCGGTTCGAATCGTCTGCCCGGTCCGGGTGACCTCGGCCACCTCGACCACGCCCCGCACGGTGGTCACCTCCAGCCGGCGGCCGGCCTTGGTGGCCACCAGCTCGAAGGTCGCCGTCCCGCCGCCCGTGTCGACCACGATCTCGACGCGATCACCTTTCATGAGGCTCCGATGGTACCCCGGCCCGGCCTCCCTCCCCTGACGGCCACGCTATCCTGAACGCCGCATGCTGGCGCTGATCAACACCGACTGGGTGATCCTGGCCATCGCGCTCGGCATCCCGGCCTTCGTGCTCGCCGTGGTGGTCGTCGGGATGCGGGTCAAGCGCATGATCGGCCTCGTCGCGGTGGTCTGCCTGGTTGCAGCGGTCGGGTTGGGGTTCGGAGTGGCCGCTGCGTTCCGACCTCCGCCCTCGGTGAGCGGTGGCGCCTCGGCCGGCAGCGGTTCCGGTGGGGGGGCGCCGTCATCGACCTGCACGCCGGACGGGTCCGCGCTCGCGGAAACCGCGAAAGGCGTCGCGTACTTGAAGACGTGCCTGGCGGCGCCGTCCAACACGGCGTTCACCATCGCTTTCGACAACCAGGACGGCTTCGCGGCGCACAGCATCCACATCTTCACCGCGGATCCGAGCCAAGGCCCCGCCCGATCACTGTTCCAGGGGCAGATCTTCCCCGGCCCCTCGACCATGACCTACCACGTGAACGCCCTGTCCGCGGGGACCTACTTCTTCCACTGCGACGTCCATCCATCAACCATGACCGGCACGCTGATCGTCGGCTGAGCTGGCGCTTCCCACTGTGGACGGCACGGCGGTCTTCCGCCTGAGCAGGCGGCCGCGATTCCCACCGGCCGGACCTCCCGAACGAGGCGGTGTCCTCCAGCTTCCCCCCACCGAACCGGTCCAGGGCCCGTAGGATGAGGGCCCGTCCATGGTTCGACCCCGATCACCCACCGTCTGCCGGTGAGCTCCAGCCACCTGCCGCCCGCCCACCGGCGGCGGCGCCGCACGTCCCGGATGCGCCTGACCCCGTTCGGCAAGGCCGTGGTAACGCTGCTGCTGGCGGCGCTGGCGGCCGGGGTCTGGAGGTCGGGAGTGGTCGGTTCGGTATTGGGCGGTGGGAGCGGCGATGGGACGAAGGGCCACGGATCGGACGCCTCCTCCAGCCCGTCACCGACGCCCACCTGGCCGGGCGAGGGCCGGGCCCTCCCCGCGACCCCCGGACCGATCAACGCGAGCTTCCCCGGCCTGACCACCTTCCGCGGCAACGCCACCCGCGACTGGTACGGGGAAGGGCCGGTGCCCTCCCACCCAGCGATCCGGTGGCGCTACCCGGCGTTCGGCGGGCTGTGCGCGGTCTCCTCCGACAACGGCATCACCTTCCGCGGGCCAACCCGGACCTGGTGCGGGACCGGATGGACGGGCCAGCCGAACGTGATCCAGCACCGGAACGGTTCGATCGAGGTCCGGGAGGGAGCCTACGACAACCACTACCACTTCCTGAACGGGATCACCGGCAAGCCGTACCGGCCGGACCTGGTCACCGGCGACCTGGCGAAGGGTTCGGCCTCCAGCGACAACCAGGGCTATCCCCTGTACTACGCGGGCTCGCGGGACAACTTCCTGCGGGTGGTGGCGCTGGACCGGCCGAAGCCAACCGTGCTGTGGAAGCTCGACGCGATGACCAGCGTGCCGAAACCGACCTGGAACAACGACTGGGACGGGGCACCGCTACAGATCGGGGATTATCTGCTGGAGGGTGGCGAGAACTCCTGGTTCTACGTGATCAAGCTCAACCGGAGGTACGGCCCCACAGGCACGGTCGAGGTGGCACCACGGATCGTGATGGAGGTGCCCGGCTACGACGCGGCGCTGTTCGCGGCCGTCAAGGACACGGACGTTTCGATCGAGGACTCGGTCGCCTTCGACGCGCACACCGGCGTTGTGTACTTCTCCAACGGCGGTGGGCTGGTCCAGGGCTGGGACATCAGCGACATCCTCCGCGGCGGGACGAAGTACCGCCAGGTGTTCCGGTTCTGGGATGGCGACGACACCGACGCCACGATCGTGATCGACCCGCAGGGGTTCCTCTACGTCGCCCGGCACATCGAGGAGAACGTGCCGCGGCCCTCGTCCAAGGCCCGCGACGAACAGATCGGCAACCTGATGAAGCTCGATCCGCGGAACGCGGCGAACCCGGTGGTGTGGTCGGTGCCGCTGGGAACGCTCGCCCGCGACGGTGGGAGCCTGGGAACCCCTGCCTACGACAAGGGGATCGTCTACGCGACGTTCAACTCGGGCGGGGTCGCCGCGGTGGATGCCACCTCCGGCCGGGTGCTGTGGACCGTGACGCTACCGGGACCGACGTGGACGTCACCGGTGACGGTCGACGACCAGCTGCTGGTCGGGGACTGTAGCGGCGTGCTGCACGACTTCGACATCTCCAACCCGTCGTCGCTGCCTCGTCAGCGTTGGACCCTACAGCTGAACGGTTGCGTCGAATCGACCCCCGCCGTGTGGCACGGCTGGATCTACGTGGGCGCGCGCGGCGGGGCGATCTACGGGATCGCCAACCCGTGACCGAGGGCCGACCCTAGCAGGCCGCCCGGGCCACCACGTCTTCGCAGTGCGAGGCCTTCTGGACCTCGACCGAGCCGGCCATGGCGAACGGGGCCATGAACTTCTCGACCTTCTCCTCATCGTCGGCGTTCACGATCAAGTACAAGGTGTGCTGGCCGTCGATCACGCCGTGGGACTGGACGTTCACCCCGTACGTTTCGGCGTTCTGCGGGGCGAGGTGCAGGAGGAGCATCGGTCCCATCTGGGGATCGCCGGCCGGGCAGGCCTCGGCCGGGTGCTGGTGACGAACGACGAAGAGGGACATGTCCGTGGCTCCTTTCTGGATCAGGCGCGGGCGGGGGGAGGTGGGTGGCCGTTCGCCGGAGGATCTACCGGCGGGTCGTGGAAACCGCGCAGCAGCACAGGCGGGCGGGGATCATCTTCGCCACCAAGCCGTAGCCGCGTGTCCGAACCAGATCCGACCTCCCGAATCGGAAAAGCGATTCTCCCCGGAGGGGGCGGGGAACGTCAAGCCATGCTTGGGTCGCTTGCGGGCGCGCTCAGCGGTTGGGCGGCGGCGCTAGACTCCCCACCCGATGCGCTTCGAAGGCAAGACCGCGCTGGTCACGGGCGGCGCGTCCGGCCTCGGCCACGCCACGGTTCGGGCGTTGTACGACGCCGGTGCGAACGTGGTCGTCCTAGACCTTCCCACCTCGCAGGGCGCGGCGTTCGCCTCTGAGCTCGGCGGCCGGGCGAGGTTCGCGCCGGCCGACGTGACCTCCCCGGAGGACGTGACCGCCGCCGTGGCGATCGCCGTGGAGGCGTTCGGCGGGGTGCATGTCGCGGTGAACTGCGCCGGCATCGCGTGGGCGGGCCGCACCGTGGGCCGAAACGGCCCGCACGACCTCGGGGTCTTCGAGAGCGTGCTGCGGGTGAACGTGGTGGGTTCGTTCAACGTGATCCGGCTGGCGGCCCAGCAGATGGCCTCCCAGGAGCCCGACGGCGAGGAGCGCGGCGTGATCGTGAACACCGCCAGCATCGCCGCGTTCGACGGACAGGTCGGCCAGGCCGCCTACGCCGCGTCGAAGGGCGCCATCGCCTCGCTGACCCTGCCGGTGGCCCGGGACCTGGCACGGTCTCTGATCCGGTGCGTGGCCATCGCGCCGGGGACCTTCGAGACGCCGATGATGGCCCAGCTCCCTCGGCCGGCCCGGGCGCAGCTCGAACACGACACGCCCCACCCGGCCCGCCTCGGACAGCCTGAGGAGTATGCGGCGCTCGTCCTGCACGTCGTAGCGAACCCCATGCTGAACGGTGAGGTCATCCGCCTGGACGGCGCGCTCCGCATGCCGTTCGTGCGCTGAGGGTTACGCCGCGTTCGACTCCAGGTTCGCCTTGAGCATGTTCATGCCCCTGCGGACACCCGGCTTGATGATCATCGCGCGGATCAGCGGGAAGACGACGCCGACGAAGCCCGGGGGCTTCGGCATGCTGAAGATGCGGTCGACCCGGGTCGCGGAACCCTCCGGCGTCAGGATGAACTCGCTCCGGAAGATCTGTCCCTGCTCGACCGCGTTGAAGGCGAACTTGCGGGGCGGATCGAGATCGGTGACTTCGGCGTCGCTCTCGTGTTCGGGCTGGCCGGGCACCCATCCGACGGAGTGCAGCTTCGTCCCACCCGGGTCGGTCCCTCCGTGATCGACTCCACCCGGTACGGCTTGGGGGACCACTCCGCCTGCTTGGAGAAGTCGGTCAGGTAGGCGAACACGTCCGCCGCGGGCCGGTTCACGACCACCGTGAACGTATCGGTCGGCATGGCTTCCTTCCTCTCTCCGAGTGTCCCCGGTACGACGAACGGACCGAGCTCGGTTCGACATTCCGAATCACCACGCTGCCTGGGTTACTGCCGTTCGCCCAAGGGTAGGCCATTCCAGCCGGGCCGACGGTTCCGCGCGGCAAGCGGGCACGACAGCGCCGTGACCCGGCCCTGGGGCCACTCGTCGAGCCATTTGAAGTGGGTAAGAAGTAGCCCGGTGGGCGGGCCCCTCTCGCTGTGGGCGCCTCAGCATGGGAACAGCGTTCCTGCGTGGAACGGAGAGGAGCGGGTGGTGTCGAGCTTCCTGGGGACCGAACGGCGAACGCTTCGGGCCGGCGCGTCCGGGACGCGTGACCGGCTGGTGGCGCGGGTGGCCAGGATGGCCGGGTGGCTGTCGCGGGTCACGAGGATGGGCGCCGGGGCCACGGTGCCCGGCCGGATCGTCCACCGTCTTGACCCGGGGTTCATCCGGCGGCGGGCGGCGGCGCTGCCGGATGGGATCGTGGTGGTCTCCGGCACGAACGGCAAGACGACCACCGCCTCGATGGTCCAGTCCGTGCTTCGTTCGCAGGGGATCTCCTTCATCGCCAACCCGACGGGCTCGAACCTGCTGGGGGGCGTGGCGAACGCCCTGGTCGAAGCGGCCCCCGGTACCCGGATGGGGGTGTTCGAGGTCGACGAGGCGGCACTCCCCCGGCTGGTGCCGCTGCTGAAGCCCCGGCTCCTGATCTTGACCAACGTCTTCCGCGACCAGCTCGACCGGTTCGGCGAGCCGGAGCGCGTGGCGGCCCTGCTGCGGCTGGCCTGCGAACGGCTGCCGGATGGTGCGACCGTCGTGGCCAACGCCGACGACATCCAGTTGTGGAGCGCGGTGCAGGCCTGTGACCCGATCGGTTTCGGCGTGAGCGGCATCTCGGTGTCCTCCGACTCCGGGACGGAGGCCGAACCGGTCGGCTGCCCTTCGTGCGGGGCGGAGCTCGAGTTCACCCACCGGACACTGGCCAACCTCGGGCAGGCGCGATGCGAACGGTGTGGGTGGCGTTCGGCCCGGCCCCGCCACCGCGCCCGGGTGGTGGCGACCGCGGGGCTCGAAGGGATCGTCTTCGAGATCGCCGACGAGATCGTCACGCTCCCCGTGGGTGGAGTGCACAGCGCCTACAACGCGGCGGCGGCCATCACGGCTGTGGAGGTGCTCGGCATCCCGGCGGGGGCCGCCATCGGGGCGCTGGAGGAGTACCAGCCCCGGTTCGGCCGGGCCGAGGAGATCCGCTTCGAAGACCACACGCTGTGGCTGGGCCTCATCAAGAACCCGGCGGGGGCGACCGTCCTGACCCAGCAGGTCGCGGCCGACCGCCGGGTCGGGGCGGTGGTCCTGTCGGTGAACGACAACGACGCGGACGGCCAGGACATCTCATGGATCTGGGACGCGGACTTCGAAACGCTCGTGGAGAGCGGGATGCCGTTGGTGCCCGGCGGACGGCGCGCCGACGACGTGGCGGTCCGGCTGCGGTACGCGGGCGGTCAGCCGCTTCCCGCGCAGCGTGATCCGCTGACCGCGCTGCGGGCAGCCCTGGACGCTGCCCCCGATCACGACCTCATCGTCGTGCTGGCCACCTATACGGCGATGCTGGACATCCGGGAGGCGTTGTTCGACCGGTCGACCCGGGTCCAGGACGCGGCGACGGCATGAGGAGGCGCGCCCCGTGACGTCCGACCTGACGCTCGTCCACCTCTACCCGGACCTGCTGCGCACCTACGGGGACCGAGGGAACGTGCTGGCGCTCCATCGTCGGGCCGAATGGCGCGGGTTCACCGTGTCGGTGGTGCCGGTCACCCGGGGCGAGCCGATCCCCGTCGAGGCGAACATCGTGCTGATGGGAGGTGGCACCGACCGGGTCCAGGAGATGATCGCGTCCGACCTGCTGCTCCGGCGCCCCGAGCTGGAGGACCTCGCCGCGCGTGAGACCGTGCTGCTGGGGGTGTGCGGCGGCTACCAGTTCCTGGGCCGGAGCTACGTCGCCGCGGACGGGACCGCCATGGAAGGACTGGGCCTGCTCGATGCGACCACCGAGGCGCCTGAGGACGACCGGATCATCGGGCGCGTCGTGGCGGAGGCGTCGCTGTGGGGCCAGTCGTTCGAGCTGGTCGGGTTCGAGAACCATGGAGGACGAACGGTGCTCGGCCCACGTGCGACCCCGCTTGCGTCGGTGGTGCACGGGAGCGGGAACAACGGGACCGACGGGCAGGAGGGCGCGGTGCAGGGGACGGTGATGGGCACGTATCTGCACGGGCCCGTCCTGCCGGCGAACCCCCGCTTCGCCGACGCGGTGCTGACCCGGGCGCTGGCGCATGCCCTGGATGGAGCGGTCCTTCGTCCCCTGGACGACTCGCTGGAGGAGGCCGCGCACCGGACCGCGGTGACACTGGCCAGGTAGCCGCGACTCACTCCGGGGCCGGCCGGACTGCCACCCCACCCGGCGCGGTATCGTCGCCCGTCATGGCCTATCCACTCGAACCCGACCCCGACCAGTTGAAGGAGCTCGGCGAATCGGCCGTTCGCCTCATCGCCGACTTCACCCGCGGCCTTCCGGACGCGCCGGCTTCGAACATGGAACCCGGCCTCGAGGTCGCGGCGCGATACCGGGGTCCGGTCCCCGAACAGGGCGAATCGGATGTGGCGAGGCTCATGGAGGAGATCGCCACGGCGTCGGCCGTCGGAGCCGACACCGCGGGGCCCGGCTACCTCGCGTACATCCCCGGCGGGGGGCTCTACTCGGCCGCGATCGCCGATTTCCTGGCCTGCGGCTTCAATCGGTTCGTGAACGTCTGGGAGATCGCCCCCGCCTTCGCGCAGATCGAAGCCACCGTGATCCGCTGGCTGGCGGATCTGTTCGACCTCCCGGAGACCGCCGGCGGGATCCTCACCTCCGGCGGGTCGATGGCGAACTTCTCGGCGATCGTCACTGCGCGCCGAACGAAGCTCCCCGAGGACTTCGGCGCCGGGACCCTCTACGTCTCTGAGCAGACGCACGCCTCAGTCGCCAAGTCGGCCGTCCTGGCGGGCTTCCCGAGGGCGAACATCCGGGCCGTCGCCACCACCCTGGACCTCCGCATCGATCTCGACGCGCTCACCTCGCTGATCCGCGAGGATCGCCGCTCGGGCAAGCGGCCCTTCCTCCTGGTCGCCAACGCCGGCACCACGAACACCGGCGCGGTCGATCCGATCTCCGACCTGGCGGCCCTCGCTCGCACCGAGGACCTCTGGCTCCACGTCGACGGCGCGTACGGCGGCTTCTTCCAACTCACCGAACGGGGACGGACCAAGTTCGATGGGATCGCCGCGGCGGATTCGATCACCCTCGACCCGCACAAGGGCATGTTCCTGCCCTACGGCACCGGCTGCCTGCTGGTCCGCGACCGCGTCCGCCTGCGTGAGGCACACCACGTCCAGGCCGAGTACCTCCAGGACCTGGCGCCCGAGGCGGAGATCCCGAACTTCACCGAGTATTCCCCCGAGCTCTCCCGCGACTTCCGCGGCCTGCGCGTGTGGCTCCCGATCAAGCTCCACGGGCTCGGAGCGTTCCGGGACGCGCTCAACGAGAAGCTGGACCTGACCCGGTACCTCTACGAAGGGCTTCGCGACACGCCGGGCTTCGAGCTGCCCTGGGAGCCCGAACTGACGGTCGTCGCGTTCCGCCAGGGTGAGCGGGCCGAGGGTGACCAACGACGCCTGCTGGAACGGATCAACGCGTCGAAGCGGGTGTTCCTGTCCAGCACCACGATCGCCGGCAGGTTCATCCTTCGGGCCTGCGTCGTGAGCCACCGAACCCATCGCGACCGGATCGAAGAGGCCCTGGGGATCATCCGGGCCGCCGCCCTCGCGGCCGGCTAGGCCAGGCCGGACGAGCCTCCCCGGTCAAGGCGCCGGCGGATGGCCTCGCTGACATCCGCGAACGTCTTGTCGAGGGCGTCGCCGAGTGACCGCACCGCCTTCTGCGCGGTGTCCTTCGTCTCCGGGTCGCGGATGGTCTCGCCGAGCGAGGTGAACGCTCGATCGACGTGCTCACCGACCGTTCGGATCGCTTCGTCGATCTTCCGTTTCGCCTCATCTGTCGACTGGGTGGTCATCCCCTCCTGGCGCTTGTAGTGGTCGGACAGCTTGCGTCCGAGATCGGCGAACCGCTCCCCGACCTGGTCCCAGGCGTCCTTCGTCTCTCCGCCCATATCGCACCTCCTGGTGGTCGTGACGTGCTCCCACCAGTGTCCGACTTATCGGCTCTAGCAGCTCGGGCTCGGGGCGTTCTTGACCGCCGTGATGGCCTGGTTGAGGAAGGTGGCGGCTTCGTCGTACGGGATGATGGAGGCGCCGAGGCCCTGCTTCGCCATCGAGTCGGCCGCGATGGTCAGCGAGGCGCTGGCCTGGCTCAGGAGGGAGGCCGCGGCGGGGTTGGCCGCCGCGAGCTGCTTCTAGGCCGTCGATGTGATGCCCGCGGCATCTCGCTCCTTCGCGATGATGCCCTTGAGATCCACCTTCTTCGCCGCCGCGATGACGTCCGCCAGGTCCTTGCTGGCGACGTTCAGCGTGGCCAGGATGCCGGCCGGTGCCGTGACACAGGGGCTCGGAGCCGGTGAGGGTGAGAACGACGGCGCTGGGGAGGGCGACACGGAGGTCGACGGCGTCGGCTCAGCCGTGGGCGTTGCCTTCGAACAGGCCGCCAGGACCAACCCGGCAGCGATCACCATCACGGAGCGTTTCACCGGCCGGATTGTGTGCTTCACACGGCTTGCTGGCAACGGGCTGCGCGCGGGGGGACAGGGATTCGAACCCTGGAGGGACTCGCGCCCCTAACGGTTTTCAAGACCGTCGCCTTCGT
>DHWS01000083.1 GCA_002413305.1 Actinobacteria bacterium UBA5176 | reverse complement strand
AGATGTGTATAAGAGACAGCCCCCGTGCAGTGCGGCGCCCTGTCGAGCCATGCCGACATGACCTACTACACGACGGCCAGCGGGGCAGGGGTATTCGACTCGGGAACGAGCCTATGGACGACCGACATCGGCACGGCCTGCGTGCTGGTCGGGCGGTGCTCGCCGCTCCAGCGCGCTGTCACGCGGGTCACCGTGAACCTGCTCCGGACGTTCGACCTCGGCCCAGCCGGCCTCTCCCAACCACCCCAGCCGAACCTGCGGCGGTTCGGCCTGACGCTGTTTCGTCCCCTGGATCCCTGAGCCGCCTTCGGCGGAACGCTTTGCGAGTCGACTAGACGTCGCGGGGGATCGCTGCCACGAACCGAAGCGAAGTCACAGGCGTCCGTCTGTGGGTCGGAAATCCGAGTTTCGCTCAGGCTGGTGTTCGTGTGCCAGTCCTCCTTCGAGGCGAACAGGCTGTGGGCCTCGATCCGGGGATCTCGCCAACCGGTCTGCATGCGGACAGCCCCTCACGGGCGAGCGTGAAGTGGGACGTCCTGGAGGCGATCCGGGGCGATGTCGACCTCGGCTGATCCTGGCGATGGTCGTCGGACGACGGTTCAAGCGTCGAGACTTCGTCGGACAGCCCGACGGACGGGTTCGTCTCACCGCTCCGCTGGCCCGTGAGGTAGCCGAAGCCGTGCTGCCGGTCGCGCGCGTGACAGTTGCGCCGATCGCCGAGGAACTGGCCCGGATGCTCGCCGCAAGCGTGAGCGGATCGCGGAGCCATGTCTGGGAGTTGCCCACGAACCTCTCTGGCGAGACTCGATCCAAGGACAGCATCCGCAAAAGGCCCGTGCCATCTATGCTCACCACGCGACCCGAGTCTGCCCTCCGGCACGTCCGATCCCGTCGGTGTCAGCGGGCCTCGGCACGGCGGCGGAACGCTCGCCTGGCCCGCTTCCGATAGGCTCCGAGGATGTCGAGCCCACCAATGTGGAAGCGCCTCCTCGAGGACTTCCTGTCGATCGGCGCGACCGCGGGCGAGTCCGAGAGCCGGCGCAGCGGCCGCAGGGTGTTCCTCCTCGCGACCATCATCGCGACCCTGTTGAGTATCCCGCCCGCCATCGCGAGGTTCACCGCCGGCTACACGTGGATCGGTGTCGTCGATCTCGTCACTCTCGTCATCCCGATCTGCCTGCTCGTCGTCATCGCGATCCGTCCTTCGAGTTACGTGGCGGCTATCCACGCGATGCTCGTCGTCATCCTGGCGGGCCCGCTCCTGGATACGGCGATGTTCGGAGGGCTCCTGCCATCCGGGTTGCTCGTGATCTTCGGCCTGGACGTCGCACTCGGTGCGCTGCTCGCGATCGGCCTGTGGGCGGGGGTCGTCTGGTTCGGCGTGTTCCTGCTCTCGGTGGTGTACGCGGTTGCGGTCCCCCACTGGGTCAAGCCGATCTACACGCTGGACGATCCCACGGGCAACGCAGCGTTCAACCTCATCGCGACGGGCATCGTGACGACGGCCGTCGTCATCTACTTCGTACGCCAGCGCGACAGGTTCCAACAGCGGTCCGACGACCTGCTACACGCAATCCTTCCCGACCAGATCGCGGCGCGGCTCAAGGACAAGCCAGGCACGATCGCGAACTATGTGCCGTCCGCCTCCGTCCTGTTCGCCGACATCGTCGGCTTCACACCGATGTCCGCGGCGATGTCGCCCGGCGAGCTCGTCGGGGTGCTCGACGAGCTCTTCACGACCTTCGACGGGTTCGTAACCGAGCTCGGCCTGGAGAAAATCAAGACGGTTGGCGACGCGTACATGGTCGCCGCCGGCGTCCCCGAGTCCCGGCCCGATCACGCGCGAGCGATCGCGGAGCTGGCGCTGCGGATCCGAGACCACGTCGCGATGAATCCGGTCGATGGCCATCGCCTGTCTCTCCGGATCGGCATCAGCTCCGGCCCGCTGACGGCCGGGGTCATCGGGACCCACAAGTTCTCGTACGACCTGTGGGGCGACACGGTGAACACCGCCAGCCGCATGGAGTCCGAGGGTGTCCCCGGATCGATCCAGATCAGCCCTGCGAGCTACGAGCTCCTCAGAGACGAATTCGTGTGCGAACCGCGTGGGCTGATCGAGGTAAAGGGGAAGGATGCGATGCAGACCTATTTCCTCATCTCGAGGCGCGATGCGTCGCGTGAGGCGGCCGAACGAACTGCGCGCACCCAGGTCTGATGCGGTGTGGGCGCGCGTGTCCGCGCTCATGGTTCGGTTACGCACCATGGATACCCTGACGTGCGGGGGCAGTCCCGGTTCCGCGAAATGAAACATGACGCCGTCGCCGAGGAACTTGACGGCGCGCCCACCGTGGGACTGAGCGGCGTGGGCAACGAGCTCAGTCAGCCGAGCGGCCAGACGTGCAGCCGCCTCGTCTCCCGACTCTTCCGTCAAGCGCGTGTAGCCGCTGAGATCGAGAAAGGCGATGGCCGTCTCGCGTGACGTTCGCGGCGGCGCGAACCCCGCTTCCTCAAGTCCTTGCTCCACGATCTCGACGACTTCCTGCAGGGAGTAGCTCTCCAGATGCCGCCGATGCAGCCTGTGGGGTGCAACTATTCAGATTCGCTCGTGACCTGCGGAAACACGCTGGAGGCGACCTGGCTGTAGGTGCTTATCCTACCGTGGTAGGATGACCATCGTGACCGTGGAGAAGCTGTCTCTATCCTTTGAACCGGCCCTGGCGGAACGGGCTCGGCAAGCGGCCGAATCGACAGGTCAGACCCTCTCGGCCTTCGTCGCCGGAGCTGTGGAGTACCGGCTCAGATTGGAGGAGGGCCGTCGGCTCCTTGCGGAGTGGGAGGCCGAGCAGGGCCCCATCAGCGAAAGGGAGCTTCTCAAGGTGCGCTCGAAGTGGCCGGCCTGACCCTCGACACCGGAGCGCTGATCGCCGCCGACCGAAACGATCGGTCCTTCTGGGCCTTCTGGAAGGAGGCCTTGGTCCGGGGAGTCGTTCCGGTCATCCCGGCTCCGGCCCTGGCCCAGGCCTGGCGGAACCCACGCCAGGCTCGCCTTGCCCAGGTGGTGAAGGCCTGCTGGGTGGAACCCCTGGACGAGACGCTCGCCAGATCGGCCGGCGAACTCTGCGGACGGGCCAGGACCTCCGATGTCGTGGATGCAGCGGTGGTCGCTGGAGCGGCCCAACGCGGTGATGCCGTGCTGACGAGCGATCCCAGAGACCTCCGCCGCCTGGCTGCAATTGTCGGCGCCGTCGAGGTGATCAAGCTCTAAGGGAGAGCTCGCACCGGGCCAACGGCCGGGCTCCGACGTATTCCTACTCTGGTAGGACCCATCCGTGCGCTCG
>DHWS01000007.1:4392-8359 GCA_002413305.1 Actinobacteria bacterium UBA5176 | reverse complement strand
GCGATCGTGGTGTCCTCGGTCTCGCCCGAACGATGGCTGATGACGACGCCGTAGCTCGCTTCCTTCGCCATCCGGATCACGTCGAGCGTCTCGGACAGCGTGCCGATCTGGTTCAGCTTGATGAGGATCGCGTTGGCGGCGTCCTCTTCGATCCCCCGTTCCAGGCGCTCCGGGTTGGTGACGAAGAGGTCGTCGCCCACGATCTGGATGCGGTCGTCGAGCGCCTCCGTGATGGCCATCCAGCCGTCCCAATCGTCCTCGGCCAAGGGGTCCTCGATCGACACGATCGGGTAGTCGTCGATGAGGGCCGAATAGAAGGCGATCATGTCGGCCGCCGTCCGAGGCCGCCCCTCCAGGTGGTAGGCATCGTCGTGGAAGAACTCCGAAGCGGCCGGGTCCAGGGCGATGGCCACCTCGGCGCCCGGTTCGAATCCGGCGGCGGAGATCGCGTCGATCAGCAGGTCCAGAGCCTCCCGGGCGGTGGAGATGCGCGGGGCGAACCCGCCTTCATCCCCCACGCCCGACGCGAGCCCCTTCGACTTCAGGATCGTGTGGAGTGCCTGGTAGCACTCGCCGCCCCACCGGAGGGCCTCCGCGAACGACGCGGCGCCCAGGGGAGCGAGCATGAACTCCTGGGGCTCGAGCTCGTTGTCCGAATGCACCCCGCCGTTGATGACGTTCATCTGCGGTACGGGCAGGATGTGGCCCTGCGTGCCGCCGAGGTAGCGGTGGAGCGGGAGGCCGAGTGAGGCGGCGGCCGCCTTCGCCACCGCCAGGCTGACCCCGAGGATCGCGTTCGCCCCCAGCCGGCCCTTGTTCGCCGTGCCGTCCAGCTCGGTGATGACCCGGTCGATCTCCCGCTGGTTCAGGGCGTCCATGCCCTCGACCTCGGGGGCGATCTCCTCCTCGACGTTGTGGCAGGCGTCGAGGACGCCTTTGCCGCCGAAGCGGGAGGAGTCGCCGTCCCGCAGCTCGACCGCCTCGTGGGAGCCGGTCGAGGCGCCGGAAGGAACGGCAGCCCGGCCGAGGCTTCCGTCGGCCAGGAGGACCTCGACCTCGACCGTGGGGTTTCCGCGGGAGTCGAGGATCTCGCGCGCGCGAACCTCGTCGATGGTGACCATGGAGTGGCCTTGATTCTAGGGCGCGCGCGGCCCAGAAGCCGTGAGGCTCAGCGGGCCGCTCGGAACCGGGCCAGGAGCTCGTCTTCGGGCAGCGCCTCCAGCGACACCCCCTGGCCGGCCGCGGTGGCCTTCATCCGTTCGAACCGTTCGGCGAACCGGCGGGTGGCCTTGCGCAGCGCGGTCTCCGGGTCCACGTTGAACCGCCGTCCGACGGCCGCGGCGGCGAACAGCAGGTCGCCGAGCTCGTCCTCCACCCGGTCCGGCTCCCCTTCGACCGCCCGGGAGAGTTCGTCCAGCTCCTCGCGGACCTTGCCCAGGGCGGCCTCCGCCGTCCGCCAGTCGAACCCGACCCCGGCCGCCCGCAGTTGGACCTTCGACGCACGAGCCAGGGCGGGAAGCGTCGAGGGGATCTCCTCGTCGATGCCGTGCTCGCCCTTCTCCTCGGTCTTGATGCGCTCCCAGTTCACCAGGACCTCGGCGGCGGACCCGACGACCACGTCCCCGAACACGTGCGGGTGCCGCCGGATCAGCTTCGCGGTGATCGCCTCGGCCACGTCGTCGACGTCGAAGTCCCCCGCCTGCATGGCCATCTCGGCGTGGAACACGACCTGGAGCAGGAGGTCCCCCAGCTCGTCCCGGAGGGCGCCCATGTCCCCGGCGTCGATCGCCTCCAGCGTCTCGTGGGTCTCCTCCAGGAGGTGGCGGGCGAGCGTCCGGTGGGTCTGTTCCGCGTCCCAAGGGCAACCGCCGGGGCTGCGGAGGCGGTGCATCACCCGGAGGAGGTCCAGGAGGCGGGCCCCTCCGGCCTTCGACGGGACCGGCCCGGTCGCGACGTCGCGGTCCACGGCCTACCCCGTGAGAAGCTGGGTCGAATCGAGCGGCGCGACCGAACCCTTCGTTGCGTCGAGCACGCCGAACCGCGGGTTGACCTGGACGCTCCCGCGACGAAGCTCGCCGACCAGCCACCCGGTGAAGACCTGCGTCGCCCGCGCCTGGTTCGCCAGAGCGGCCTGCCCGCCCAGCCGCGTCACCACGTCGCGTTCGACCCGCTGGAACAGGAGGTTCTCCGAGAGGTTCTCGCGTACCTCCGCGAGCGTGAGCGTCCGCTGCCGGAGGACCCGTTCGAAGGTGGCCTGCCCCCCGACCTGCCGGACGAGCAACCGGAGCCCGGTCGACACGTCGCCCGGGGCCGGCCGGATGTGATGGCCGGTAGCGTACGCCCGCACGACCTGCAGGTGGATCAGGTAGCCGAGGAGCTGGCGGGTCAGGTCCTGCCGGAAGGCCTCGCCGCCCGGACCGGACGCCTGGGCTGCGGCCCGCGGGTCGGTGAGCTGTTCGCGGAGCAACTCGCTGAGTGCGCCCTGGGTGATGCCGGTCCCGTTCACCACGGCCGCCGGCGGGGTCAGGCCGCCGCTGCATCCGGACAGCACCAGGGCGCCTGCCAGCACGAGTACGACCCATGGGAGGAAGCGGCGACGGAAGGAGGGCGTGACCACGGCCGGATTATAGTGACGCGGCCTAGCGCGGCCGGCCCGGCTTCTTGGCTTGCGACCCACCGGGCTCGACCCGTCCGGTGAGCTCCCGCTTCAGGATCTTGCCGGTGCCGGTCCGGGGCAGCTTCGAGACCACCTCGATCCGCCGCGGGACCTTGAACGAGGCCAGGTTCGAACGGCACGCCTGCTGCACGTCGCCCGGGTCCACGTCCCCGACGACGAAGGCCACCAGGACCTGCCCGTACTCGGGGTCCGGGACGCCGGTCACCGCCACGTCCCGCACGCCGTCCATGGCCCGGATGGTGTCTTCCACCTCCGCCGGGTACACGTTCTCGCCGCCGATCACGACCATGTCGTCGGACCGGCCCTCGACGAACAGATAGCCCTCCTCGTCGAGCCGGCCGAGATCTCCGACGGCCAGCGCACCATCTCGGCGTCCCTTGTCCTCACCCGTCGCGTATCCGTCGAACAGCGAGCCGCTCCGTACGTACAGCTCGCCGACCTCGCCGGGCGGCAGGCGGTCGCCCTCGGACGAGAGCACCAGCACCTCGACGCCGGCCACCGGTTTGCCGAGCGTCCCCGGCCGCTGCTCCTGGTCTTCCGGCGAGGCGACGGCCACCCATCCCGCCTCGGTCGAGCCGTACAGGTCGAACAGCACCGGCCCCCATGCACGTCGTACCTCGTCCCGGAGGTCCTGCGGGATGGCCGAACCACTGGCCAGCACGATCCGGAGGTTCGACACGTCGTGCCGCCCCTTCACCGCGCCGGGCACGGAGAGCATCCGGCGGATCATGACCGGGACCATCGCCGCGGTGGTCGCCTCGTGCTCCTCGATCAGCGCGTAGGACTCCGCGGGGTCGAACCGCTCCGGCAGGACGAACGTCGCCCCCAGCAGCGTCCCCAGCACGAGCGTCAGCAGGCCGAACGAATGGAACAGGGGAGCCGGGCAGTAGATCACGTCGTCCCGGCGGAGCGGGACGGTCTCCAAGAGGCCCAGGAACTCGCGGAGGCCGGTCACGCTGGCGTCGCGTGCGGCGCCCTTCGGCTTCCCGGTGGTCCCGGAGGTGTGGATGATGAACCTCGCGCTTCCGCGGTCGATCGCGAACGGGAAGGGTGGGTGGTCGGGCGCAGCGCCGATCCAGTCCTCGTAGTCGAGCCGGCCGGAGCCGCCGCCGGCGACGACCGTGGAGAGCTCGTCGGGAAGGGCGGGCTCGACCTGTTCGGCGTGGAGCGAGTCGTAGACGAGGAGCTTCGGCTCCAGCGCCGCGAGCGCGTCCCGGAGCCCCCCCGTCCTCGCCCACGAGTTGAGCGGGCAGGCCACGATGCCCACCTTCTGGGCCCCGATCAGGGTCT
>DHWS01000007.1:387-4245 GCA_002413305.1 Actinobacteria bacterium UBA5176 | reverse complement strand
CGGAGGGCGTTCGCGGCGCGATTCACTCGGCGATCCAGCTCGGCCCAGGTCAGCGTGCCCCGGCGGTCCCGGACGGCGTCCTTCGAGCCGACGGCCACCCGGGCCAGCTGGCTGGCAACGCCGAGCGACGGCCCTCGTCCCAGGTACCACGGCGCGCTTGCCGCCGCACCCACCGCTTCGCCGAACCCGAACACCCCGGCCCGGACCAGCGTCCGCACCGTGGCGGGGCGCACCACCGAGAGGACCTGGCCGAGGTCCGAACGCAACCGCCTGATCACGCCGTGGCCTGTCTCCGCGGCCGCGAGCTCACCCTCGTTCCTGGATGAACTCGCGCACCAGCCGGTGCGTTTCCTTGGGATGTTCGAACTGCGGCACGTGCCCGCTGTCCTCGAGCACCACGGAGGTCGCGTTGGGCAAGGCGGCGACCACATGGCGTTCGAACCTGGCCGGGACCAGGCGGTCGCGGTCGCCCCAGACGAACAGCGCGGGGCGGGTCAGGCCCGGCAGGCGAGACCAGAAACCGTGGTCGCCGCCCGGCTCCTCCAGATAGATCTGGCGGGCTGCCGAGAAGAAGGCCATCCGTCCCCTGGGGGTCCGGAACACCCGGATGAACTCGTCCGCGGCCGCTTCGTACCATGCGGGCGGCAGCCGCGACGGCCGCGAGAACAGCCCCCGGATCCCCCCCACCACCTGGCGGTGGGAGACCGGGAGCGGCACGAGGGCCAGCTCGGGCCGGAGGACCCGGACCACCCGGACGAACTGCCGGCCCCGGATGAACGCCGGGGACGGGGCCAGCAGCAGCAGCGTCCCCACCCGCTCGGGCGCGACCATCCCCACCTCAAGCGCGACCCGCCCTCCCATCGAGTTGCCCAGCACGTGGGCGCGTTCGATGCCCAGCTCGTCCATCAGCCCGGTGAGCCACCCGGAGAAGAACGCGGCGGTGTAGGCGCGGATGGGCTTCGCGGAATCGCCGAACCCGGGGAGGTCGGGAGCGATCACCCGGAAGTCTCGGGCCAGGTCCCAGATGGTGGGCAGGAGCGACGAGTTCGTGGCGCCCAGGCCGTGGAGCGCGATCAGCGGCGGTCCCTTCCCGGCTTCGAGGTAGGAGGTGTGGAGCCTGCGGACCCGAACCGATCGCGCGGTCGGCCACCGCTTCGGGCGCTGCTTCGGCCGGAACATCGAATCCAGGCGCAGGGCCAGGGCGAGGTTCCCCCGCACCCGGAGGTCGCCCTTCAGGAACGCTTCGACGCCGGACCGGGTCCCGCCGATCACGGCTGCGAGCGTCTCCGGGTCGCTCAGGATCCGCAGTGTGGGCGCCTCGAGCTGACCGGGCTCGATCGTCATCTCCCCGCCGGCGATGCGGGCGGTCCATCCGATCCCGTCGCCGGCATCCATGCTGACCGTGGCGGACACGTCCGGCGGCGGGACGGCCTCGCGGGCCTCGCTTCGGAGCACGTCCTCCAGGGACGGCGTGCGGGTCGCGGGCCGGATCGTTTGCGTCTGCCTCATCAGCTCCCGCCAACCTTACCCCGGCCCGTCCGCCGGCCTATCCTCCGGGAACGGCGAGCTCGCCGGCCGCGGTTCGAAGCACCCCCTCGACCCACCGGGCCAGCGCCTCGCCGCCGAGGTTCACCGGCGGATCCAGGTTCAGGGTCTGGCTAACCGGATGGTACGTGGACCCCTCCTCCTGTTCGACCACCGTCAGCCCGAATCCCTCCCCGACCGGCTTGATGCGAACCTGCAGGCGGTAGGTCGTGATTTCCTTCGCCCCCAGGGCGAGCGCAGTGAGCTTCAGCGAGGCCACGGCCATGAGGGCCGTCACCGGAGCCGGCAGCGCGCCGAAACGATCCTCGGCCTCCTCGCCCACCGTGGCCAGCTCCTCGTGGCCCTTCGCGGTCCCGATCCGCCGGTACAGCTCCAGCCGGAGGGCCTCCTGCCCGACCCACTCGGGTGGGACGAACGCCTTTACCGGGAGATCGATCCGCATCTCCCGTTCGGGTTCCATCGGCTCGCCCTTCATCTCCGCGATGGACTCCGCCAGGAGCTTCAGGTACGTGTCGAACCCGACCGCGGCGATGTGGCCGTGCTGTTCGGCGCCCAGCAGGTTGCCGGCCCCACGGATCTCGAGGTCCTTCATGGCGATCGAGATCCCGCTCCCCAGCGCGGTGAACCGGCTGATCGCCTCCAGGCGGGCGTGCGCCTCGTCGGTCATGTGCGTCTGTGGCGAGAAGAAGAGGTAGGCGAAGGCCCGTTCGGCGCTTCGTCCCACCCGGCCGCGCAGCTGGTACAGCTGGGCCAGGCCGAGGCGGTCGGACCGCTCGACGACCAGCGTGTTCGCGCTGGGCACGTCCAGCCCGCTCTCGATGATCGTCGTGCAGACCAGGACGTCGGCGGTCCGGTCCCAGAACTCGAGCATCATCTTCTCCAGCCGCTCCTCGTCCATCTGCCCGTGGGCGACGACGACCCGAGCCTCCTCACCGAGTTTCGCCCGGAGCTCCCCCGCCTTGCGTTCGATCGTCTCCACGCGGTTGTGGACCCAGAAGACCTGGCCGCCCCGGAGCAGCTCGCGCCGAACGGCCCCCAGCGCCATGTCGTCGTCGTACGGCCCGACGTAGGTGAGAACCGGCTGGCGGTCCTCGGGTGGAGTGTCGACCACGCTCATGTCGCGGATGCCCGCCAGCGACATCTCGAGCGTCCGGGGGATGGGCGTGGCAGTCATGGTCAGCACGTCCACGCTGGTCCGGAGCTTCTTCAGGCGTTCCTTGTGAACGACGCCGAACCGCTGCTCCTCGTCCACGACCAGCAGGCCCAGGTCCTTGAAGGCCACATCGGAGCTGAGCAGGCGATGCGTGCCGATCAGCACGTCGACCTTGCCCTCCTTCGCCGCCTCGAGGGTGCGCCGCTGCTGTGCCGGGTCCACGAACCGGGACAGCATCTCCAGGGTTACGGGGAATGGCGCGAACCGCTCGCTGAACGTCACGTAATGCTGTTCGGCCAGCAGCGTGGTCGGGACCAGGACCGCGACCTGCCGGCCCTCCATCACCGCCTTGAACGCGGCGCGCACGGCGATCTCGGTCTTTCCGTAGCCGACGTCGCCGCAGATCAGGCGGTCCATCGGCTTCGGCAGCTCCATGTCGCGCTTCACCTCTTCGATGGCCCCGACCTGGTCGCGGGTCTCCTCGAAGGGGAACGCGTCCTCCAGCTCGCGCTGCCACGGGGTGTCCGGACCGAACGCGTGGCCGGGCGCGCTGAGACGGACGCTGTACAGCCGGACCAGCTCGCCGGCCATGTCGCGGACCGCACGACGGACGCGCGACTTCGCCCGGACCCAGTCGTTCGTCCCGAGGCGATGCAGCCGGGGCGCCTCCCCGCCGACGTACTTCGCCACCACGCCGACCTGGTCGGACGGGACGTAGAGCTTGTCGCCCTGCGCGTACTCCAGGAGCAGGTAGTCGCGTTCGCTGCCGGCCACCGCCCGGCGGACCATCCCCACGTACCGGCCGACCCCATGCACCGTGTGGACGGCGAGGTCCCCCGGGGTGAGCTCGACCTCCACCCCGTCGGTCTTCCGCCGGGTGATCCGCGGGGCGGTCCGGGTGTGGCGGCGGCTGCCGAACAGGTCCTCCTCGGTGACGAACGCGAGCCCGCCGGATGCCAGCGCGCCTCCCAGACCGGGGTCGGGTTCGAACTGGAATCCCTCGGCGACGTCGGCTTCGATGTCCGTGCGCGACTCCGCCGGCAGTCCGCGGGCGGCGAGGACTTCCTCGGCGCGCTGCAGGCTGCCCCGGCCCTCCGCGGCCAGGACCACCCGCGCGCCTCGGTCATGCAGGGCCCGGACCCGCTCGGCCATCGGCTCCA
>DHWS01000007.1:0-233 GCA_002413305.1 Actinobacteria bacterium UBA5176 | reverse complement strand
CCCCGCTCGGCCATCGGCTCGAGCCGGCCGGGCGCCTCCCAGCCGCGGAGCCCGAGGTCGATCGCCTCCGGACCGGCCAGGTCCGAAAGCTCGACGCGCTGCTTCGACCCCAGGGACGCTTCGAACTCGTGGATCACGCTGGGCCCCGGCCAGGCGCTCGCCTCGGCGATCGCTTCGGCTTCGTCGAGGATGTGCCGGGCTCGGTCGGAGATCCGCATCGAACCGGCCACCAC
>DHWS01000062.1 GCA_002413305.1 Actinobacteria bacterium UBA5176 | reverse complement strand
CTGCTCCGGATCGAGGAGGAGCTGGGGGAGACGGCCCGGTACGCGGGGCGGCAGCCGTTCGGCCGGATGAGCGCGCCGGAGGACGAGGACGAGGACGCGGGCGGCTTGGTGGAGGACGCCGACGACGTCACCGGACCCGCGGAGGAGCCGGCCGAGTGAGCATCGCGGGCGCCGAAGCGGCCGGGCGGCGGCCCCGTTCCCGCGTCCGGCTGACGCCGAGGGCGGCCGTCCTGACGGTCGTGGTGCTGGTCCTGCTCTTCTCCTTCATCGTCCCGTTCCGGACCTACCTCGCCCAGCGGAGCCGGTTGATCCAGATCGAGAAGCAGACCCAGGTCCTCGAGCAGCAGAACGCCGCGCTCGAACGTCAGGTCAAGCTGCTCCGGAGCCCCGCCTACCTCGAACAGGTGGCCCGCGAATGCCTGGGCATGGTGAAGCCGGGTGAGATCGGTTTCATCGTGGTCCCGAAGTCCGGGAAGGTCGAGCCACCGGCCTGCTGAGCCGTCGCCGGGCACGTTCGGGCCGGCTCGCCGGCGGGTACCGTACGCACATGTCGAACGACCGTGGATGGACGGGGTGAGCGGTCCGATCCCGAGGATCCTCCGGGCGGTCGACCGGTTCCAGCAGGGTCGCCGGTGGACGGCGTTCCCGTTCGGCGTGGTGAAGAAGTTCGGCGAGGACAAGGCGGGGAACCTGGCCGCCCTGATCGCCTACTTCGGATTCTTCTCGCTGTTCCCGCTGCTGCTGGTCTTCGTGAGCGTGCTCGGGATCCTGCTGCGGGGGAACCCGAAGCTCCAGCAGAGCGTGGTGACGTCGGCGCTCCGGGACTTCCCCGTGATCGGCGACCAGATCTCGAAGAACATCCATTCGCTCTCGGGCAGCGGTGTCGCCCTGATCGTCGGCATCCTGGCCACCCTGTGGGCGGGGCTGGGCGTGACCCAGGCCGCGCAGAACGCCATGAACACCGTGTGGCGCGTGCCGAACGAGCGGTGGCCGAACTTCCTGAAGTCGAAGTTCCGGGGCCTGCTCATGCTGGCCATCCTGGGGACCATCACCGTGGTGGCGACGTTCGCGTCGGGTCTCGGCACGACCAGCGGCGCGACGGCGGTCCCGCTTCGCATCGGCGGCATCGCGGCGACGCTGGTGCTGAACCTGCTCCTGTTCATGCTCACGTTCCAGGTGCTGACCAGCACCCGCCTGTCCCGGCGGGACGTGTTCCCAGGTGCGATGACGGCAGCGGTCCTGTGGACGATCCTCCAGTCGGCGGGTGGCTACTACGTGACGCACCAGATCAAGAACGCCAGCGAGGTCTACGGCACGTTCGCACTGGTCATCGGGCTGCTCGCGTGGATCTACCTGGGGGCCCAGATCACCCTGTACTGCGCCGAGATCAACGTGGTCAAGAAGGAGCGGCTGTGGCCGCGGAGCCTCGTCCGGCCACCGGCCACCGAAGCCGACGAGCGCGTCGAGCCGGCGCCGCTGATCGAACCCGTCGAACCGAGCGATGGAAGGTCGGAGGGCGCTCCCGTCGCGGAGAACCGCGAAGCGGGCTGAGCGATCCGTGCAGCAACGGGCTCCCACTCTCCGGCCTTCGACCTGTTGACGGCCTTGGGGGCCGGTGGGATAGTGCCTTCCTGTCCAGTCGGACACGCGGAGAGGAGTTCCAATCGCAGAGGTAGAGGTCGGAGCGGTCGTGGAGGGAAGCGTCCAGCGCATCACCCCATACGGGGCGTTCCTCCAGCTCGAAGATGGCCGGATGGGCCTGGTGCACATCTCGGAGATCGATCGGAACTACGTTCGGTCGGTCGAGGAGCACCTCCATCTGAACGACAAGGTCCAGGCCAAGGTGGTGGCCATCAAGGAAGACGGCAAGATCGACCTCTCGATCAAGGCTCTGCAGGACCCCGCCCCGCGGATCGACCGGCGTTCCGGCAAGGACCCCGAGTTCGAACAGAAGCTGAAGCGGTTCCTCAAGCAGTCCGAGGAGCGCCAGGTGGACTTCAAGCGCTCCGTCGAGAACAAGCGCAAATAGCCGGTTCGGCGGACCGCGAAGCTGTCGCCGCCCAGCTCGGGCGCAACCCCACCGTTCCCTTCTCCGTCGTGGCGCGCTGCGGCCCCGGCCATCCGCTGGTCATCCGCAACCGGCCCGTCGACGATGAAGGCCACCCGTTCCCGACCGTCTACTGGCTGACCTGCCCGGACGCGGTCAAAGCGGTCTCCCGCCTGGAATCCGAGGGGTGGATCAAGCGGCTCGAACAACAGGCGGAGATCGACCCTCAGCTTGGAACCGGACTCCGCACGGCGCACGAGGCCTACGCGCGGGAGCGAGGGCGCATGCACCCGGGCGCGGAGGGGTGGGGCGGCGTGGCCGGTTCGTCGCACGGCGTGAAGTGCCTCCACGCGCACTACGCGTACCACCTGGGCGGTGGCGAGGATCCGATCGGTGTCTGGGTGGCCGGACGCCTCGCCGAGGGCGAGCCGGTCCACTACGAGAAGCCCTCCCGGCGGGTGGCCGCGATCGACCTGGGGACGAATTCGATCCGGCTCCTCGTCGTCCGGTGGACCGAGTCCGACGGCCACCTCCAGGACCTGGCCCGCGACATGGTCATCACCCGCCTCGGCCAGGGAGTGGACCGGACCGGCCGGATCGATCCCGAAGCCCTCCGCCGGACCGTACACGTCCTCGAGTGGTACTGCCGGCGGGCCCGGGCGCTGGGGGCGGAACGGGTCCACCTGGCCGCGACGAGCGCGGTGCGGGACGCGGCCAACCGTGACGAACTCGCCCAGGCCGTCCGGCGTCTGACCGGGGAACCCATGGAGGTCCTGCCCGGCGAACAGGAGGCCGAGCTCTCGTTCATCGGCGCCACACGAGGGTTGACGGACGCCGAGCCCCCGTACCTGGTCCTGGACATCGGCGGAGGGAGCACCGAGTTCGTCGTCGGCACCGACCGCCCCGATGCGGCGATCTCGGCCCAGATCGGGAGCGTCCGGCTCACCGAGCGCCACCTGCACACCGATCCTCCGACGTACAAGGAGCTCGACCACCTCGAACTGGCCGTCACCGGGGTTCTGACCCAGGTCGAGGACCGGATCCCGGTGTTCGACGCGAAGACGCTGATCGCGGTGGCCGGCACCTCAACCACCGTGCAAGCCATCGCCCTCGCGCTGCCCGAGTACGACCCGGACCGGCTCCACCGAACCATCCTGAAGCGCGAGGACGCCGAACGCGTCTTCCGGATCCTGGCCGACATGACCACCGAGGAGCGCCGGGCGATCCCGGTCATGGCTCCAGGCCGGGAGGACGTCATCCCCGCCGGCGCGGCCATCCTGGTGGCCGTCATGCAGCGGTGGGGGTTCGACCGGGCCATCGTCTCGGAGACCGACATCCTCGACGGCCTCGCGTACCGGCTGGTCGAAGACTCGGGCGCTCCGTAGACTGGGCGTCCCCTATGTCGAACCGCAGGACGCGTGATCGTCACCTGGCCAAGCTCGCCGCGCGTCGCCAGGCCGAACGTCGTCGCAAGCGCCGCCAGCGAGTTCTGGCCATAGCCGTCGCCTTCATCGTCGCAGTGGCCGGGCTGGCGGTGGGGGCGAAGCTGGTCTTCTTCGGCAAGAAGGCAAAGGCCGCCGCGAAGCCCACGCCCACGCACTCCCTTAGCCCGACGCCGAGCGCCTCACCCTCTCCGACCGCAACCGCCGTCGCGTGCGCTGGGACCGTTCCGGCGGCCGCTTCGCAGACCAAGGCGACGTATGCGAAGGCGCCGCCCATGACGATCGACACCAAGAAGACCTACACGGTCACCATGGAGACGTCCTGCGGCACGATCAAGATCGCGTTCGACCCGAAACAGGCGCCGAACACCGTCAACAGTATGGTCTTCCTGATCCAGCATCACTTCTACGACGGCCTGATCTTCCACCGGATCGCCCAGGGCTTCGTGATCCAGGGCGGCGACCCGAAGGGCGACGGGACGGGTGGGCCGGGGTACTCGACGGTCGACGCTCCCGGTTCGAACGCCCAGTACCCGATCGGCACGGTGGCCATGGCGAAGTCGGGGTCCGAGCCGAACGGCACCGCCGGCAGCCAGTTCTTCATCGTCACGGCCGCCTCCGCGCAGTCGGCACTGGCCCCAGGCGGGACCGGCCAGTACGCCATCGTGGGACACGTCACCAGCGGTTTGGACGTGGTGAACAAGATCGCCGCGATCCCCATCCAAGGCGGCGGGAGCGACGGCGCCCCGGCGCAGACCGTTTACATGACCAAGGTGACCGTCAAGGTTTCCTAGAGAGGACTCTCTCCGATGCGATATCCGAGTCCACCCCAGATGCAGCTCGACCCGGACAAGACCTACTCCGCGACGCTGAAGACCTCCCACGGGGACATCGTGGTGGGGCTGTTCGCCGCCGACGCACCCAGGACCGTCAACAACTTCGTCTTCCTGGCCCGTCAGGGCTTCTACGACGGCGTGGTCTTCCACCGGGTGATCGACGGGTTCGTCATCCAGGGCGGCGATCCGCAAGGCACGGGCTCCGGAGGTCCGGGCTACGAGTTCGAGGACGAGCTCCACGATGACCTTCGCTACGAGCTCGGCACGCTGGCCATGGCGAACGCGGGCCCGAACACGAACGGCAGCCAGTTCTTCATCGTCTGCGGACCGCAGGGCCAGCGCCTGCCGAAGGCCTACTCGATCTTCGGGAAGGTCCGGGAGGGCATGGATGTCGTGCAGGCGATCGGCTCGACCCCGACCGGGCATGGCGACCGGCCCCGCGAGCCGGTCACGATCCGGACGGTGACGATCTCGGAGGGGTGAGCGGTCCTTCCTCGGCTACCAGTCGATGGAGGCCTGCGCGCCGCGGATGATCGGTCCAACCGCCCCAAGGCCCCGTCCGTCGGCGCTCCCGATCCAGACCCGCAGCGTCTTCGGCAGGGGCCCGGTGGCGACGACGGCGATCTGCCGGCTGTCGGGCGACCAGTCCCCGCCCAGGACGTCCTTGCCGGCGACCAGCCGGGCGGCCCCGGTCCCGTCGGCGGCCACCGACCACAGCTGGCCGGGCCCCTCCGCGCCCGAGCGCCGAACGAACACGATCCGCCGCCCGTCGGGCGACCATCGGGGGGCGGAGACGTCGCCGACGTTGGTGAGCTGCTTGAGGCCCGTCCCGTCCGGCCGAACCGTCCACAGGTCGCTGCTGTTCGTCGAGGAGCACCCCAGGGGAACGTGACATTCGAGCCGGAGCCCCTGGAAGGCGATCAGCCCGGATCGGCCCCAATCCATATCGAGCGGTGCGAGCGAGAGAGGAAGCTGCAGGTAGGTGGCGGCGACCTTCGACGCGGGGCTGACCCACAGGTCGCGGCCGTCGCCGTAGGCGATGCGCAGGCCGTCCGGGCTCCAAGCGGGCATCGACAGCGAAGGCCCCCGGACCAGCACGCTCGGGCGGCCGGTGAGCGTGTCCACGGTCACGATGGCGTTGTCCCCGTACGCCAGGTGCCGGTGGTCGGGCGACCAGGCCGCGTACCCCGCCTGGAAGTCGGTCAGGCCCCGGACTTCAGTCCGAACCTGCTGGGTGGCGGGATCGAGCAGGTAGATCGAACTCGCCGGTACCGAAACGGCGATGGATCTCGTGGGATTCGCCTGGCCGGGGGACGACGGTTCCCCGAGCGGCTTCGACGCCCCACAGGACCCCGCCAGGAGACAGATGAACACGAGGGAAGGTATGAGTCTGTTCCATCGCGTCATGTCGCACCCCTCGGCCCCGCAGTCTAACGGGCGATGGCAAGTGAGTGGTTCGGATGGCCTCATGTCGCCCCAGGAATCCGCGCAGTTTTCAGGTTCGTGGCTTCCGAGCCTCCGCGTATGCTTGGCCGAAGGCCCGGGTGTCGGAACTGGAAGACGTAGCGGCCTTAAAAGCCGCGGCCCGAAAGGGCGTGTGGGTTCGAATCCCACCCCGGGCACCGGCCGGGATTCGGCGTTTCCGCAGGTCAGAGCACGTGTGAGACCCTTCGTGATCACGAAACGACCACGAACCCGGCACCTCTGCTTGTCATCGCCGGAACCTCGATGTCGGCCCCGCACGCCGCCGGCGTGGCGGCTCTGGTGAAGGCGGCTCATCCCTCGTGGACGCCGGGCCAGATCATGTCGGCGCTCATGACATCGGCGGTGCAGGACACCTTGAAGTCCGACGGTGTCACCCCCGCTGACCCATTCGACTCGGGATCGGGCGGGATCCGCGCCAATCGAGCGGTGTCCCCGACCCTCACCTTCGATGTTCCGTCGGCCGACTACTACGGGTCGTCGGCGGATCCCCTGCACCGGGTGGATCTGAATCTTCCGAGCATCGACGCCACCGAGATGTCCGGGACCCTCACCACCCACCGGACCGCCGTGAACGTGTCCGGGAGCAGCCGGTCGTTCAAGGCCTCGACGGTCGCTCCGCCGGGTGGCTCGATCATCGTGACGCCGAGCCAGTTCGGGATGGATGCGGGCCAGAGCCGCACGATCGCCATCACGATCAACGGAGAGAACCTCGCTCCGGGGCAGTACTTCGGGAAGGTCACGCTCACCCCGTCCGGTGGCGCGACGCCGGTGGTCATTCCGGTCGACTTCGTGAAGACCCAGGGCGCGGTGACCCTGACCCACACCTGCTCGGCGGGGACCCTCTCCAAGGGGTCGTCCGTCTCGTGCCAGGTGGCGGCTCAGAACTTCTCGCCCAACGCTGCGGATGCCCACATCGTGGTGCGGACCTCCGATCAGGCCGGGTTGCCCATCTCGAACGTGAGCGCCCCCGGCGTTCCCGACAACACCAAGGGGTTCCACTGGGATGGGACGCTCTCTGGATCAGTGGCGCCCACCATCGACTCCATCACCCCGGGAGGCTCGCCGGCCGGCGGCTACCTGCCGCTCTCGTTGTTCGGCGTACCGGCCATCTCCGGGATGGGGGACGAAACCCTCGCCAACTTCGTGGTCGACTCGTTCAACTACGGCAGCGAGACCTACAGCGAAGTGGGGGTTGACTCCAATGGCTACCTCGTGGTCAGCGGGGGGACCAGTCAGGACAACGACTGCTGCAACCCGCAGACCTTCCCGGATCCCGCCCGGCCGAACAACCTGATCGCCCCGTTCTGGACGGACCTCAACCCCGGAGCGGGCGGTGCTGTCCGGATCGGTGAACTGTCCGACGGTGTGAACACTTGGATCGTCGTGGACTGGGCTGACGTGCCGACCTTCGGGACATCGGACAACCAGGAGTTCGAGATCTGGCTGCAGATCGGCGGGACGGAGAGCGTTACGTACGCATACGGCACGCTCACCGGAGGAGGCGCGTCCACCGGCCTGTCGGCCGGCGCGGAGAACCGCGACGGTTCGAGCGGTGTGAACCAGGCCCCACAGGCGAATGCCGACTTCACGGTGAACGCGTCCCCGCCGCAGCCTGGCGGCTCTGTCGTGATCACCTATGACGCGTTCGGCAAGAAGGTCGGGTCGTTCACCCTGATCGCCCGCATGAGCACGACGCAGACGGCCGGGGTCACGAGCGCGCTGGTCCCGATCACCGTCACACCTTAGATGACAGGCACTCCTCGACCCGGCGGCGACGGCCGCCGGGTCGAGGGGGTGGCCCGGATGCGGTATCGGGCAAGGGTTG
>DHWS01000070.1:9129-14002 GCA_002413305.1 Actinobacteria bacterium UBA5176 | reverse complement strand
GACCTACATCGGGACGCTACTCCTGGTCGTGGATCCCGCGATCGACGACGGCGGGCGCCGCCTAGAAGAACCCGAGGGCGGCCTTGGCCTCTTCGGACATCATCTCCGGGCTCCACGGCGGCCGGATGACCATCTCGGCGTCGACGTGCTCGATGGCAGGGATGTCGGCCACGACTTGCTGGATCTGTGCTTCGATCAGCGGCCCGATCGGACAACCCATGGTCGTCAGCGTGTAGGTGACGTGGACCGTGTCGCCTTCGAGCTCCACCCCGTACACCAGACCGAGGTCGACGATGTTGATCCCGAGCTCGGGGTCGTGGACCTCCCGGAGCGCTTCGATCACCTGCTCCTTGAGGGCCACTGGGTCGACGGCCGGGATGCCTTCGCCGTTCGCCGTGGCCGGCGGCGTCCGGGAATCCGTGGCGGTGTCCGTCTCGTCCTGCATGGGATCGCGCATCTCCGCTTCTATCACCGCCGTCTCCTTCGAGGCTATTCTAACGGCGTTTCCCGGGATCCCGTTCCGGTGGAAGGGCGACAGCGCCCAGGAGTCACGATGCGCATCATGATCGTGGACGACCACCCGATCACCAGGGATGGCTTGCGTTCGGCGCTGTCCACCTCCAGTGAGATCGAGATCGTCGGGGAGGCGACCAACGGGGAGGAGGCGGTGGAGCTCGCCCGGGAGGTCAAGCCCGAGGTGGTGTTCATGGACGTGCGCATGCCGGGCATGGGCGGCCTGGAAGCGACCAAGCTGATCCACGAGGACAACCCGGACACCAAGATCATCCTGTTCACCGTGGAGGAGTCGCGGGCCGCCATCCACGAGGCCATCCGGGCCGGCGTCTCCGGCTACCTGCTGAAAGACGTCAGCGCCACCGAGCTGATCCAGGCCGCGAGGCTCGCCCTGGAGGGGAAAGCGGTCATCCATCCCACCCTCACCCGGGCCTTCATCGAGGAGGTCCAGTACGTCGAACAGCGCCCCGACACGCCGCTGTCCCGGCGCGAGTCCCAGATCCTCCAGAAGGTCGCATACGGCGCCACCACCAAGGAGGTCGCCCACGACCTGGGCATCTCGGCCCACACCGTGAAGACGCACTTGGAGCGGATCTTCGAGAAGCTCGGGGCGAACGACCGCGCCCAGGCGGTGGCGATCGCCCTGCGGCGGGGTCTGGTCGACTAGGAGCGTTGCGTCGCGGCGTCCAGCGCCCGGGCCAGCTCCCCGGCGCTGGAGCACACGTGCGCCCTCCTCCGCAGCGCGCGCCACAGCGTGGTCGCTTCGCCCCCGGTGAAGTCGCGCTCCTCGATCGGGACCTGCTCCAGCACGAGGGTTCGCGTGCCTGCCGCGGCGAACTCCTGAGCGAGCCGGAGGTTCTCCAGGTTCCCCGGGCCGAACGGCGCGTCGGCCACAACCAATAGAGCGGCGCTCCGGAGGAGCTCACGGCAGTCGGCCGCGCTCCGCGCGTCGATCGGCGAGAACGGCGGCACCGTCACCCGAGGGAGCCCCAGCCGCTCCGCGACCATGTCGTCGGTGTCGCCGGAGTGCAGCACGCCGGCGGTGACTTCGAAGCCCCGCTCCGCCAGCGCCCGCATCGCAGCCGCGCCCCGGCCGGCCCCGCCGATCACGTGGGCCCGTGCGCCGGTCCCCTCCGGCCCACCGGCATCGGGTGGCGGCGCGACGGACACGAACGGACGGCCGGTCGACTCAGCTGGGGCGACGTCGGCTTCGACGCCGAACACCTCCCACACCAGGTCGCGGGTGAGGACCTCCCCCGGCGGGCCGTTCGCCACGACGCGTCCCGCGGAGAGCGCGACGATCCGGTCGCACGTCGCCGCCGCGATGTTCAGGTCGTGGAACACCGCCAGCACGGTCTTCCCGTCCCGTCGGGCCAGACGCCGGACCACGCCGAGGAACTCGAACACGTGACGGATATCCAGGTGCGTGGTTGGTTCGTCCAGCAGCAGGACCGGCGCGTCCTGGGCCAGGGCCTGGGCCAGGATCACGCGCTGGTGCTCGCCCCCGGAAAGCTCCTCGATCGGACGGTCGGCCAGATGCTGGACGTTCGCCGCGGCCATCGCCCACCGGACCTTCGCCCAGTCCTCCGGCTTGGCGGTTCCGAACCGGCCGAGGTACGGCGACCTGCCCATCAGCACCATCTCCAGGACCGAGTACGAGAACGCTGGCGCCACTTCCTGGGGCACCACGCCGATGAGCCGGGCGGAACTCCGGGCAGGGATCGAGTAGGGATCGACGCCGCCGATCCGCACGCTCCCCTGCGCCGGCCGCAGGGAGCGCGACGCCACACGAACCATGGTGGTCTTGCCCGAACCGTTCGGCCCGATCAGTCCAGTGACCTCGCCGGCCCTCGCCGTGAGTGAGACGTCGTGCAGGATCGGATGGCGGCCGTAGCCGACCGATACGCCGTCGACGACCAGCGCGTCCTCACGCCCGGGCACCGGCGCTCCTTCGTTCCCGTCGCAGCAGGTAGAGGAAGAACGGCCCGCCGAGCAGCGCGGTCACTACACCGACCGGGATCTCGACCGGGGGCAGCACCGAACGCGCCGCCAGGTCGGCCAGCACCATCAGGGAGGCCCCGCCCAGGATCGACGCGGGCAGCAGCTTCCGGTGGTCGGCTCCCACCGCCAGCCGCAGGATGTGGGGCGTCATCAGCCCGACGAACCCGATCACGCCCGAGGCGGAGACGGCCGCGGCGGTCATCAGCGTGCCCACCGCGAGCATCCGCCGCTTGAATCGTTCGACCTCCAGCCCCAGCTGCCCGGCCCGCTCCTCCCCGAGCGCGGTCAGGTTCAGGTCGGCCGCGCTCCATACCGCGAAGGCCGCTCCAGCCAGGACGAACGGCGCCGACGACTCCAGTGACCGCCAGCTCGCGTTCCCCAGGCCCCCCAGCAGCCAGAAGTAGATCGAACGGATCTCCTGGCCGGAGAACGTCATCACGAGCGACATCAGCGCGGAGATGATCGCGGCCACCGCCACGCCCGCCAGCAGCAGCGTGGCCACCTGAATGGCCGGACCGAGCCGGGCCAGCCGGTAGACGAGGATGGCGGTGGCCAGCGCGGTGATGAAGGCGGCGGCGGACACGCCGAGCCCGCCTGCCGCCGCTCCAGCGCCCGTCAGGATCACCACGATCGCCCCGAGCGCTGCGCCGGAGCTGACCCCGATGATGGCCGGGTCGGCCATCGCATTGCGGAACAGGGCCTGGAACACCGTCCCCGCCGTCGCCAGCCCGGCGCCGACCACGGCCGCCAGCAGCACCCGGGGAAGCCGGAGCTGGAAAAGGATCACGGTCGTCGCGACGGAGACCCCGCCCGGCCGACCCGTCAGGTGCAGCCGCCAAGCGAACAGCCGAAGGGAGTCCCAGGGCGAGATCGGCACCGCCCCGATCGCCACCCCGGCCAGCACCGACCCGGCCAGCAGCGCGCTGAGCAGCGGCAGGACCAGGCGGCGGTGACCGGGCGCCAGCATCTAGCCGAAGGCGTCCGGGTGCAGGGCCCGGGCCAGTGCGGTGATGCCCTGGACCAGCCGGGGCCCAGGCCGGCTGATGAGGTCCGAATCGATCGAGTAGACCTGTCCCTTCGTCACGGCAGCGATGGACGCCAGCTGCGCATCGGATTCGATCCCGTGCACGGTGTCCCCGGAGTCACTGGTGAACAGGTACACCGCAGGGTCCTCCTTGACCAGTTCGTCCTTCTGCCACTGCGGGTACGAGGTGGTGGCCGAGGCGGTCACCGGATCACAGCCCGCCCGCCCGAGCAGGTCGAACGGGAAGTCGTTCGGACCGACCGTGTAGAGGCCTCCGAGGTCGAGGAAGCACGACACGCCGGATTCCGCGGAGACCCTCTGCGCGATGGCCGCCGCCTGCGACGCCATGGATGCGGCCAGCCGGTCGGCGGCCGGTTCGGCCCCCGTCACCTCCCCGAGCGTGCGGATATCGTGGAGCGCGTCGTCGAACGAGGTGGCGTTCGTCGTGAACACCGGGATGCCGAGCTGGCGGAGGTGGCCCTTCCAGTCCTGGCCGCCGGCGGTGACCAACAGCAGGTCGGGGTGGAGGGCGACCACCTTCTCGATGCTCGGTGCGGTGTTGGGACCGCCTACCTCAGGGATGGCCGTGGCCGCAGGCGGGTAGTCGTCGAACTGGTGGTAGGACACGCCGACCAAGCGGGACCCGAGGCCCAGCGCGAAGACGATCTCGGTGTCGGCGGGGGCGAAGGTGACGATCCGGCGCGGCGCGGAGGGAACCGTCACCCGGACCCCTTCATCGTCGGACAACGTGAGCGGGAAGGCGTGGGACGGGGCGGCAGTCGGGGTGGAGCGCGCCGTCGGAACCTGCGAGCTGGAGCAGCCCGCGGATGCGAGAGCGCCGACGGCCACCAGCACCGCTCCTCGGAACGTTCGAGCCAGAGCCATGCACGTGCTCCTTCCGGTCACGGCCACCCTCCGAGACGGAAGAAGCCCCCGGCGCTTTCGCCGGAGGCTCCACCTGTGCCCCGAGATCGGGAGGCGGCCTCTCTTTTGCGCGAAGAGCGCGGCCGAACCGTCCCGGGGCAGGTCTCCTGACTCCCGGTTGGGCGCCTCCGAGGCTCCACCGGTGGCCCGCCCGCCACCGCTCTCGCCCCGATGCGCTGCGCTCCCCCGAACCTTCCCGGGCCGCTGCCGGCCCAGTGGCATCTCTCGGGTTCGCTCCCCGGTCACAGTGGCGCGACCGTGCCGGCCTTGCACCGGCTTCCCTCTTCGGACCCGGAACGGAGTGCCACCCCGCCCGGGTCAACCTCGAGACGCATCTATGCGGTTGGCCGGATCATACGCCCGGCGGCGGCGGGCGTGGAAGCCCGAGGGCGGTTCGTTCCCGGCGGTTCG
>DHWS01000070.1:0-8981 GCA_002413305.1 Actinobacteria bacterium UBA5176 | reverse complement strand
CCCGGCGGTTCGTTCCCGGCGGTCCGTTCCCGGCGGTTCGTTCGCCGGCTGGCACGCCACACGCAACTTGCCTAGACTCCTCGGCGAGACCGTGGGGTTCCGAATCGCATCTTTGGCCGTGCTGGCGGCACTGCTTTCCGCGTGTACGCAGGTGCCGACCGACGCTCCCGGCGCCGCCGCGAACCTGCCGGTGGTCCCCGTCTTCTCGATCCATCACCTCCCCACCACCAGCCCGTCACCGTTCGTCGACGTGCAGGCAGGACGGGTCCAGGGGATCGTCCCGGACACGTGGGATGCCATGCCCCTACCGCGGACCCGTCTCCCGCAGCAGGGGTTCGTCGCCTCCCCGCAGATCCCGGACTGGCTGAACCGCGCGGGGATCGTGAACGGGATGGAGGTGTTCTGGGTCGACCAGAGCGAGGTCGGGATCCCGTCGGACTACTACTACCTGGTGGCCCGGATCCCATCGCTCCAGTTCGTGAACGGCAAGAACTGCCACCGGGCGAAGGAGCAGGTGTTCGTCGACCATCCGCCGGACATGACCGGCACGACCTTCTCGCCCGGCGACTACGTGGCCGAGGACACCGGGCTCTGCAAGACGAAGCACGGCTCGTACCGCTGGGCGTACGTGGTGGCCGCCCCCGGCTTCGGACCGTTCCGCGAACTCGGCATCCCGAACTCCGGGCTGTACGTGGTGATCGCCGCCCTGTCCGGTTCGAACTCCGGGAAGCTGTTGACGCAGATGATCCATGGGGCCCGATTCGACAACACCTCGATCTCGCAGATCGAGCAGGCTGCGATCCGAACCCAGTGACCAGCCGTCTCCGCTGAGCGCCCGCGAGGTCGTCCCGGGCGTCCACGCCGTCCCCGTGCAGGTCTTCGGCGTCCCCTACGTCAACACCTTCCTGATCGAGGACGGTCCCGGGCTGGCCCTGGTCGACTCCGGGTTGCCGAAGCGGGCCGAACTGCTGCTGGCAGCCGTCGCAGCCCTCGGACGCACGCCGAAGGACCTCCGGCATATCCTCATCACCCATCACCACGAGGACCACACCGGGAGCCTGGCCGCCCTGGGCCGCCGGACCGGCGCCACCGTCTACGCCCACGCCCTCGACATCCCGGTCGTGCAGGGCGACCGCCCGGGACCGCCCGCGTCCAGGCCCAACGCGTTCTCCCGGCTCACCGAGCGGATCGGACGCCGGATGGGGTTCACCGAGGTCGAACCGGCCATGGTCGGGCATCCGGTGGCGGACGGCGAGGTGCTGCCCATCGCCGGCGGGCTGCGGGTGCTCCACACGCCCGGCCACACGCCCGGCCATGTCTCGCTGCTCCTCGAGTCCCGGCGCCTGCTCTTCGCCGGGGACGCCGCGGGCGCGATGTTCGGGCGGGTCGGCCCGCCCCTCGGCGTCTATACAGAGGATATGGCGGAGGCGCGCCGAAGCCTGCGCGCGCTCGCGGAAGTCGACTTCGACGCTGCCTGCTTCGGCCATGGCGGCTTCATCCGCGCCGACGCGGTCGCCGCCTTCCGCCGGGCTGTCGAGCGACTGGACCAGTAAGGGGTACGCTCTGCCGTCATGGACAACCGACGCATCCACGACGGCATCGCCCGCGTTCTGCCCCAGGCCCGCGCGGACCTCGAACGCCTGGTCCGCATCCCTTCGGTGAGCTTCGCGGGGTTCGACCCCGAGCAAGTCCAGCGTTCGGCCCTGGCGACCCGGGAGATCCTCGACGAGTGCGGTATGGAGACGCAGATCCTCGAGGTCGACGGGGCGCACCCGGCGGTGCTCGGCAGGATCCCGGCGCCCGAGGGCGCGCCGACCGTCCTGCTGTATGCGCACCACGACGTCCAGCCCGAAGGCCCCCGCGAGCTTTGGGACACCGATCCCTACGAGCCGGTGGAGAAGGACGGCCGGCTGTACGGGCGCGGTTCGTCCGACGACAAGGCCGGCATCGCCGTGCATTCAGCCGCTATCCGTGCGTGGGAGGGGCGGCCGCCGGTGGGGGTGACGGTCTTCGTGGAGGGCGAGGAGGAGTCGAGCTCCGAACACCTTCCGGAGTTCCTGTCGCGGTACGGCGATCTCCTGTCGGCCGACGCGGTGATCCTCGCCGACTCCGGCAACTGGCGGGTGGGTGAGCCGGCGCTGACCATCTCGCTACGCGGCATCGTGGCGCTGTTCGTGGAGCTTCGAACCCTCGACCACGCCGTGCACAGCGGCGAGTACGGCGGGGCGATCCCCGACGCGCTCATGTCGCTGTGCCGCCTGCTGGCCAGCCTCCACGACGACGAGGGCCGGGTGGCCGTCCCCGGACTGGTGTCGGGCGACGCGGAACCGCTCGACCTCACCGAGGAGGAGCTCCGCGGATGGGCGGGTGTTCGTCCCGGGGTCAAGCTCATCGGCGACGGGACGCTCACCTCTCGGATGTGGATGCGGCCGGCCATCTCCGTGCTGGGCATCGACGCGCCGCGGACCCAGGAGGCGTCTAACCAGCTCGTCCCGTTCGCCCGGGCCAAGGTCAGCATGCGCATCCCGCCCGGGCAGGACCCGGAGAAGGCTCGCGACGCGCTGATCCACCACCTGGAGTCGAACGTGCCCTGGGGCGCCGAGTTGACCGTCCTCCCGGAGGGGATCGGGGCGCCGTACCGGTTGGAGGCCGAAGGCCCCGCGTACGAAGCGCTCCGCCGCGCGTTCGGCGAGGCGTTCGGAGTGGCACCCGTGGACATGGGGGCAGGGGGTTCGATCCCCTTCCTGGCCGCCTTCGCCGAGACGTTCCCGAACGCGGCGCTGCTGCTGACCGGCGCGGCCGACCCCGGTTCGGCGCCGCACTCCGAGAACGAGAGCCTGAGCCTGGCCGACTTCGAAAGGTCCTGTCTCAGCGAGGCGCTGTTCCTGGGCTACCTGGCGGAGTCGGCCTCGACGTGAGCGGCGAATGGCACGCGATCCCACGACCGTCTGGATGGTGCACAAGCAGACCGGTTTGCAGGGCGTCCGCGGCGAGCTGATCCTGGAGGACAGGCGTCTCATCTTCCGGCCGGAGATCCGCGGGGCGAAGCCGGACCTCCTCGGCGAGACGGTCTTCCCGCTGGACGAGGTCAAGAGCGCGGGGCACGCCCTCGGGAGCCCGGTGCTGGAGCTCCGGGTGAAGGTCGAAGGTCTCCCCCCGGTGATCCTCTTCTACTTCTCGAAGCCGCCGGACATCTACTCCTCACCGCTCGGCAATCCGCGCACGCATGGCGCGCAGTACCTCACGACCTCGAACATCGTCTACGGCGAGGAGATCGCCGGTTGGGTCGAAGCGATCGATGAAGCCCGCACCGGTCGCGGGTAGCTCCTACTTCGGGCTCGAAGCGACGAACGGTGGACGGACCGCTTCGGCCGCGACCCGCTTGCCGCGCACCTCGATCTCGACGCGGTCGCCGGCCCGGATCCGGTCGCGCGGCGAGACGTAGCCCATCGCGATCCCGATCTTGAGCGTCGGGGAGAACGTCCCACTGGTCGTCTCCCCCACCGGCTCGTCCGCCGCCAACATCGGGGCATGCGGCCGGGGGATCCGGCCCTGCTCCACGCACCTGAGCCCCCACAATCGCGACGGGACGCCCTCGGTCTTCTGCCGCAGGAGCGCGTCCCGTCCGACGAAGTCCATGTCCTTCTCCAGCGCCACCGCCCACCCCAGCCCGGCTTCCAGCGGCGTCTTCTCGTCCCAGATGTCGTTGCCGTGCAGCGGGTACCCCATCTCCAGTCGAAGGGTGTCGCGCGCCCCGAGCCCACAGGCCTCCAAGCCATCGGCCCGCCCCGCCGAGAGCAGCTCGCGCCACAGGCCGGCCGCTAGCCGATCCGGCACGAACAGTTCGAACCCCTTCTCGCCGGTGTAGCCGGACCGCGACACGACCATGTCCTCGCCCCGGTAGGACGACTCCATCCCGTGCATGTACTCGAGCCCGACCGCGTCCGGGAACAGCGAGCCGACCAGGTCGAACGACCGGGGACCCTGCGGCGCGATCAGGCAGAGGTCCTCCCGGAGCACCACGTCGGTGTCGGGACCGGCCTGAGCCAGTACGGCGGCGTGCACCTTGTGGACGTTCGCCGCGTTCGGCACGCACAGCCACCGGTGCTCGTCCAGCCGGTAGTTGATGAGGTCGTCGACGATGCCACCCCGCTCGTTCAGCACCATGTTGTACTGCGCGCCGCCGAGCGCGACCTTCGACACGTCGTTCGGCATCGAGCGCTGCAACGCGTTCATGGCCCCCGGCCCGTCCACCATGATCTTGCCCAGGTGCGTCAGGTCGAACATCCCGACCGCCTCCCGGACGGCGCGGTGTTCGGCAAGCGTGCCGGCGTACTCGATCGGCATCAGCCAGCCGGCGAACGGCCCCAGATGGGCTCCCAGGGCACGGTGTTCGTCCTCCAGGGGCGAGTGCTTCAGGTCTGCTTCGTCGCTCATCGTCGCCTCGCTCATCGGGTCGTGGGTTCCGCCGTAGTATGACCAACGGGCCGGTGCGTGGCCCATCACGCAGAAAGGACCGATGCATGGCGGACGCCAACTACGATGTGATCGTCCTGGGCAGCGGGACCGGCGGGTACGCCGCCGCCATCCGCGCGGCCGAGCTCGGCAAGAAGGTCGCCCTGGTCGAGAAGGACGAACGCCTCGGCGGGACGTGCCTCCAGCGAGGCTGCGTCCCGTCGAAGGCACTCCTCGAGTCTGCCAGTGTGATGGACCATGTCAACCGCGCGTCGGAGTGGGGCATCAATGCATCCGGCGAGGTCGACTGGGCGAAGGTCCTGGAGAACGAACGTCACATCGTCGACAAGAAGGTCAGCGGCCTGACCGGTCTGATCAAGGCTCGCAAGATCGAGGTCATCCGGGGGACCGGCCGGCTGGTTCCCGGGCCGGGTGTCGACGTGGACGGCACCACGCTCACCGCCACCGACGTCGTCCTGGCGACCGGTTCGTTCCCCCGGCTGCTGAAAGGTGTCGAGGTCACCGACCGCGTCATCACCAGCGACCAGGCACTGTTCCGGGAACAGCTCCCGGCCTCTGTGGTGGTCATCGGGGCCGGCGCCATCGGATTGGAGTTCGCCACCGTCTACCGCTCCTTCGGAGCCGACGTGACCGTGCTCGAAGCGCTCCCCCGCATCGTCCCGCTGGAGGACGAAGACATCTCGAAGGAAGCCGCCCGAGCGTTCAGGAAGAAGGGCATCAAGGCCTTCCCCGGTGTGATGGTGTCCAAGGTCGAAGACCACGGGGAACGGGTCGCTGTGACGTACAGTGCCGAAGGAGCCGACGAGACCACCGTCGAGGCCGAGATCTGCCTGGTCGCGGTGGGACGCGGCCCGAACTCGCAGGGCCTGGGCTACGAGGAGGCCGGGGTCGAGCTCGACCGCGGCTACGTCAAGGTCGACGGCACCCTGCAGACCTCGGTGCCCCACGTGTGGGCGATCGGCGACGTCGCGGCCACCCCGCTCCAGCTCGCCCATTCGTCCTTCCTGGAAGGCATGACGGTGGCCGAACGAGTTGCAGGACACTCGGTCCCGGAGATCGACTACGCGGGCATCCCCCGCGTCACGTTCAGTTCGCCGGAGATCTCGAGCGTCGGCCTCACCGAAGCACAGGCGAAGGAGCGCGGCTACGCGGTCACCACGTACACGTTCAACTTCCAGGTGCTGGCCAAGGCGAATATCGTCGGCGAGGGCGGCATCGTGAAGACGGTGACCGACTCCGACGGGGGGACGATCCTGGGGGTCCACATGATCGGCCCGCACGTGACCGAGCTGATCGAGGCGGCCAGCCTCATGTACAACTGGGAGGCCACACCGCAGGACGTCGCGGCGATCATCGCCCCCCACCCCACCCTCTCGGAAGCTCTCGGCGAGAGCATGCTCGCCCTTGCCGGCACGCCGCTGCATACGATGTGAGGAGCCGGGGACGCGTAAATTCCACGGGAAGGTATCGTCGAAGGGGTGCAGGGACGGGCCCCCGACGGTAAAGGCGCTTGACCATATTTCGAGGAGGGAACGCCGGTGGCCACTCCCATAACCATGCCGCAGCTCGGTGAGACCGTCGTCGAGGGCACGATCACGAAGTGGCTGAAGAAGGAGGGCGAATCCATCGGACGCGACGAGCCGCTCTTCGAGATCTCCACGGACAAGGTCGACACCGAGGTGCCCTCGCCGGTCGAAGGGACGATCGTCGAGATCAAGGTCCAGGAAGGCGAGACCGTCCAGGTCGGGACCGAGCTGGCGATGATCGATACCGGCGGCAACGGCCAGGTCGCCTCGCAGCCTCAGCCGAAGAGGGAGGAACCGGAAGAGCCGGCCGCAGCAGACAAGGCGACGGCCCAGGAACCGGCCGCCGAACAGACCGACGCACAACCCGAAGAGCCGCCCGCCCCGGCGAGGCAGCCCGAACCGCCGGCGCCGGCACCGCAGCCCGAGGCCGCGTCCGGGGAGGCCTCGGAGGCACGCGCCCTCGCCGTCCCGGCGGTGGAGATCGGGGAGCGAGGCTCGCGCAGCCAGATCCTCTCGCCGCTGGTTCGACGCCTGGCGGAGGAGAACCGGATCGACCTCAGCCAGGTCGAAGGCACCGGGACCGGCGGTCGGGTCACCAAGCGCGACATCCAGGCGTTCATCGAGGGCGGCGGCGCGGCCCGGCAGCCGCAGCCCGAACCGGAGCCCCTTCCTCAGCCCGAACCGCAGCCGCAGCCGATGCCCCGGCCCCCCCAGCCGCAGCCCGCCCCTGCACCGGCCCCGCAGGTATCGGCCCGTGAGGAGGCCATCCCGCTCACCCGCATGCGCCAGGCGATCGCCCGCAACATGGTGGCGTCGATCCAGACCACCGCCCGGGCGTGGAACCTCGTCGAGGTCAATATGGAGAACGTGGTGCGGGTCCGGACCGCCGCCAAGGACGCGTTCAAGGAGCGCGAAGGCATCTCGCTCACGTACATGCCGTTCGTGGCGCGCGCGGTGTGCGAGGCGTTGGTGGCCTTCCCGGACGTCAACGGCGAGATCCGCGAGGACCAGCTGATCCTGAAGCGCTACGTCAACCTGGGGATCGCCGTCGCCCTGGACGAGGGATTGATCGTGCCGGTGGTGAAGGACGCGGACACCATGAACATCATCGGGCTGGCCCGGGCCGTCAACGACGTCGCCACCCGGGCCCGGGCCAAGAAGCTGAACCCCGACGACGTGCACGGCGGCACGTTCACGATCACCAACCCCGGGCCGTTCGGTTCGATCATGAGCGTGCCGGTCATCAATCCGCCGCAGTGCGCGATCCTGGCCTTCGACGCGGTGGAGCCGCGGCCCGTGGTGATCGACGACGCCATCGCCATCCGCCACATGGTGTACCTCTCGATGTCGTGGGACCACCGGATCATCGACGGGGCGACGGCGGCCAAGTTCCTGGCCCGGCTGAAGGAGAACCTGGAGACGTGGGACTTCGGGCCCGAGGTGGGACTGGCGGCGCGGCAGGCGTGAAGACCCTCGCGGAGCCGCAAGCGAGGGCCGCCTCGGTCCTTCGGCCTGCCGGCCTCGTTCCGTACGGCGAGGCCTTCTTCTGGATGCACGAACTGGCCGAGCAGCGGCTCCGGGGGGAGATCCCCGACACACTGATCCTGCTCGAGCATAAGCCCGTGTACACCTGCGGGAAACGGTGGAAGCCCGAGCACCTCAGATGGGCGCAAGCTCAGATGGAGGCGGCAGGGGCGGAACTGCACTTCGTCGACCGAGGGGGCAGCGTCACCTTCCACGGCCCGGGACAGCTGGTCGGCTATCCGATCGTGGACCTGGGCGTGAAGCCGGACGTGCTCGAACACGTGCGGCGGCTGGAGGAGGTGGTGATCCGGGCCTGCGCGGACGCGGGGATCTATGGGCTCGAGCGCAACCCGGTCAACGCGGGGGTGTGGGCGGGTGACGCGAAAGTCTGCGCGATCGGGGTCCGGGTCATGCGGGCCCGGGTCACGCTGCACGGGTTCGCCCTGAACTGCACCACGGACCTCGGCTGGTACGACGCCATCGTTCCGTGCGGGCTGTCCGACCACCGGGTCACCACGCTCAGCCGGCTCGCCGGCCGCGAGGTGACGGTCGAAGAGATGGCCCCCATGGTAGTTCGCCATTTCGGATCGGTGTTCGACCTGGACGTGATGCCGGGCCGGTGACGGCGGCAGGCACAACAGACACGCCCCCACGCGTTCACACCCTCCTTCACGCACCTGGCCCGCCGGGAGGCCTACTCTTGTAGGAAGTGCCCGCTGGGGGCACGAGGAGGAGCGTAGCGGTGCGAGCGTTCGACGCTTTCAAGGATCAGCTTCCCGATATCGATCCCGAGGAGACCAGCGAGTGGCTGGCGGCCCTCGACGACCTCATCGACACCAATCCGGCTCGGGCCGAGTTCCTGATCCGCCGCCTGCTGTTCCAGGCCCGGTTCCGCCGGCTGAACGTCCCCTCCATGGTGAACAGCCACTACATCAACACGATCCCGCCCGAGGAGGAGCCATACTTCCCCGGCGACGAGGACATCGAACGTCGCATCCGCCGCCTGATCAGGTGGAACGCGGCCGTCATGGTCAGCCGGGCGAACAAGCACCACGATGGGATCGGCGGCCACATCTCAACGTATGCGTCGGCTGCGTCGCTGTACGAGGTGGGCTTCAACCATTTCTTCCGCGGCAAGAACGCACCCGGCGGCGGCGACCACGTCTACTTCCAGGGGCACGCCGCCCCAGGCATGTACGCCCGGGCCTACCTCGAAGGCCGGTTCGAGAAGGACAAGCTCGACCGGTTCCGGCAGGAGGCCCTGTTCCCCGGTCTCTCCAGCTACCCGCACCCCCGCCTGATGCCGGAGTTCTGGGAGTACCCCAGCGTGTCGATGGGCCTGTCCCCCCTCAACGCGATCTACCAGGCCCGGTTCGACCGGTACCTCCACGACCGGGGGATCAAGGACACGTCGCACCAGCGCGTGTGGGCGTTCCTGGGCGACGGCGAGATGGA
>DHWS01000117.1:62369-91460 GCA_002413305.1 Actinobacteria bacterium UBA5176 | reverse complement strand
GCATCATCGTGTCCGACCGGCTCGGGCCGGAGTGGGCGCCGGGCTCTTTGGAGGACTTCGTCCGGCGGTCGGCGCCGAGCACGAGGATCGTCGACTTCGAGAACAGCGGGAAGCCGCCCGCGAGCACGCCGTCGGCCGAGCCCGAGGTCTTCCCGCGCTCGATCTGGGCGGAGACCAGGAAGAGCACGAGCGACAGGAGGATCCAGCCGCCGATCGCCAGCGCGAGCCACTTGAGCACGCGGCGGGGTGTGATCGACGTGCCGCCGATCCCGGAGCGGGCGGGCTTCTCGCGCTTCTCGCGCCGCCCCGGCGCGCGATCCGGGCCGTCGCCCTTGGGCTTCTTGCCGTCCCGCCCGGGGCCCGGGAGCACGTCCGGCTCGCCCTTCAGGCGAGCGAGCAGCCCCCGCGGCCGAGCGCGGTAGACGGAGTATTCGGGGCGGTCGGGGTCCGAAGGCGCCACGGCGCGCCGAGGGTACAGTCGCCCGATGCCAGAGGACTGCGTCGTCGGGGTGGATCTGGGCGGGACGAAGCTCCTCGCCGCCGCGGTGAGCGCCGATCTCGGCGTCCATCACCGCGCCCTGCGCTCCGTGGCCGACGCCAATCAGGCCGAGCTCGTGGAGCTCTGCATCGACGCCGTCGAGGAGGCGCGCGCCGCCGCCCCCGGCCAGGTGCGCGCCTTGGGCTTCGGCATTCCGTGCCTGATCGACCAGGAGACGGGGATGGCGGTCATGGCCGTGAACCTCCCGATCCACGACCTGCGCTTCCGCGACGTCATGCGCGAACGGCTCGGCCTCCCGGTCTTCGTCGACAACGACGCGAACGTGGCCGCGTGGGGCGAGTTCCGGTTCGGGGCGGGGAAGGGTTCGACCGACATGCTGCTGCTGACCGTGGGAACGGGGATCGGCGGCGGGATCGTGATCGGAGGCAAGCTGTTCCGCGGCGCGCACGGGTTCGCGGCCGAGGTGGGGCACATCATCGTCGAGCCGGGCGGCCCGCTGTGCGGGTGCGGCAATCTCGGCTGCTGGGAACAGGTGGCATCGGGCCGGGCCATCGACCGGCTGGGACGGGCGGCGGCGCGCGAGCACCCCGAGGCCCGGTTCGTCGAGCTGGCTGGCGGCGATCCGGAGCGGGTCACCGGGCCGGCGGTGACGGCCGCGGCGAAGGAGGGCGACGCCCTGGCCACGGGGATCCTGGCCGAGGTCGGCCGGCGGCTCGGCGAGGGTCTGGCGGGCCTGGTCAACGTGCTGGATCCGGACGTGGTGGTGATCGGCGGCGGCGCGGTGGACGCCGGCGACCTGCTGTTGGAGCCGGCCCGGGCGGCGTTCGGGGACTCGGTCGAAGCGCCGAACCACCGGCCCGCGGTGCCGGTCCTGGCCGCCGCGCTGGGCAACGACGCCGGCGCGGTGGGTGCGGCCGACCTCGCCTTCTTGGCGGTGGGATCGCCGGCATGACCGGGCGGGCGCTGAAGGTCGGATCGATCCTCCCGATGTTCTCTGGCGACCCGTTGAAGGTCCGGAACGCCGCCCTCGACGCCGAACGGCGGGGCTTCGACGGCGTGTTCGCGTTCGACCACTTCTTCCCACCGGGCCTGCCGTCGGACCGGCCGGCGCTGGAGGCGTTCACCACGCTCGCCTCGGTGGCCGCCGTGACCGAACGGGTCGCGATCGGGACCCTCGTCACACGGGCCGCGCTTCGGCCCATCGGCCTGCTGGCGAAGATGGCGGCCACGCTCGACCTGATGAGCGGCGGGCGGATGATCCTGGGGATCGGGACCGGCGACCCCATCGACCAGCCGGAGCACGACGCCTACGGCTTCACCACGCTCTCCGTGAAGGATCGGCGAGCGCACCTGGCGGAGACGGTCGCAGCACTGAAGGCGCTGTTCCGGGGCGACCCGTTCGAGGGCGGCGGCTTCGTGGCGAAGATGGACGGCCCGCTGGTCCCGCCGCCGGTCCGGGCCGGCGGACCGCCCATCTGGATCGGGGCGCAGGCCGAAGAGGTGGTCCGGATGGCAGGGAGCCTGGCCGATGGGTGGAACGGGTGGGGTGTCTCGCCGGAGCGGTTCGGGGCGAAGGTGGCGATCCTCACCGAAGAGGCGGCCCGCGCCGGCCGGGAGGTCGAGCCCACATGGGCGGGGATCGTCCTGGTGGGGGAGGACGAGGCCGAAACCGAGCGGCTGGTGGCGGATCGCCACGCCCGCGGGTTCCCCGACGACCTGGCGTGGTCGGGTCCGGCCGACCGCTTCGCGAGCTTCCTCCACGAGCTGGCCGAAGCCGGCGCGTCGTGGGCCATCCTCGTTCTGGCCGGCCCCGCCGGTCGCCGGAAGCTGCTGTCCGAACGGGTCCTCCCCGCGCTCTGATCGCCCGGCCGAACGCCTGCCAGGCTACGCGCTGACGGCCGGGAGCTTCCCGGTGACGGTCGTTCCTGCGCCCGGGACGGACGTGACGACCAGCTCCCCTCCCAGGGCGGCCAGCCGGTCGGCCATCCCCTGCATACCGGTCCCGTAGCCTTTGGCCCCCGCGTCGAAGCCCACCCCATCGTCGGTGACCTCGAACGCCAGGTGGCCGTCATCCGAGCTGAGGCGAACGGTCGTCACCGTCGCCTTGGCGTATTTCGCGACGTTCTGCAGCGCCTCCAGAGTGCAGAAGTAGACGGCGGCCTCGGCGTCCTGGGAGAACCGGCCGATGCCGTCGGCCTCCACGCTCACCGGCATCGGGCTCTTGCGCGCCTGCGAGGTCAGAGCGGCCGCCAGCCCCTGGTCGGCCAAGAGCGGGGGGTAGATGCCCCGGGCCAGGTCTCGCAGGTCGTCCAGCGCGTCCTGGAGACCCTGCTGGACCTGCCGGAGGAGCTCACGCTCCTTCTCGGTGTCTCGTCCCACCATCCCTTCCGCGAGCCGCGTCCGTACCGCCAGGGCGACGAGCTGCTGCTGGGCACCATCGTGGATATTGCGCTCCAGCCGGCGGCGCTCCTCGTCCTGGGCGGCCACCAGGCGCTGGCGTGACGCTCGAAGGTCTTCGATTAGCCGGACGTTGCGAAGGACCAGTCCGGCCTGCGAGGCGACGTCCGTGAGGAGCTTCTCCTCGCTCGGTGTGATGGGCTCGCCGGGCCCTTTCTGCAGGGAGAGCGCGCCAAGCAGTTCGCCCTGATGGCGTACTCCGGCCACCCGGGTGGCACCCGGAACGTCGGGGGATCCGCCGTCCACGAAAGGGACGCGTTGCTGCTGCGGTGCATCCGGCCACGACCCGGCGACGTGGAGCTCTGGGCCTACCCGTAGCCACACGTCGGCGCGGACGGCCCCGGTGGCCTCCGCGAGGATGCGCGCGGTACGGGGAAGGACGTCCTCGACCGAGTAGGTGGCCGCCATCCGGTCGGCGAACTCCGACAGCACCTCGTACGGGGTGGCGCGCTTGCCGTACACCAGGCGGTTCGCGAAGCGGCGGCTCCGGTCGCGGATGGGCTGGAAGGCCACCGCCACGATCGCCGTGGCCAGGACCGACAGGCCGACGTTGCCCTTCGAGCCGATGATCGCGCCGATCCCCACCACGATCCCCACGTAGATCGCCGTGATGACCGCGGCCAGCGAGAAATAGACGAGGGTCTTGTTGATGACCACGTCGACCTCGTAGAGGCCGTAGCGGAGAATCGCCAAGGCGGCGGCCGCAGGGACCAGGAAGGCGAACCCGAGGCTGAAGGCAGAGGCGAACATCGCGTTGGACAGCGACGGGCTCAGGCTGGTGGCAGGGATGGCGAGGATAAGGAGGCCCACTGAGACGCTCGCCGCATAGGCGAACCACTTGAGCTGCTGGCGCTCATCCCCATGGGATCGGCGCAGGCGCACTAGGAGTCCCACGACCGCGAGGATGAGTAGGAGGACGACCAGCAAGAAGGAGGGGCCGTTGGAGAAGCCGCTGAGCGCCCGCACGCCCACGGGGTTCCCGACCTTCGGCAGTTTCGGTGAGAGCGTGACCGGGGCCGCGTCCAGGGCCGTACCGGCCCCGAACCAGATCATGCCGAGCACCGTGAGCCTCGCTGCCCACCGCCACCGCCTGGTGAGGAGCTTCCCGTCGGGGAACAGCAGGAAGATCAGGATCAGCGCCCCCAGGCCCGGGTTCCCGATCCAGTTCTGCGCCCAGGCTGCCCACCGGACCCAGCCGTGCGGTGACGATCCGGCGAGCAGGGCGCGGATAGCGACGAGGGCGGCCAGGCCGGACAGGCCCACCGTGGCCGCGATGGCCAGCATCAGCCACCCGATGGGGTTCGCCGGCCGGCGCGAGGCGATGAGCGCTCCGAGGGCGCCGAGGGTCGCGGCGGGAACGAGGTTGCCGACGGGCCCCGCTCCGATTGAGGAGATCGTCGCCCTGTCCAGCCACAGAAGCACGAGGCACGCCGCAACGATCGCGTAGCTGAGGGTCGCCAGGCCCCACGCCAGGCGCCGGGCGGTTCGGTCGATCATGGACGAACCCCGACCGATCGCGCCGTGGATCCGTACTTCACTTCGGACACCTTCCTTCCGGTTCTCGAGGTCGGTCGATTCTCGACCCTCCGAACGGATCAGGGAAGGACGTGGACCGCATTGACCGGCGGTGCCACCTTCACCTGGGGGGGCGCCAGCACGCGTGCTGATCGCGCCGAGTCCCTTCGGCGGCTCCCGTTTGACTCCCAGGCCCCTCTAGGCGAGCCTGGACGCGGCGACCGAGCCAGCAGCCAGGGGAGGACGTCATGGGAACCGATCCGTCACACGCACCTTCTGCCCACGTCCCGAATGGGTCGGTTGGCGCGCTCTGGCGCTATCCCGTGAAGTCGATGATGGGAGAGGAGTTGAACTCCACGGAGGTGACGGGACGAGGCCTCCTGGGGGATCGACGGTTCGCCATCGTCGACCGGGCGACCGGAAAGATCGGAGGAGCCAAGAACCCGAGGAAGTGGGGCAACTTCTTCGACTTCCGGGCCGCCTACGTCGAGCCACCGCAGGCCGGCTCGGAGATGCCCGCCGTCCGCATCACCTTGCCCGATGGCACCGTCGCGACGAACAAGCAGGGTGATCTGACGCAGATCCTCTCACGAGCGTTCGGGCGCGACGTGGCTTTCGAGGAGGCACCGGGCGAAACGGGATCATCGGCTCCGACCGCAGAAGAGTACTGGCCGGATATGGCCGGTCTGGACTACAGAGACACCGTGACGGACTTCGAGCTGCCGGCGGGAACGTTCTTCGATCTCGCCGTCGTGCACCTCCTGACCACGGGGACGATCGATCGCCTGCGCGCGCTCTATCCGGAGGGACGCTTTGAGGCTCGGCGCTTCCGGCCGAACATCGTCGTCTCGACCGGGCCGGAGGAGCGGGGTTTCGTCGAGAACGACTGGATCAGTCACACCATCGCGATCGGCGAGGATGTTCGCCTGGCGATCACCGGCCCCTGTCCTCGGTGCGTCATGATCACGCTCCCCCAAGGGGATCTGCCGAAGGATACGGGGATTCTTCGAACAGCGGCCCAGCACAACGGGGTGAACGTGGGCGTGTACGCCTCGGTGGTCAGAGGAGGCACAGTCCGTCGGGGCGATCCCGTCATGCTCGCGTAATCGACGGTAAGCTCGCGTGCTTGCAAGAAGAGAGCAGCGGCATGGGGCGTTCGTTCGCCGTTCGTCCGGGTCCGGGACGCGGGACGCTCCTCCTGGCCGACATCTCCGGCTACACGGCATTCCTGCAAGCGGTCTCTGAAGCGCACGCCGCGGAGCTGGCGGCGGGGACGTTCGTCCCCGAGGCGTATCCACTGCTGACGAGCCTGCTGGATGGCATCGTCGAACGGCTCGCTCCGCCGTTCGAGCTGTCCGAGATCGAAGGGGACGCGGTCTTCGCCTTCGCGTCCGACCAGGACCTGGAACTCCGCGGCCCGTCGGTGCTCGCCTGTCTGTCCCGCTGCTACGAGGCGTACCGCGCCCGTCTGGAGGCCGCCCGCGACCTCATGATCTGCACCTGCGACGCGTGCTCGTCGATCAGCGGGCTGGAGCTCAAGTTCGTGATGCACCACGGCGACTACGTCGTGCAGTCGATCGCGGGTCATCAGAGGGTCCTCGGTCCCGACGTCACGGCCGCTCACCTTCTGATGAAGAACCACGTTCGCGATGTCATCGGTCGGTCGGCATACGCGCTCATTACGGCATCGGCGGTCAACCATCTGGAGATCCCACTGGACCGCGCGCACGCCATCACAGAGGAGTACCCGCACTACCCGACCATCCATGGGCACGTCCTGACGCTTCCCTTCCATCCGGGCTGACGCGGCCCGGCGAACGTACCTGGCATCCAGAGCGGAGTAGAGCCCGATCGGACTCAGGTCCGTACCGGGACGAGTCGATAGGGACGCCATGAGCAGTTCCAGAGGGCTGCGTCTCATCGGTCGCTTCCGCAAACGAAAGACCCGGGTGTACTGGGAAGCGATCGTTCCCCCGCCGGCCCGGGTTCCGGTTCCACCGCATGCCGACGTTGGGCATCGACCGGCCGTGGAGAAGGTTGCATCTGCTCCACCGAGTCAAGCGGAGGGATTCGCCTCGATCTGGGGAGCGCCTCCGCCCCGGGCGGCGACGGGGTGGGGATCCCCGGGTTCACTGGATCGGGGGCTGTCCTCGATCTGGGAGGAGCGTCGCGAGCCATCCGCAGGGCGGGCAGCCTCCGCGTGAGAGGCCGGTTCTCAACCCCGTTGCGGCAACGACGGAGGGTGAGAACGTGACATGGATCCGGAATCCCCTCCATCTGGGGGATTGACGCTGTTCTCTTGGGGGGTAGCGTTCGGCATCTAGCAACCGCGTCGTGCCTTGGGCAACGGAGGCCCGCCCGTGACCATGGAGAGGAGAGTCAGTTGGTTGGCGTCGGCGCTCTGTCGATCATGATCGGCGTGTGGGTGGCCCCCTCCGTCCTGCTATTGGTGACCGTCGTGCTCGTTGAGACCTGCTCGTGGTTCGGCCGACGGATCCGAGCGCTCGGCCGCGGCCGAGCCGCCGGGATGTGGGCAACGTTCGACGCGGATGAGTTGGGACCCCGAGTCCCGGACTGAACACCCATCGGATGGGGACGGTGGGCCACCGCGGAAGAGGGCTCCGCACGGTCCTGAACGAGACTCTTCGTCAGATCGAGACTGTCACGGGCATCGTCGCCATCCACGCGATCGTTCCCATGAGGATCGCCGCGGCGGCAGCGGTCAACGCCCAGCCGGCCTTGCGGCCCGGCCGCTCGTATGTCAAAGACACCGCCGGCTGTGCGATAGGCGCTCATTCGGCCAGCGACGGATCGCGGCCGGCCTGGTGCAGTGAGATGGGCCGGGGCAGACCCTTCAGCCACTTGACCGGGCGGCCTCCGTGGTCGGACGCGCTCCGTTGGACCAACCCCCCGAGGGTCGCCGCCATCTCCGCGGCGGCCTCGTCCCCTCGCTCATCGGTCAGGCGTGTGTAGCCGGAGAGGTCGAGGAAGCACATGGCCGGCGGTTCGGCCACCGAGTGGTGCAGGCCCAACTTCTCCAGGGTGGCCTCCACCGCCTCGACCACGTTCGCCAACCAGGTGTGCTCCGAGTGGCCGTGGTACATCGAAACGATCGCCCGGTCGACGTGGGGGATGCCCGCGGCGACGGCTTCGTTCGCCGCCTGCAGCACCTGGGCCTCGCTCATCCCCGATCGGAGGAGCGGGACCTCGAACTGGGCATGGTAGAAGGTTGACGCTGCTTCGGTCATGCGGCGGATGCTCTCGCCCCACACCCGAAGCAGTCGCTCGACCGCCACAGGGTCGGCCCCGGCGTCGAGGGCAACCTTCACCACGGGGATCAGATCCAGCGCTTCGTCGTGGGCAAGATCGTTCGCCTCGGGACGAGCGAATCCCATCGCTTCGGAGATGACTTGCAGCAACTCCAGGCTCAGCCCGGTCTCCACGCTGAGCTCTCGATAGGTCTTCCCCCCGAACCCGCCGTACCAATCCCAGCTGGAGAGGTCCAGGAACCCGAAGGAGAGATCCCCGTTCCGGACGGCGGCGCTCATCCCCTCAAGGGGCAGCCCGCCTTCCTCGAGGCCGTGAACCAGGCGCACCCTCCGCACGTCACCGGCGGAGAAGAGCGAGCCGGGTTCGACTTGGGCAAGGATGCCGAGTCCGACAAGCCGATCCACGTAGCCCGCGGGGACCCCCGCTCGCTCGGCCAGAGCATCGCGCGTGAATCCGCCCACAGCCCCGCATGGTACTGGCTACCTCAGACTCAAGTTCGTCCTGGTCGGATCAGCCGTGGTGACTGTCGTGCCCGTGCCCTTCTTCCATCGGCGCGTCCATCATCTTGAGCATCTCGCGCCCTCCGGTGCGGAGGAAGCGCACCAGGAGCATCAGGGCCAGAGCCAGGAAGATGACATCCAGCACGGTCGTGTAGTTGAGGTGGACCGACGCCTCGATCACCTTGGCATGGCGCGGTCCGGTGGGCACCAGATGCAGCACGCCGAAGAGCAACTCGACGATGTAGCCGGCCGCGACCATCGTGGCGTAGAAGGTGCCCAGGAGGAACAGGCTCATCTTCGCGCCGTAGTACTTCCGGTAGATGTTCAGGATCGGCAGGATGATCAGGTCGGCGAAGATGAAGGCGATCACCCCGCCGAAGCTGATGCCACCGTTCCACAGCACCGCGGCGAGCGGCACGTTGCCGATCGAGCACACGAAGGACGACATCGACACCAACGGGCCGACCAGGGGTCCCCACAACTTGGCCAGCAGCGGGTGGTGGATCAAGAAGAAGCCCTGCCAGAAGGAGTTGGGTACCCACGCGGCGATGGCGCCGGCGATCAGGAGCCCGATGACGACGTCACGCAGGATCGCCGCCCACTCCATGACGAACGAGTGGGAGATGGCGGTGAAGCCCTGCGGCGATGTGATCCGCGACCAGATCGAGCCACCCGCCACGGACATGTCCATCGTGGCGTGGCCTTCCATCGAACCGCGGAGGCCCTTCTCCGCTTGATGGCGCGCCATCTCCAGGAGCCGGGGACGGAGGAAGGCCCGGAAGGCGAGCGCCAGCAAGACCACCATGATCGGCCCGCCCACGAACTCGGCCACCGTGAACTGCCAGCCGATCAGCAGAGCCAGGATGACGCCCAGCTCGATCACCAGGTTCGTCGAGGCGATCTCGAATGCCATCGAAGCGGTGAAGTCCGCGCCTTTCCGGAAGATGGATCGAGCCAGCGCGATGGCGGCATAAGAGCAGGAGCTGGACGCCGCCCCGAGGCCGCAGGCGACGGCGAGCGTCCGGGGGCGGTCATCAGGCAGGAGTCCGCTCATCTGCCCTTTCGACACGACCGACTGGACGATGGCCGACAAGCTGAAGCCGAGGATCAGGGCCCAGGTGATCTCCCAGGTCATGCCGAACGTGAGTCGCAGGGCATGCACGATGGCACCCCCCACGCTCCCGACGGAGGCGAACCCTCCCATGACTATCACCGGTGCGTCGCACTTCCCTTTACATCTGCATCGAGTGGTCGCTTCGACGGTAGTGCATGAGCGCAGCCATCGCCACCACACGAGCTTGTTGATCCCCAGAGTCGGAGGTACGGTCCACGCATGGGCCCCGATTCTGCCGACGAGATCAGCGTGGTGAGGCGGGATCAACTCCAGGCCGGAGTGACCTCAGGGGGCATGACCCGGGCCGCTGCCATCTCTGCTGACACCGTCGGCTCCGAGCGGATCTTCATGGGGATCAGCAGGCTCCCCCCTGGCCTTCGCAGCTCGGCTCACATCCACACGAACTGCGAGTCCGCCCTGTACGTGGCGTCTGGAAGGGGGCGATTCCTGGTCGGTCCCAAGGTCGACCACGCCATCCCCGTCGAGCCCGGCGACTGCATCCACGTGCCTCCCAACGCCCCCCACGTTGTGGTGAACGACGGAGACGTGGAGCTCGTCTTGATCGTGGCGCGGAACACCCAACTGGAGCGGGTCCAGGAATACGATCCAGATGTCCAAGGACCCCCCACAGCGGCCACTCCATCAGCGACGGGGAGCCTTCTCCCCGAACCCCTCCTGCTGGACAGGTGCAAGACCTGCCGTGTTCCGATCCGAGGACCGCTCGCGCTTCTCTCCCGGCTGCGGGGCGTCCACCCGTACGAGAAGAACCCCCAGCTCTGCAACCGCTGCGAGTCGAAGATCTTGGGGGCAGAGGACACGGTTGTCACCGTCCTGTTCGCCGACATCAGGGGGTTCACCGATCGGACGAGGCAAAGCTCCAACGAGGAGTTCTTGAAGATGATGCGGGAGTTCTTCACCTCAGCTGCCCCAGTGATGTACGAGCATTACGGGATCGTGGACCAATTCCTGGGCGACGGCATGAAGGTGCTCTTCAATGTGCCGGCTCCCAGGGTCACCCATTCCGAGGACGCGGTGAAGGCTGCGCTCGCGCTCCAGGAACGACTGCGGGATGCGAGCTTCGGCGTGGGCATCGGGATCGAGACCGGGATGGCCCTGGCTGGCCACATCGGCCTCACCGCCGCCGTCGACTTCACCTGCGTGGGAGAGACCGTCAACTTGGCGGCCCGGCTCCAGGCCCTCGCACGGGGTGGGGAGATCGTCCTCGGGCCGACCGTCGCGCGGAAGACTGCCGAACTCCTCGAGATGAGAGGCACGGCGAGCGATCGAGAGACTGTTGATCTGAAAGGAATCGGCCGCGTCGAGGTTCTCCGGATCGGGACGCCAGCCGGAGGCCATGCCGAGAGCACCGGTGCGATGGCCTCGCCACAACTCTGAGGAGAACTGTGGCGATCGTAGAGCCTGAGGCATCGCGCCGAGCCGGAGATCACGTGCGGAGCTGCTGCTCGCTGGCTTCCCAGAGCCGCCGCGCCGCGTCCATGTCCTGCGCGGCGGCGCTCGGCGCCACCCGCCGCTTGTCGACGAAGTAGCCCCCCTGCTCGTCCGAGGCCTCCGGCGAATCCACCAGCCAGATCAGCGTTTCGGCGCCCTTCTCGGGGCTCCGGGCGAACGGCTTGACCACCGTGTTCACCAACCGCATCAGTGGCCCGTTGTTGCGATTGAAACCGGTGGCCACCAGCCCGGGATGGAAGCAGTTGGCCGTGACGCCGGTTCCCGCCAGGCGGCGTCCGAGCTCGGCGGTGAACAGGATGTTGGCCAGCTTCGTCTGCCCGTACCGGGACATCCGGTACGAACGCTCAGCGTTCAGGTCATCGAACGGGATCCGAGCCGGCTTGTGAGCGTCGGAGCTCGTGGTCACGATCCGGGCGGGGGCGCCGGCCAGCAGCCGATCGAGGAGCAGGGTGGTGAGTAGGAACGGGGCGAGGTGGTTCACGGCCCACGTCAGCTCGATGTCGTCCTGGGTGACTTCCCGCTTCGCGTAGACCGCGCCGGCGTTGTTGACCAGGACGTCCAGCCTCGGATAGCGGGCGAGGGCCTCGGCGGCGAGCCGTCGCACGTCCGCCTGCCGGGACAGATCGGCCATGAACACGTCGACCGGGCCGCCGCTGCCAGCGGCTTGGACCCGTTCGGCTGACTCCTTTGCCCTGGCCTCGCTTCGGGCCACGATGGCGATCTCGGCGCCCCGCGCGGCAAGGCCCTCCGCGGCGGCCAGGCCGATGCCGTTCGTGGCCCCAGTGATCAGGACCCGCTTGCCCGCAACGCTCCAACGATCCGCCACTCTCCGTAGAGAACCACGTTTCCTGGTTCGAGGCGCCGCCTACTCCGCCCTCGATCGCCGCCACCTATACTCATCGCCGTCAACCGTCGAAGGAGGGGTGAGGGTGGATCACACAGCGAACGCCCAGCGCATGTACGACCGGATCAATGCGCACGATCCGGGTGGGTTCGGCGAACTGCTGGCCGACGATTTCGTCGAACACGAGGCGGCGCCCGGTCTTGCGCCGACGAAGGAGGGGGTCAAGGAGTTCTTCAAGATGTACTTCGCCGCGTTCCCCGACCTGCACTTCGAGCCGGAAGAGTTCTTGCCGAGCGGCGACAAGGTCGTCATCCGGGTCCGGGCCACCGGGACCCACACGGGCGACTTCATGGGCATGCCGGCGACCGGCAAAAGCGTCACCGTGGAGGCCATCGACATCACGCGCTTCAGTGATGACGGTTTGGCTCACGAGCACTGGGGACTGTTCGATGCGCTGTCGATGATGCAGCAGCTCGGTGTGGTGCCGCAAGGCCCACCTGCGTAGACCGCAGGTCCGCCAGCGAAGTCTGACGCGAGAGGCTTGCACAACAGCACGAACCGCGCCTCCCTCCGCTCGCCACCTTTGACGCGCGGTTGGACCGGCCCGTAAGCTCGGCGGCGTTCGGCCCGTGATTCGACCAGCACATCGAGGGAGAGGGCGTTGCTATGGCACGACGCGTACTAGTCATGGGAGCGGCCGGGCGGGACTTCCACAACTTCAACGTCGCCTACCGAGGGGACCCGAGCGTCGAGGTGGTGGCGTTCACGGCGACGCAGATCCCGTTCATCAACGATCGGAAGTACCCCGCCGCGTTGGCCGGCGACCGGTACCCCGACGGCATCCAGATCTACGACGAGAGCGAGCTCGACCGCCTGATCAAGGAGCTGCACGTCGAGGAGGTCGTCTTCGCGTACAGCGACGTCGCCCACACCGACGTCATGCACAAGGCCAGCCAGGTGATGGCCGCGGGCGCCAGCTTCGGCATCCTCGGCCCGGATGCGACCATGCTGGACGCGAACGTCCCGGTCGTCGCGGTGTGCGCGGTCCGAACGGGCAGCGGCAAGTCCCAGACCACGCGGAAGGTCGCGGCCGTCCTGAGAGCCCACGGGAAGATCCCCGTGGTCGTCCGTCACCCTATGCCGTACGGCGACCTGGTCGCCCAGCGGGTCCAGCGGTTCGAGAGCTTCGACGACCTCGACGCCGCCAAGGTCACCATCGAGGAGCGCGAAGAGTACGAGCCACACCTCCTGAAGGGCACGGTCGTGTACGCCGGGGTCGATTACGGCGCGATCCTCGAACAGGCTCAGAAGGAGTGCGACGTCCTGCTGTGGGACGGGGGCAACAACGACATGCCCTTCTACCGGCCCACCGTACACATCACGGTCGCGGACCCGCTGCGGGCCGGGCACGAGACCAGCTACCACCCCGGCGAGGCGAACTTCCGGATGGCGGGCGTCATCGTCATCAACAAGGTCGACTCGGCCACCGACGAGCAGGTCGCGGAGGTCCAGGCGTCCGCGCACGCCCTGAACCCGGGCGCGACCGTGATCCTCGCCAAGAGCCCGGTCACGCTCGAGGACGGCGCCGACCTCACCGGCAAGCGCGTGCTGGTGATCGAGGACGGCCCCACCCTGACGCACGGCGAGATGCAGTACGGGGCCGGCGTGGTCGCCGCGCGGCAGCACGGCGCGGGCGAGATCGTCGACCCGCGCGAGTTCGCGGTCGGATCCATGAAGGACATCTACGCGAAGTACCGGATCGGGCCGGTCCTGCCGGCGATGGGCTACTCGGACGACCAGCTGAAGGAGTTCGAACACATGATCAACTCGGCGCCGGCCGATGTGGTCGTCATCGCCACCCCCATCGACCTCCGCAAGCTGGTCTCGATCGACAAGCCCGCGTTCCGGGCGTTCTACGAGCTCGAAGAGGCCGACGGCTCGCCGACGATCGAGGACGTGCTGCAGCCGGTCCTGTAGGCGCTACCCGGATGCCGGAGACCGACACCTCCGTCGCCGCGTCCATCCCGTTCGATCCCCCTTGACCCGCCGTCAGGCGCCCGGCTCGAACGCCGGCGCTGCCCCCGGCGCGGCCGCCCCCCGGAAGCGGAGGTAGAGCCAGACTCCCCACGCGATGCAGAACGCGGCCCCGCCTGCGGTGGTGGCCTGGACGCCCACCACGGAGGCGATCCCGCCGGCCGCCAGCGCGCCGAGCGGGAACAGCCCACCGAAGGACAGGAAGTAGAGCGAGAGAACCCGGCCCCGCATGGCCTCGTCGACGTGAAGCTGGATGTCCCCGTTCGTTGCGGCGATGGCCACCAGGAGCATGAAGCCGAACGCCGCCAGCAGGACCAGTCCCGCGAGGTAGTTCGAAACGACGGCGAAGCCGAACAGGGAGGCGCCGAGCAGGGCCAGCGACGCGCCGATCAGCGCGGGCGACACGCGGTTGCCGAGGCGGGCGATCCCAAGCGCGCCGATCACCGACCCGATCCCCATGGACGCCGCCAGCCCCCCGTAGCCGGCGGCACCGCGGTGGTAGACGTCGGTGGTGAAGATGGGCATGAGCGCGCTGACCGGCGCGGCGAAGAAGGACGCGACCGCGATCGCCCCGATCCCCGATCGGATCCGCCGGTTCGCCATCGTGTACCGGAACCCGTCCCTGAGCAGGTCGCGCAGGTCCCGCCCCGGCGCCGGCGCCACCGGCCGCGACGACACCAGCACGAGCGGGATCAGCACCGCCACGAACGACAGCGCGTTGATGCCGAACACCCAGGCCGCGCCGATCGCCCCGATCAGTGGTCCGGCGATGGCCGGCCCGATCACCCGGGCCAGGCTGAACTGGCCGGAGTTCAGGGCGATGGCGTTCACCAGCGATTCCGACGGAACCAGCGATGGGACGAACGCCATCCAGGTCGGGTTGTTGAATCCCACGGCCAGCCCCAGGCCGAACGTCAGGATCAGCACCGGCGCCAGCCCTGCATGCCCGAGCCACACCCACAGGGCCAGGACCGCCGCGTCGACCATCATGAACGTCTGGGTGACCACCAGGATCCTCCGCCGGTCGACGCGGTCGGAGTAGGCGCCGCCGATCGGCGAGATCACCGTCGGCATGAAGTTGATGAAGGTGACGAACGAGACCCAGAACGTCGAATGGGTGAGCAGCAGCACGTACCAGTTCAGGGCGATGGACTGCATCCACGTGCCGACGTTCGACAGGAACGCCCCCGTCCACACCAAGCGATAGTCGCGGTACCGCAGCGAGTCGAACTGTCCCATCAGCCGATGCCCAGCTTGCGCATCGCCACCCCGGTGGCCAGCTCCGTGGCGGCGTCCAGGCCGAGCAGCGTGGTGTTCAGGACGGCGTCGTACAGCAGCGGATCCCGGATGTCCCTCCCGTAGAAGCGTTTGACGTACGCGGTCCGTTCGGCGTCCACCCGACGGCAGCGCTCGACGGCCTGCTTACGATCGACGCCCTGGAGCCGCATGATCCGCGCGGCCCGGTCGGGGAGGTCGCCGACCAGGCTCAGGTTGCAGGCGTCAGGCCGCCCGGCGAGGGCGGCGGCCGCCCCGCGACCCAGCACGACGTAGCCGCCCGCGTCCGCAAGGCCGACGATCACCCGCCGGGTCGCTTCGGCCAGCGTCCGGTCGTCGACGGTGGCCTCGGGGGGCATGGTGCCGAACGGCGGCCCGCCCGCCGCGAGCGCCATGCCGAGCTGCTCGATGATGGCGGGGGGGCGTTCGTCTTGCGCCTCGGCGATCTCGGGATCGACGCCGAGCTCGATGGCCGCCTGCTCGGCCAGCTCGCGATCGACCTTGCGGAACCCGAGCGCCTCCGCCAGCGCGGTCGCCACACGGAGGCCGCCGGCTCCGTACTGGCGCGAGACGGTCACGACGCTCACCGGTGGGACCTCATGGAGGGCAGGGAGACCGTCACGCCGGGGGTGCCGAAGCCTCCGACGGCTCGGCCAGCGAACGGGCGAACTCGAGCGTCCCTTCGAAGATGGTCTCGGCGTCGTAGTCGAGGGTGGCCACGTGGTAGGAGTTGCCCAGGGTGACCAGCTCCTTCCGCGGGCTCCCCGCCTTCTTCATCACCAGACGCGAGTTCATGGGCTTCACCGTGTGGTCCTCCGGAGAGGAGAAGACCAGCAGAGGCAGGGTCATGGAGGGGAGCTCGCGCTCCGTCGTTCGTAGCAGCTTGCCGAGCTCGTTCACCCCTTTCAGGGGGATCCGGTCGTACACCATCTCGTCCTGGCCCGGCTTCTTGATATCGTTGCCGACGCCCTTCACCGTCCGGGTGAAGAGTCGAAGGAATGGGGACAGCGCGAGCTCGGGCCGGCGGACCAGGGCATTGATGGCCACCACGCCCCGAAGCTTCTCGGGGTGCTTCGCCGCCAGGTGCAGCACCAGCGCACCGCCCATCGACAGACCCACCCCGACCACGGTCTGGCACTTCGCGCCGAGCGCGTCCAGGGCGGTTCCGGCCTCCCGCTCCCAGTCCTGCCACGTGACGTCCTCCAGGTCCTCCCACTTCGTGCCGTGCCCTGCGAGGCGCGGAGCGACGACCATGCAGCCTCGCTCAGCGAGCCATTCGCCGAAGGGTCGCATGGAGGCGGGACAGCCGGTGAAGCCGTGCTGGAGGAGGAAGCCGATGGGGCCGGTGCCGTCGAACGTGAAGCCGTCGGCGCCGGGGAGCACGCGGCTGCTCACCATCCTGAACCCCGGTGTCGGATCGTCACGTCAGAGGTGCCGGCGGGAGGTACGGGGAGGGTTCCGGAACAGTTGGGCCACCACGTACAGCCCGAATACCCCTGCGGCGCCGGTGAGCACCACCAGCGCGGCGAGGAAACTCCATTGCATCACCGTCAGCGCAAGCACGGATGCGTTTCCCTTCTCCCGTTGGGGTCTATAGCATAGACGGGTAACGGGAGGCCAGGTTCAGAGGTCATACGACGGCGAGGTGAGGCCGTGTTCTGGTTCACGATGAAATACATCGTTCTCGGGCCGTTGCTTCGGCTGATGTACCGGCCGAAGGTCATCGGGCTGGAGAACGTCCCAACCGATACCGGCGCGATCATCGCGCCCAACCACCAGTCGTTCCTGGACGACTTCCTGATGCCGCTGGTCATCCGGAAGCGGAAGGTCGTGATGATGGCCAAGGCCGACTACTGGGAGCACTGGTATTCGGCGTGGTTCTTCAAAGCGGCTGGTTGCATCCCGGTCTACCGGACCGGCGGGTCCGCGTCGGCCGAATCGCTCCGCGACGGGATCGCCGCAGCGCAGGCCGGCAAGCTGGTCGGTATCTTCCCGGAGGGGACCCGCTCGCCCGACGGCCGGCTGTACCGCGGCAAGACCGGCGTGGCCCGGATGGCGGTGGAGGCGCGCGTCCCCATCATCCCGGTCGCGATCAGTGGGACCTTCGGGGCGTGGCCGTACGACAAGAGGCTGCCGAAGACCGGACGGGTGACCATCACGTTCGGCAAGCCCCTGTCCTTCGAGCGCCACTACGACAGCCCCGCCGACCGGTTCGTGCTCCGGTCCATCACCGACGAGGTCCTGTACGAGATCATGCTGCTCTCAGGCCAGGAGTACGTGGACGACTACGGCTCCAGAGTGAAGAAGCAGATCGACGACGCGAAGGCGGCGACGAAGGCGGGCGTGTCGCCCCCGGCTCCCGGCACTTCCGGGGACGGGCCGAGGATCGTGCTCACGGACTCCGAAGGATCGACCTCGACGTCCGCGAAGACGACCTCGGCCTGAAGGCCGCTCAGGCCTGACGAACGGTCGAGGGCACTGCACCGGTCGACAGTGCGGGGCGCTTGACGGCGCGCTGTTCGCTTCCCTCCTGGATCCAGCGGGCGCCACAGGCCGTGCAGAAGGCCCGCCGCTGGGGGCTCACGACGATCACGATGCGGACGGATTGACAGATCGGACAACGCGCCACGTTCGGCTCCCCCCTCACTTCGCGGGCCCGCGACGTTCCGAGTCGCGATCTGGGGCTGGACTGGGCCAGTTGTACCCCCGGCCCCTCACCGGACAAGCGCAGGTTCGGTGATCTCCCGTCAAAGGAGTGACAACATCTCCGGTCGGGGGTGCTATTCCGGCTCGGCCCACCGGAGGGAGCGCTCCACGGCCCGCCGCCAGCCGGCGTAGCGGGATTCCGTGGCCGCACCGGCGTGCGGTTCGAACTCCCGCTCGGCCTGCCAGTGGCTGGCGAGCTCGGCCGTCGAGGCCCACACGCCCTCCCCGAGGCCGGCCAGGTAGGCGGCCCCAAGCGCGGTGGTCTCCTGGACCCGCGACCGGCGGACCGGCACGCCCAGGAGGTCGGCCTGGAACTGGAGCAGGACGTCCATGGCGCTGGCCCCGCCGTCAGCCTTGAGGTCCGTGAGCCCGATCCCGGCGTCGGAGCGCATCGCGTCGACGACGTCGCGGGTCTGGTAGGCCATAGCCTCGACCGCCGCCCGGACCAGGTGGGCCCGAGTGGTGCCGCGGGTGATCCCCACCACCGTCCCCCGCGCGTACGGGTCCCACCACGGGGCCCCCAGCCCGGTCAGCGCCGGCACGAAGTACACGCCGCCGGTGTCCTCCACGCTCTCGGCCACCGGCCCGGTCTGGTCGGCGCGTTCGATCAGCCGAAGGCCGTCGCGAAGCCACTGAATGGCCGCGCCGGTGACGAAGATCGAACCCTCGAGCGCATAGTGCACCTCCGGTCCCTCCGTGCACGCGATGGTGGTGATCAGCCCCGCCGTCGACCGGGGCGCCTCGTGCCCCGTGTTCATCAGCACGAACGACCCGGTGCCGTACGTGTTCTTCGTCTGGCCGGGGTCGAAGCACGCCTGGCCGAACAGGGCCGCCTGCTGGTCGCCGCCGATCCCGCTGATCGGTACGCGGGCGCCCAGGAACCGGTCCGGGTCGGTGAGGCCGAACGTCCCGGAGGAGGGCATCACGGCAGGGAGGAGCTGGTGGGGAACGCGGAGACGGTCCAGGAGCTCGTCGTCCCAGTCCAGCCGGTGGATGTCGTACAGCATGGTCCGGGAGGCGTTCGTCCGGTCGGTGACGTGGGCCGAACCGCCGGTCAGCCTGGCCATGAGGTAGGTGTCGACGGTGCCGAACGCCAGCCGCCCCGCTTCGGCCTCCTCCCTGGCGCCCCCCACGTTCTCCAGGATCCATGCCAACTTCGTCCCGCTGAAGTACGGGTCGACGACCAGGCCGGTGCGTTCGCGGACGCGGTCCTCCCAACCCTCGTCGCGGAGCTCCACGCACAGCGGGGCCGTGCGGCGATCCTGCCACACGATGGCCGGATGGACCGGACGCAGGCCCTCCCGCTCCCACACCACCGTGGTCTCGCGCTGGTTGGTTATACCGACCGCGGCCAGGTGGGACGGCTGGGTCTGCGCTTCGGCCAGGGCGTCGGACGACGCGCTGATCATGGCCGTCCACCAGTCCTCCGGGTCGTGTTCGACCCAGCCGGGCCGGGGGAAGCTCTGGGGGAACTCGCGGTAGCCCTTGGCCTGGACCCGCCCGCGGTCGTCGACCACCAAGGCGGTCACCCCGGTCGTCCCGGCGTCGATGGCGAGGATGCGCGCCGAAGCCGAAGCCATCTCGTCGCGGATGCTACCCGACGAGGAACGGGCCCGGCTTTGCAGCCCGGCCCGAAGCGTGGAAAGCTCGATGGCATGCGCGAAAGGCGGGGGAGATGAGCGAACGGACCCGGCTGGCGATCCTTTGTGGCGGGGGGCCGGCGCCGGGCATCAACTCGGTGATCTCGGCGGCCACGATCGAGGCCATCAACTCCGGCTGGGAGGTGGTCGGCATCCTCGACGGGTTCGACCACCTGATCCGCGGGTCGTCGAAGGAGGTTCGCCCCCTTTCGATCACCGACGTCTCCCGGATCCACGTCCTGGGCGGGTCGATCCTTCGGACCTCGCGGGCCAATCCGACCACACGGGACGAGGGCGCCGCCGACCCCGAGTGGCGCATGCACAACACGGTGAAGGCGCTGGGTGAGATGGGGGTCGAGCTGCTGGTCACGATCGGCGGCGACGATACGGCGTACAGCGCGTCGAAGGTGGCCGAAGCGGCAGCGGGCCGGATCCGGGTGGCCCACGTCCCGAAGACGATCGACGACGACCTGCCCCTCCCCGGCGGCATCCCCACGTTCGGGTTCGAGACCGCCCGGGCCGTGGGGGTCGAGCTGGTCAACAACCTGATGACCGACGCCATGACCACCCGGCGGTGGTTCTTCGTCGTCGCCATGGGCCGCAGCGCCGGCCACCTCGCGGTGGGGATCGGCAAAGCCGCCGGCGCCACGTTCACGGTCATCGCCGAGGAGTTCCCTCCCCGGGAGCCGATCCGCCTCCAGCACCTGGTCGACCTGGTGGAGACCTCGATGCTGAAGCGGGTCGCCCACGGGCGGCCGTTCGGCGTGGCCATCTTCTCCGAGGGCCTGGCCCTGCGGCTGGCCGAGGACGAGCTGGCCGCCACGTTCCCCGAGCTGGAGCGCGACGAGCACGGCCACATCCGCCTGGGAGAGATGAACCTGGACCAGGTCCTGGCCGACCTGGTGAAGAAGCGGTTCAAGGAGCGCGGCGAGAAGGCCACGGTCGTGGCGAAGAACATCGGGTACGAGCTCCGGTGCGCCCCACCGATCCCGTTCGACATCGAATACACCCGCAACCTCGGGTTCGGGGCCATCGACTACCTGCGGACCCTGCTCAGGGAGGGCCGGGGCGACCCCGGCGCGATGGTCACCTTCCAGGAGGAGCACTTCGTCCCGCTGCCGTTCGGCTCGTTCAGCGATCCGGTCACCGGGCGGACGCGGGTCCGCGAGGTGAACGTCAACAGCGACTCGTACCGCGTGGCCACCGAGTACATGATCCGGCTGGAGGACGAAGACCTCGCCGACCCGGAGAAGCTGGGTCCGATCGCCGAGGCCGCCGGGATGACGGCCGAAGCGTTCCGGGACCGGTTCGGCTACCTCGTCGAAGCCCGGGCCAGGGCGGCGGCTGCGTCGGCCTGAGGCCGTTTCAGCTTGCCCGGCGTTCCTCGCCGGCGTCGGGCGTGGTGACCGGGAGCTCGACCTCGCTGGCGCCGCGCCGCTCGGCCTCCGCTTCTGCTCGCATCCGAGCCCAGGACATGGAGGCGAGCCGGATGAGCCAGGCGATGGCCATGACGAAGGCCAGCCAGATGAAGAGGCTCCAGATCAGGGCCAGGCCGATCGAGGCGATGAACGCGCCGAGCATGGGGACCGTGGCCACCAGCCGGGGCGACGTCTCGGCCCGAAGGGTCCTGACGGCGCCCATCCATGCCCCGCGCCGCCACTGCGCTCCCGCGATCGGCCCCAGGGCGCCGAGCAGGATCAATACGACTCCGATGAGGAGCATCCGTGGGGCTTACCCAGCGGACCGGCCTGGTATGCGAGACAGTTCAGGCCGGGGCCCGCCGCCCCATGGCCGCACGGTGCAGGGGAAGGAGCGCGTCGAAGATCCGCCGGTTGGCCGGCGTGGGAACGCCGGGGCGTTCGCCGGCCCTGACGACGGCTCCGTTGAGGGCTTCGACCTCCAGGGGCTTGCCTGCTTCGACGTCCCGGCACATCGAGGACTTCTGCTCGGGCGGAAGCACGGTGGTGACCGCGGTCATGACGGTCTCGGTCAGGGTCGGGGGGACGAAGATGCCGAGCGCGGCGGCCACGGCGGCCGTCTCGTGGATGGCGTCCTTGATGAGTTGCAGCAGACCCGGGTCGCCGCGGATCGCACCGATCGGGCAGGTGCAGAAAGCCGTCACGCCCCCCAGGCCGCAGATGATGGCGAGCTTGGTCCACAGGGCCGATCCGATGTCCTCCGCTAGGCGCGCGGGGATCTGCGCGCCGGCCATCGCGTCGACCAGTGCCTGCGCGGCCGACCGGTCATCGTCCTGGAACGCGCCGATCTCAACGTCGGCCAGCATGCTGGTGTGGCGGACCACGCCCGGCGCCTCGAGGTAGGCCTCGATCCGGGCCACGCCCCCCAGCGCCGTGGCCTCCGGGAACCGGTCGCGGAGGAACGCCTCGTTGTCGACCCCGTTCTGGAGGGAGCAGATCGAGGTCCCTTCGTGGACGCAAGAAGCGACAACGTCAGATGCTTCCCGGTTGTCGTAGGTCTTGACGCAGAACAGGACCGCGTCCACCGGCCCGTCGGCTCGATCGGAGGCCTGGACCTGCTCGAATCGAAGATCGCCGGCCGGGCTGTGAACGGTCAGGCCCTGTTCGCGGAGCGCCCGGAGATTGTCACCCCGGGCGATGAACCGGACGTCATGTCCCGCCTGGAGCAACCGGCCGCCGTAGTATCCGCCGACCCCGCCGGTACCCGCGACCAGGATCCTCACGACGGCCGAATATACTCGGCTCTCGTGGAACGCCCGATCGACCTTCGATCCGACACCGTCACCAAGCCGACGCCGGCCATGCGCCGGGCGATGGCCAAGGCCGAGGTGGGCGACGACTGGTACAACGACGATCCAACCGTCAACCTGCTCCAGGACCGGTGCGCGGAGGTCATGGGCAAGGAGGCGGCCTGCTACGTGGCCACGGGGACCATGGCGAACGAGATCGCGCTGCACCTCTACTGCCGGGGCGGTCACCTGGTGGCCTGCGAGTCGCGGTCGCACGTCAGCGGGGTCGAAGTCAGCTCCGCGGCCGCCATGAGTGGGATCGCGTTCCGCGGGACGCTTGCCCCCCACGGGCAGCTGACCGCGGAGATCGTGGAGGGCCTGCTCGAACGCGACCCCTACAACGTCGAGGTGGTGGACCTGCTGTCGATCGAGAACACCCATCAGATCGGCGGCGGGACCATCATGCCCATCGACGAGCTTCGGGCCATCCGCAAGGTCGCCCAGGAGGCCGAGACGCCCGTCTACCTCGACGGGGCGCGCATATTCAACGCCAGCGTGGCGAGCGGTACGCCGGTGAACGAGTTCGCCGCCGAGGTCGACACCCTGATGTTCTGCCTGTCGAAGGGCCTGGGTGCGCCGATCGGGTCGGTCATCTGCGGGCCGGCCGGGGTGATCGAGGAGGCCCGCCGGCTGAAGATCCTGTTCGGCGGGGCATGGCGGCAGGCGGGCATCATGGCCGCGGCCGGGCTGATCGCGCTGGAGCGGGGCCCGAAGCGCCTTCACAAGGACCACGCCAACGCCCGGCGGCTGGCGGAAGGCATCGCCGACGCGACGCCCGAAGCGCTGGAGGAGCCCGAACTCTTCGAGACGAACATCGTGTTCGCGAAGGCGGTCGAGGTGGGCGCGAAGCCGTTCGTCCTCCTGGAGTGTCTTCGGCAAGCCGGCGTGCTGGCCAACGTGGTGGGCGGCAAGATCCGCTTCGTCACCCACCTCGACGTAACGACGGACCAGATCGACGAGACCATCCGCCGGTGGCCTTCCGTGGTGAGGAAGGCACGGAAGCGAGAGGAGCGGGGGTGAGGTTGTTCGGCGGACCGAAGTATCCGGACGAGATCGCCGCCCGCGTGCCGTCCGGACAGCGGCTGGTGAAAGGCTGGCCGGTCCTGCACTACGGTCCCATCCCTCGGTTCAAGGAGGCCGAATGGGACTTGAAGGTGTGGGGCCTGGTCGAACGCCCGCTCAAGTTCACGTACGCCGAACTGAAGGCGCTTGGGCCGCAGACCGTGCATGCCGACATGCACTGCGTGACCGGCTGGACCACGCTCGATAACGACTGGCAGGGCATCCCGTTCCGCGTGTTGGTTTCACAGGCCGGGCCCTTGCCGGGGGCGAAGTGGGTCATTACCCACTGCGACGGCGGGTACACGTCGAACCTCTCGATGCAGGCCATGACGGACGACGACGTGCTGGTGGCCTGGGCACACAACGGTTCGGATCTCGAGCCGCAGCATGGCTTCCCCCTGCGGCTGGTCGTTCCGAAGCGGTACGCCTGGAAGAGCGCGAAGTGGCTCCGGTCCCTGGAACTGGTGAGCGAGAACGAACGCGGCTTCTGGGAGGTTCGTGGCTACCACAACCACGCCGACCCGTGGCGCGAGGAGCGGTACTCGTACCAGGAGTCACGCGAGTCCGCGACCGAGCCGTAGCGCGGCATCACGGGACCCCGCCCTCCAGGATCTTCGCCACCTTCGACGCGTCGATGTTGCCGCCCGACACGACGCAGGCCACCTTGCCGCTGCCGGCCTTCCCGGTACGGGCGGCCGCCACTGGCGTCGCTCCGGCCCCTTCCGCCACCACGTGGTTGCGTTCGACCATCAGTCGGAGGGCCTCCGCGACCTCGGCCACGCCGACCACGATCGATCCGGCCAGCAGCGCGGCGCTGAGCTCGAACATCTCCGGGAGAAGACTGGGCCCGCCGATCCCATCGACGAAGCTCGGGACGTAGGGGATCGACGTCGGCGCACCGGCCGCCAGCGAGGCGGCCAGAGGCGCTGCCGCGTCCACCTCGCAGGCGTAGACCTTCACGTGGGGAGCCCGCGTCCGGATCGCCGACGCGATCCCGCAGGACAGCCCGCCGCCTCCGTACGGCACGACCACCGCGTCGACGTCGGGGAGGTCCTCCAGGATCTCCAGCCCGATGGTGCCGTTGCCGGCCATCACCGCCGGGTCGGTGAACGGATGCACGAAGAAGCCGTCAAGGCCTTCGAACCGATGGGTCTCGAAGACCTCGAACCAGGCGTCGAACGGAACGGGGATCAGCCGGGCGCCCAGTCGTTCGACCGCCTTCCGCTTCGCCTCGGGGGCGGTGTCCGGGATCACCACAGAGCAAGCCACGCCGGCCCGGCGGGCGTACCAGGCGACCCCCTGGGCCATGTTGCCCGCGCTGGCCGTCCAAACCCCGCGCCGAAGGTCCTCCGGAGAGGCCAGTGCCATCGCGCTCGCCGCGCCCCGGAGCTTGAACGAACCGATCGGCTGGAGGTTCTCGAGCTTGAGGTGGATCTCGGCGGGGGAGTCCTCCAGCGGCATGCTGACCAGCGGTGTGCGCACCGCGATCCCCGCGATCCGCTCGCGCGCCGCCAGCACGTCGTCCAGGGAGACCGCGGAGAGGAAGGCCATCGAGAGCGAAGACTATCGCGCCGGCCTGGCGAGCCGCTTCAGCGTGGCCACGTCTCGGGCGTGCTCTTCGACGCCGCCCCGCGTCTCGCAGACCACCGCGCACCGCCGGACTGCGGGATGGCGCAGGATCGCCCGGAAGCCGTCCTCCCCGATGAAGCCCTCGCCGATGTGCTCGTGGCTGTCACGGCGCATCCCACGCGGATACTTCGAATCGTTCGCGTGGACGAGCTTCAGCCGGGTGCCGAGGCGGTATCGACGGAGCTCCGCGAAAGCCTCCCCGACGCCCGCCGCCGTATCGAGCGCGTAGCCGGCGGCGAACAGATGGCAGGTGTCCGCGCACAGCCCGAGCCGCGGGTGCCGGGAGCAGGCGTCGAACAGCTCCCCGGCTTCGCCGAAGTCCGACGCCACCATCCCCGCGCCGCCGGCCATGAGCTCGATCAGCACGAAGGTCGACGAGGCGTCGGAAGCGATGGCCACGAACGAATCGGCCGCCGTCCGAAGCGCGGTCTCTCGAGGGGTGGTCCGGCCGGCCGCGCCCGCGTGGACGACTACGCCGACGGCGCCGATGCCTTCGGCCAGCGCCACCGTCGCCCGGGCGAGGTTGACCGACCGGCGGCGGAAATCCGGGTTCGGCGAGGCCACGTTGACCATGTACGGTGCGTGAAGGAACAGCGGCCCCAGGCCGGCTTCGCGCCAGGCATCCCCGAACGCCCGCGCCCCGTCCGGGCCGACCGATGGCGGCCGCCATGCCCGCGGGTTCGAACCCCAGATCTGAGCCGCGTCGGCGCCGATCTCCTGGGCCGAGTGGATGGCCCCGAACAGCCCGCCGTGGGTCGAGACGTGGGCGCCGATCTGCACGCCGGTCAGGACGTGACGAAGATCGTTACGGTGTCGCCCTGCTTCACCGTCGTGCCAGCCGCGGGGTCCTGGAACACCACCTGGTCGGGGGGCGCGGTGCCGGCCGGCACGAGTACGATGTCGACGGTCAGCCCGAGCGCCTGCAGGGTGTTCAGCGCCTCGTCCTTCGTCTTGTTCACCACGTCCGGCATGGGGAAGGTCTTCGGGCCCTTCGACACGGTGACCGTGATCGTGGAGCCCTTCGGCGGGCTGCTGCCGATCCGGGGACTGGTGCCGATGACGTTCCCCTTGTCGACCGACGTCGAATAGTCGTCGGTGCGGGTCACCTTGAACCCCAGCCCCTCCAGGGTCGCCTTCGCGGCGTCGAACGGCTGGTTGGAGACGTCGGGGATCTTCACCAGCGGCGGGCCGGTGCTCACCGTGATGGTGACCGCCGAACCCTTCTCGAGCTTCTCGCCGTTCTCCGGGCTCTGGTCGATAACCTTGCCCTTGCCGATCGTCTCGCTCGAGGCGCGCTTGACCGTGACGGTGAACCCGGCGGTCTCGAGCCGGTCGCGCGCGACCGTCTCGGCGATGCTGTGGACGTCCGGGACGAGCAGGAGCTCGGGGCCCTTCGACACGATCAGCTGGACCACCTTGCCCTTCTGCAACCGGGTCCCGGGCGGTGGGATCGAACGGATCACCGTGCCGGCGGGCACGGTGTGCGAGTTCTCTTCTGGACCCTGCCGGACGACGAACCCCGCTCGCTGCAGGAGGTCCGACGCGTCGTTGAACTGCCGACCGGCCACGCGCGGCACGTGCGCGTAGTGGGGGACGAGGTAGGTCCACCCGGCCACCCCTCCGCCGGCCAGTGCCAGGAGAACGGCGAGGATGCCGAACGCCCACCGGAGCTTCCGCGCCCGGCGGGCCCGAGGCGACTGCGCGCGGGGGATCGTGACGGTGGTGGCGCGTTCCTCAGGCACGTATTCCGATGTCGGGATCTGCCCCGCCAGCTCGCGGATGGCGCCGGCCGGCGGCAGCAGGGCAGCGGCGCGGACGATCTCGCTCCGGAACGCTCGGGCCGACGCCGGGCGTTCGTCGCGCTCCCGGACCGTTGCATGCAGCACCGCTTCGTCCAGCCCCGGATACACGCCCGGGGCGACCGTGGACGGCGCGGGCACGTTCGCCGACAGGTGCTGGTACGCGATGGCCAGCGAGGTCTCGCCGGAGAATGGCGTCCTGCCGGTGAGTAGTTCGAACATCACCACGCCCAGCGCGTAGAGGTCGCTGCGTGGATCGGCGGGCTCGCCCCGGATCTGCTCGGGGGCCAGGTACTGGACCGTCCCGGTGACCGTCCCTTCGGCCTGGCTGACGCTCGACTCCGCGTAGGCCCGGGCCAGGCCGAAGTCGGCCACCTTCACCATGCCGTCCTCTGAGATGAGGATGTTCTCCGGTTTGATGTCCCGGTGGACGATGCCGTGCCCGTGGGCGTGGTCGAGAGCGGAGAGGACGGGGAGGACGATCTCGGCCACCTGGGCCGGTTCGAGCCGCTCGTAGGCGGTCAAGAGCGACCGGACGTTCATCCCGCGGACGAACTCCATGATCATGAAGTACGTGCCCTCGGTACTGCCCCAGTCGTAGACGCCGACGATGTTCGGGTGATTCAAGATGGCGGCGGCCCGAGCCTCACGGCGGAACCGCTCGACGAAGCCGCGGTCGCCGGCCAGGTGCGTGTGCAGAACCTTCAGCGCGACCTCGCGCCCGAGGACCGCGTCGTGGGCGCGGTAGACCTCCCCCATGCCGCCGGAGGCGATGCGGGTGATGACCTGGTAGCGGCCGTCGATGGTGGATGCGATGGTCGACACGGAACGGGGCCTCGTCGCGGGCGGAGTTGAGCGTCCAAGCTGCATTCTACGGGGGGGCGATTGGAAGGGCGGGATTTCCGGCTCCTCTGACGTACCCGTGGAGGGTTGAGGGCGTCTTCAAGGTGAGGCTCGGCGGCAAGCCGTTCGAGCGCGAGAAGCTGCAAGCCATGTGTGCGCGCTGCCACAACAGCAAGACCAGGCGGGAGCGCTCCGCGGGGTAGGGAGGAGTCGAAATCGCCCGGCACGTGCGCCAAGGACCGTCGGGCAAGCGCGCGCGTGCGATGACAAGTTTCCCGAAGAACGTTGGTTGGCTACTCGGGTGGGGATCTCGAAAACGCGTCGGCGTGATCGGAGACCCACTGACGAAACATCCGCGCTGGCGCTCCGACGACGTCGGCCACGGTTGACGTCACGAACGCCGGGCGTCCGATCGTCGCACCCCACGCGTCGAGCAGCATCTCCACGACCGGACCCGGCCAGGTACCCGCCGTCTCACGCCGGAACTCTTCGGGCGACAGCTCCTCGAACCGGATCTGGCGCCCGAGGACGGCCCCGATCACGCTCACTTGCTCCGCCTGGCTCAGCGACTCGGGGCCGGTGAGGACGTAATCGCCACCCGTGTGCCCGTCCTCATACAGGGCGCGCGCCGCCACGGCCGCGACGTCGCGCTCGTCGATCGGTGCGGTCTCGGCTGCACCGTAGGGCCACCGGACGACGTCGCCCATACGGATCGCGGACCCCCACCAGAACTGCGCGTTCGACGCGAACATCCCGGGTCGGATGAACGTCGACTCGAGTCCGGCGGCCACGATCAGGCGCTCGATCTCGGCGTGCGAGCGAGCCACGGGGTTCGGCTGCTGGAAGAACGGGTGCGGTGTCTGGTGTGGCGAGGAGAGAAAGACGACCCGCCGCGTGTCCGACGCGAGACGCTCGACGACGGCCGCAGCGGTGGCGAGCGGCGCGGTCCAGAGGAGGAACACCGCACGCACGCCCTGCAACGCGGGGTCGAGCGAGTCGGGCTCGGTGAAGTCGCCCGCCACGACCTCGGCGATCGCCGGCAGCGCGGCCGTCGCGGGTTTGCGCGTGAGCGCGCGCACCGGCACGCCCGCGCCCAGGAGCTCGGCGATCACCGCGCGCCCGACTCGGCCAGTGGCTCCCGTCACCAGGACGGGTTGCATGTTGACCCGCTCGTTGTACTTCTGTTGCGCGTTCCCGGTCACCGGGACCTCCCGAACCTCCTTCTGGGCCGGCCGTGGCGTAGAAAGCGCATCACACCTGCGCGACTGCACCTCGCGCGGCCGGAAGCGGCAACTCTAGTCGCGCACCGTTGTCCGCATCCTCATGAGATGCGCATGAGCAGCACGGCAGGCCTACGAAAGGCCTATGGCGCGATCGTGCTCCGTGTCTAGGAGGTGACACCAACCTCTACGCCTACGTCGGCGGCCCGCGCGGACCCGGACCGCAGCAGAGGGGAGAGGACGGCGGCGGTCACCAGCGAGCCGGCGCCGGCGACGAGGTAGGCTGGCTTCGGCCCGAGCCATTCGACGAGCAGGCCGGCGAAGACGAACGACACCGCGAACATCGCGTGGAGCAGGCCCTCGAAGGCGGCGGCGACCCGGCTTCGGACCGCGTCCGGAGTTCTGCGCTGCAGGATCGTCTCCGCGGTCACGTCGACCAGGCCGTCC
>DHWS01000117.1:13953-62269 GCA_002413305.1 Actinobacteria bacterium UBA5176 | reverse complement strand
CGGTCACGTCGACCAGGCCGTCCGCCCCGCCGGCCCCGATCATCGCGCCCAGGATGGCCGGGAAGACGGGCAGCACCGCGATGGAGGCCAGCCCGAGAGCCGTCCCCATGCAGCCGAACACCAGCCCGCGGTGCTCCGTCCTGGCCGTGAGGAACCGGGCGAAGAACGCCCCGATCGCCGCGCCGGTGCCCCATGCCGCGGCCAGCAGGCCGTAGCCGACTGAGCCCACGCCGAACGACTGGCTGAGGGGCAGCTCGCCGACCACCACGGCGCCCACGCCGATCAGCCAGATCGAGAAGGCCAGCACCATCCGGAGCAGGACGGGGTCCCGGCGGAGGAACCGGATGCCGGCCCGCAGCCCCCGGTGGTCGTCTCGCTCGTCGTCCCTGACGCCGGCGAACCGCCCCCGGATGGACAGGATCAGGCAGGCCGAGACGGCGAAGGACCCCGCGTTCGCCAGGAACACCGTCTTCGGGCCGAAGGCCGCCACCAGCACGCCGCCCAGGACCGGTCCGGCCAGGAACCCCACGTTCATCCCCATGCCGACGGTGCCGTTCGCCCAGGACAGCTCCTCTCGGCCCGCGAGGTTCGGCACGGCGGCGCTGGCCGCCCCGCCGAAGGGCGAGCCGAGCAGTGCCGACAGGAACGCCAGCAGCAGCAGGTGGCCGGGCGACCGCGCGAAGGCCAGCCCGGCGAAGCAGATCCCGCCGGCGACCTCGGAGCACATCATCACGAGCTTGCGGTCGAAGCGGTCACCCAGCGAGCCGGCCACCGGCCCGGCCAGCCCGAAGGTGCCGAAGGTCAGCAGCAGGGCCACCGAGACCAGCCCCGGCGACCTGGTCCGCTGGTACAGGACGAACAGCAGCGCGGTGAATGCCGCCTCGGTCCCGGCCAGGGAGACGAGGCGAGCCACCGCGAGCCGGCGGATGGCCGAACGCGGAGAGGTGGGTGTTCCGTTCTGGGAGGTGTGACGGATGCTCATGACCAACTCCGGAAGAGGGCAGATGTGGAGCGAGAGCCCTTGGGGGCCGCTACGCGCTCAGGTGGCGAGCGCTGCGGAACGGAGCGTCAGCGTGTGGTCATGAACGCGCCGAGTGTAGCATCCGGCGGAACGCCCCCCGCCGGGCCCGCATCGCGAGGATGCCGCCGGCCAACGCGATCCCCGCCGCCACCAGGCCGCCGGCCCCGGACAGCCGGATCCCCGCCGCATCCGGTACGAACGACGCGAGTCCCAGGGCGGCCAGGCCGAACGCCGGCGCCAGCGCCAGCCGGGTGAGCTCGTCGGCGGAGTCGGGGAGAGCGGCCCGAGCCCACGACCAGCCCAGTCCGGTGAGGATCAGGAGGATCAGGGCACCCGTCCACAGCGGGAGCCAGGACGACATCAGCGACGTGCCCGAGCCATGGGGCACCCCCTCGTGTGACTGCGCGGCCAGGACGGGGACGGGAACGCCGCCGGTCAGGCCGGGGAGCGCGAGCACCCCCGGAGCGATCTGGTACGCGGCCGGATCCTGCTGCAGATCGGGGAGACGGAACGCGGCCGCGAAGCTCTCCGGGTCGGCGTTCTCCAGCACGATGGCCAGGGGCGGAGGCGTCCGGTGGAGGAGGGATTGGACCTCTCGCCAGTACGCCCGGGCGACCCGGTCGTGCTCGGCGATGCCGGTGAGGGCCACGCGGCCGGAGAGCAGTCCCTGCGGCGTGCCGACGTACAGGTGCACGTCGGGCACGCGTTCGGCCGCCACGGAGTCGCGGAGGTAGTTCATGGTCCGGGGCCAGTCGAACGCGGGACGAAGCACCCGGTCGTCGTTGACGAGGATCAGCGGGGTGCCCGGCGGTTCGGCCTGAAGCGCGGCCCCGGCGGCCCGGAGCTCGGCCGCGGTGCTGGCGATGAGCAGCGGCTGCTGCCGGGACCAGAACATCCAGCCGACCGACAGGAAAAGGATCGCGGCGACGGCGGGGGCGGCCAGCGCGGCGCGGCGCCGGCGGGCCGTTCGAACCATCGGCCGGCCGAACCGGACCACCCCGATCGCCCCGAGCACGGGAAGGGCCAGGCAGAATGCCGCCATGCGCTGGCCCGGGGCGCTGGTCCCGGCCAGCAGCGCGACGATGCAGCCCACCGTGATGGCAAGCCAGGCGAGCATCGAGCCCCAGAAGAAGCGCGCGCGATCGGACGCTCCGGCCCGGCCCGAGGGCCCGCTCCGGATCCGCCGGGGGAGCGGGACGAACGGGAGCGCCAGGAAGGCCAGCACGGTCGCGATCCGGTACCAGGGGAAGAAGCGGATGATCACCCGCACATAGGACTGCTGGCTGAGCTTGCCCAGCCCGACCCGGCGCAGGACCGAGTCGCGCGAGGTGTCGACGGAGGCCTTCGCCGCGTGGCCGAGGTACAGGAGCCCGGCCCCGGTCACGCCCAGGCCGGCCGCCGATCCGATCGCGATCCTGAACGCGGGCGTTCGAATGAGCGGCACCCCGGCGGCCAGGTCCCGTCGGACCGCCGGCACCAGCCCGACCAACCCGCCCGCGACCAGCACCCCGCCCAGCCCCAGGAAGAGTGGATGGGCCAGGCCGGCGGCTCCGACCAGCCCGCCGGATGCCACGAAGGGGACCCAGCTCGCGGCGGGTCCCGGTTCGAGCGGGATGCCCGCGACCTGGCAGGCGAGCGCGGCCACCACCGCCGACCCGAACGCGAGGGTGGACAGATAGCCGGGCACCATCAGCGAGAGGAAGGCGCCGGTGAACAGCGCGACCAGCACGAATCGGGTCCGGTCGCGGCCGAGGCAGGAGTCGACGAAGGCGGCCGTGGCCAGGGACAGGGCGATGGCCAGGACGGGAGCCATCGGCGCGACCAGCCACCCCACCCGGACGCGGATCACGCCCTCCAGCGAGGCCAGCACCGCATCGATCCCCGGCCGCGACCCCGCCAGGAGCGAGCGCATGCCGACGTCGCCGGTTCGACGCGACCACCAGACATAGACGGGCGTGTCGGAGCCGAGCGCCAGCCGGAAGCCGTGGACCGGGTACAGCAGGAGGTAGAACAGCAGCAGGAAGAGCGCCGAGCCGCCGATCAGCCAGGCCGCGCGGACGGCCTCCGTCCGGCCCCGTTCCGTCGAACCGCCCGTCGCCGCCCGCCGCGTGGCCGGCGCGCTACTGCGCACCGGGGGCTTCGGCGCGCATCCACGCGAGGGTCCTGGCCAGGCCCTCCTCCAGGCCGACGCGAGGCGACCAACGAAGCGTCCGGCGGGCCGCCGAGAGATCGACGAAGCTGCGCGAGGCGTCCCCCGCCCGGGCCGGCTGGCGTTCGACCTTCACCCGCGTGCCGACCACTTGCTCGACGCTGTGGACCAGCTCGTTGACCGAGGTCTCCTGTCCCGTCCCCAGGTGGTACACGCCGGGCTTGGACGCGAAGAGCGCGCGCTCCACCGCCCGGCAGACGTCTTCGATGTACAGGAAGTCGCGGGTCTGCCTCCCGGTTCCATAGACCGTGACCGGCGAGCCGGCCTCGGCCAGGCGGAGGAACAGGGCGATGGCGCTCTTCTTGTGTGCGCAGCGAGGCCCGTAGACGTTTGCGAACCGGAGCGACACCCCGGTCATGCCGAACACGCCGGACGCCGCCACGATGCCCTCCCCGTAGAGCTTCGACGCACCGTACGGGGAGAGGGGGGCGGGGGCCATGTCCTCGCGGAGCGGCGGCCGGGCGCCGGCCAGCACCGCACCCGACGAGGCGAACACGAACCTCTCCGTCCCGGCTTTCCGCGCCGCGTCCAGCACGCTGAACGTGCCGGCCACGTTGACCCGGAAGTCGATCTCCGGGTGGGCCACCGAGTCGGCCACCCCGGGCTTGGCCGCCAGGTGCACCACGCCCTGCACGCCGCGCACGGCCGTGCGAGCGGCCGCGGGATCCTCGACCGAGCCCTCCACACACTTCGGGCCGCCCCGCCGCTTCCACCACTCCGGGCGGGCGCCGGCAGACAGATCGTCGAGCACGACGGGGTCGTGGCCCTGTTCGAGGAGGTGAGCGACGAGGTTCGAACCGACGAACCCGGCCCCCCCGGTGACCAGCACACGCATGCGGTTCGATCCTCCTGGTGGTCGGGGCGGGGAGGGCTCCCGGGCGGTCTCGGAGTCTAACAGGGGTCGCTCCGAAGCTTGCCTGGCTGTCGTTCAGCCGGCGGCGCGGTGAAGCACCTCGACCGTCCGGGCCGCGGATGCGTCCCAAGTGAAGGCCCCGGCGCGCTCCCGTCCGGCCGCGCGCAGCCGGTCACGCAGGCCCTCGTCCACCAGGACGCGGGCAAGGGCGTCCCGCAGCGCGCCCGTGTCCGTCGGGTCGACCAGGACGGCGGCGTCGCCCGCTACCTCGGGGAGGGCCGACACGTTCGACGTCACCACCGGGGTGCCACACGCCATCGCCTCCAGCACGGGCAGGCCGAACCCTTCGTACAGCGAGGGGTACGCGAGCAGCTCGGCGCCGGCGAGCAGCGCCACCTTGTCGGGCTCGCCCACGTAGCCGGTCAGGATCACCCTGCGGCGGGCGTCCTCCGGGAGCGCGTCCAGCGCCCCGCGGAGGAGATCCGACCCCTCCGGGTTCCATTCGACACCGGCACCGGCCACCACCAGGCGGACGTCGGGACGAAGGCTCCCGAACGCCTCCAGCAGCCGCGGCAGGTTCTTGCGCGGCTCGATCCCGCCCAACGACAGGAGGTAGGGGCCGTCGATCCCGAAGGCGCGGCGCACCCGGTCGATCTCCGCCGGCGGCTGCGGCCGGTAGACCTCCTGGTCGACGCCGTGGGGGATGACCGTGATCCGGCCCTCGGCCAGATCGTAGAGCTGCACCAGATCGCGCTTCGTCGTCTCCGACACCGCGATGACCGCTGCCGCCCGACGGAGCGACCGATCAAGCGACGCCAGCCACCTCCGGGTCGACTGCGGCGCGGTCTCCGGCATCAACCGGAACGCCAGGTCGTGCACGGTGAGCACCACGTGCATGGAGCGCGTCGGCGGCGGGACGAAGTTCGGCGCGAACAGCACGTCGAACCGGGCCAGCCATCCGAACCGGGGCAGGTCCCACCGCTCGGACGAGACGGCGAACCACCGGGCCGGGATCGGCGTTCCCCGCTCGCGGAGGTTGGGGAGTCCCGCGTCCGCGAAGTACCGCCGGCGAGGTCGAAGCCCGTCGCCCGCGTTCAGGTACCAGGCCAGGTAGGTCGAACCCGGATCGAGCGCCGGCATCCGCCGGATGAGGTGCTCCGCGTACACGCCGATGCCCGTCGGGTGCGGGAACACCGCCGGGCGGGCGTCGATCGCGATGCGCACGAGCGGCCCGGCGCTCAGATGCCCACGACGGCCGGACCGCGCCGGGCCAGCCGCCACCCGCCGGACGCCCACCCGGCCACCGCCACCAGGACCGGTGTCAGCAGGGCGGGGGCACCCGTGAGGCGGATCCCGGCGGCGTCGACGAGCAGAGCCCCGAGAACGACCGCGGCCAGACCGAAGGCGAGGGACAGGGCCAGGATCTCGAACGGCCGCAGCCCCACCGGGAGCAGCGCGACCGCCCACCCGATCCCGATCAGCGTGACCGCCACCAGCCCAGCGATCTGCAGGAGTGTGAAGGTGATGCGGCTTCGCGGGACTGAAGGGAATGGCGGCGACGCGACCGGTTCAGTCGGTCGAGGCCCTCCAAGAGAGAGCACGTTGAACGCGACCCGGTCATCCGGATGGGCGGCCGCGAACGTCGCGTAGGTCGGGTTGTAGTCGGCGAGCAACAAGGCCACCGGGTGCTGGGGAAGGACCGGCTGGAGGACGTTCCAGAATCGCAGGGAGGCGACGTTGAAGTTCCCCGGGTTCCCGGGCTTCACGGTCTGGACTCCGGCCAGGTAGTTCCCGGGGGTGCCCAGGTAGAAGTAGGCGTGCTGGATGCGTTCGGCGCTCATCACCGTGCGGAGGATGTGCGCCTCCTCGGGGAGGAACTCCTGCGGGTCGGGTCCGTTCGTGTCGATGACGAACACCACCGGCGCGTCGGCCGGCACGTGCACCGCGTCCAGGTAGGCCTGGCCGTTCGTGGCGTCCTGGATCTTGCTTCCGTCCAGGAACTCGATCCCCCGGCCGTTCAGCGTGCCGAACAGGTTCTTGTAGCCGAGCACGGCCACGGCCACGATGGCGACCGCCACCACCGCCACGCCCAGCGCCCGGGCCGTCCGGGCCGCCGCCCTGCTCCGGCCGACGCCGAGCACCCGGCCGGCCACGGATCCGGCCACCCGGCCGATGCCCAGGAACCCCAGGGCCATGAAGATGGGGAACGGCAGCAGGAAGGCCAGGAACCGGTGGGCGGGGAGTGCCCGGCCCGCGTAATACCCGGCGATCCCCACCGCGGCGACCGCGCCCCACGCCAGGAGGAGCACCAGCACGAACCGTGCCCGGGAGTGGTCCCGTGCCGGGTCGGAGCCGTTTCCCTTCCCACCCTCCTCCCGCCCGCGGGCCGCGGCGAACAGCCCGGCCACGCCGGCAAGCGGGAACCACGTCGTGTACGCGAACCGGTACAGCGGGACGTCCTGGTGGATCTTCGCGCTGAACTCACCGCGGGTGAGCTCGGGCTGGGCCGGGCTGGTTCGAAGGAGCCCGTAGATCCCCGCGCCCGCCCCGACGATCGAGCCCCCCAGCACGATCCCCATCCGGGCCGACGGCGTGGCCAGGAGGCCGGTGTCGTGGCGCCGCCACGCCCGGAGGGACGTGGGGAGGTAGAGCACCGCGACGAAGGCGAGCACGATCGCGATGAACGCGAAGAACGCGCTGTGGATGAGCCCGCCGACCGCGAAGAGCGCGATGGCTGCCACGAATCCCCGGCCCTCGGTCACCGCCGTGACCAGGGGGACCAGCGCCGCCGCGAACACCGCGGCAGCCAGGATGTTGTCGACGTACGTCCCGGCGATCAGCCGGACGAGGGCGGTGGAGAGGCCGACGACCAGGGCGACCGTCACGGCCACCCACGCGCTTCGGCGGAGCGAGGAGGACACGAACGCGCCGGCCGCGAGGGCCGTCGCCGCGATCCCGATGATCGGTACGATGGCCGCGGCTTCGAACGTCGAGCCGTGCAACAACTTGGACAGGGTGAGCACGGTCGCCGGGAACCCGATCCGGCTTGTCAGCACCTGGCTGGGGCGGGGCAGCGCCAGGGTCGACACCCCGTGCAGGCCGAACTTCGCCACCAGGTTCGTCTGGTCCAGGTACCGTGCGGTGTCCCAGCCGATGGGTTCGATGTAGTGCTTCGTGAAGTAGAACGCAATGAAGAAGCCGGAGACCAGTCCGGCAGCCAGACAGACCAACAACAGCGACGGGATGGACTTGCGCAGCGCGGTTGCCATGGTCCGAGGGCGTTCGGAGGCGGCACGAATGGCCCCTTCCGGCCGCTCGCGTGTAAACATATGCGGACTCTAACAGTCCGACCAACGTTGCTTTCGGAGTGACAGGACCTCGATGAAGACGGCGCAATTGGGACGCCTCGCGTCCCGCGAGGTGGCCCGGCGCGCCGCCCTGGCCCTGGCTGGACCGGCGCTGATCGTGACCTCCGTCCTGGTGGTGCTCCACCGGTTCGCGTTCTCGAACCTGCTCACCACCTCCGACGTGCTCCGGTTCTGGATGCCGACGTATTGCCTCATGGGCAAGACCCTGGCGGCCGGGCACATCGCCGGCTGGAACCCGTACGTGATGGGCGGGGTGCCGTTCGCCGCCGACCCGCAGTCCGGCTGGATGTACGCCCCGGTCATGCTGCTGTTCGCGGCGTTCCCCTGCGGCACCGCGATCCGGTGGATGATCGTGCTGCAGCCGCTGCTGGCCGGGCTGGGGCTGTTTGCGTTCCTTCGGAGCGAGGGGTCGGCCCGACCGGTGGCCAGCACCGGCGGCGTGGTGCTTGCGCTCGGGATCGCCGGTTCGGAACTCTCACTGTCCCTGCCCTTCGCCGGCACGCTGGCCTGGACCGCGGTGCTGCTCGCCTGCGCGTCGCGGTTCGTCCAGGCCCGGACCCGGTCGGGCCGGGTGGTGTGGTGCCTGCTCGGGGCGCTGTCGTGGGGCCAGCTGGCCGCGGCGCACTTCAGCATCGGGCTGGTCATGGGGTCGTTGCTGCTGGTCGTGTACCTGGCGGCGAAGCTCCCGGCAGCGTCGCGTGCGGCGGGATCGAGCGGGTGGGGGCTCGGGATCGGGATCGGGTTCGTCCTGTCTCTCCCGCTGGTGAACCTGGCTTTCCTGCTCCCGCGTCTGGCCTACGTGCCCGTCACCAGCCTCGGTCTCGGGTACGCGCGCCTGCAGGACCTGGGCAACCAGATCCTGGGGCGACCGGCGCAGCCGTTCGTGATGGGCGGGGCGTCGGGGCCCGGGTGGCCGCTCTCGTTCGCCATCTCGCCAGGCACGCACCTCGGGGCGGTGGCCCTCGCCCTGTGCTTCGCGGCCTGGTGGTCGAGGCGCCGCCGTCCGGTGGTCGTCGCCTTCGGCGCGTACGGGCTGCTGTGCTACCTGCTGTCCCTGAAGGTCGTGGCGAAGCTCATCCCGGCGTCGGTCGGCTCGTCGCGCCTGGCCACCTTCTACCTCCACAACCCGGAGTGGTTCGGCTACCCGCTGGTGCTGGTGGTGGCGGTGCTCGCCGCGTTCGGGCTTGAGGCGTGGGTCGAAGCGGGATCGAACCGCAGCCGCGTCCTCATGCTGGCCCCCGGCGCGCTGGTGTGGTGGGTGCTGCCGTTCGTGTTCGGAGCGGGACTGCCGAAGATGGTGGTCCTGCTGGCGGGTGCCGGGGCGGGGGCAGCGGTCCTGGCGTGGATCGCCCTGAGCGCGCGGCGGTTGTCCATCGCCATCGCCCTCCTGCCGGTCCTGCTTGCCGGCGAGCTGGTGGCGAGCGGCCTGCTCGGCCGGAGCGCGTCCCGCCCCTTCGAGCCCGCCCCGGCTCTGCTGGCGGGGCGTAGCCGTCCCACAGTGGATCCCACCGCCTACCTGAGCGCGGCGCCACTCCTGAACCTGGTCCAACGTGGCGACGGGGGGCGCGTGGTCACCCTGAACCACCTGGAGGGGATCGGCGCGCCGGAACAGTCGACGACGAAGGTGCTCATCCCCAACCTCTCCGAGGCCTACGGGATCGAGGACGTCTCCGCCTTCAACCCCGTTGAGCTGGTTCGGTACTGGGTCCTGGCCCGGGCGGTGCAGAAGCGGAGGATCGCGTACAACCGGTCGGTCTTCGTGGACCTCCCGCCCGTTGCCGAGGACCTGTTCCAGGTCGGATGGATCGTCGACCGTTCGAACCGCCCGCCGCCTGAGCACGGCCTGCAGAGCGTCGCCACCGACGGGGTGTGGACGCTGTACCGGCGGAAGCATCCTTCGCCACGAGCGTCGTTCGTCGGCTCCTGGGCGGTCGTCCCAGACGCGCCGGACGGGTTCCCCAGCCCCGCCCTCGTGCGCGTCCTGGACGCGCACTTCCAACCCGCGAAGCTGGCGGTGCTCGAGGCGAAGCCGTCGCTCCCGAAGCCGGTCTGGCACGCAAAGCTTGGGGGGGCCACGTACCGCACGCTCGGCCCGCAGGCGGCCGAGGTCACGGTCAGAGCCGACCAGGCCGGGATCGTGTTGATCCGCAACGCGTTCGATGCCCGTTGGCACGCCACGCTGGACGGCCGGGCCGCCCCGCTGCTTCGAACCGACTACCTGTTCGAGGGTGTGGCGGTGCCGGCCGGGAGCCACACGATCGAGCTCCGGTACGACGACCCGTGGATCGGGTACGGCTTGGCGGGTTCCGGCGTGATGATGGGAGCGTTCCTCCTGGCGGCGCTGGCCCTGGCGATGGCCGACCGTCGCCGCCCCCCGGTCGCCCCCGCCCCTGCCGCGGGCGGCTCGTGAGGGCGAACCCGCCGGGCGAGGGATCGCGCCCCGGCCTCCTGCGCCCCGCCGTCCTGGCCGGGCCGCTGCTCATGGTGGCAGGGGTCTTGGTCGTGCTCCACGGCTTCGTGTTCGGCAAGCTGTCCAGCCAGCACCCCGACATCCTGGCGTACTGGCTTCCCACCTACTGCTTCCTCGGGAAGGCGCTGGCCGCGGGGCACATCCCGGCGTGGAACCCCCACGTGATGGGTGGGTTGCCCTTCGCCGCCGACCCGCAGTCAGGCTGGATGTATCTGCCGGCCATGGCCCTGTTCACCGCGCTCCCGTGTGGTGCGGCGATGCGTTGGATGATCGTGCTCCAGCCGCTGGTGGGGGGGTTGGGATTGTACGGGTTCCTGCGCAGCGAAGGTCTGTCGCGCCCGGGGTCCACAGTGGGAGGCCTCTCGCTCGCCCTCGGCGTCTCCGCGTCCCGTCTGGTGCTGTTCCTGCCGTTCCCATCGGCGTTCGCCTGGACGGCGGTGCTGCTGGCGGCGAGCTCGCGCTTCGTGCACGCCTCTCGGCGAAGCCGCAGGGTGCTCTGGGCGCTGGCCACCGCGGCGGCGTGGGGCCAGCTGGCCGCCTCCCACACCGGGCACGGCCTGATCCTGGGCACCGGCGCGCTCGTGGCCTACCTGGCGGCGAACGCGGTATCGACCCTCCGCAGGGGTGGGGTGCCGGTCCGCGACGTGGTGCTGCGAGCTGTGGCCCTGCTTCCGGCCTTCGCGTTGGTCAACATGGCCTTCTTCCTGCCCCGCCTCGCCTACCTGCCCCAGTCGAGCTACGGCGTGGGGTATTCGAAACTGCCCCAGCTCACGTCCTACGGCGCGGGCTGGCCACTCAAGCTGGCCACCTCGCCCGGCGCGGAGCTGGGCGCGGTCGTCCTGGCGCTGTCCTTCGCCGCCTTCTGGTCACGCCGCCACCGTGCGCTCGCCGTCGGGTTCGGCGCGTTCGGCCTGGGCGGATACGTGCTGGCGCTGGCTCCAGTCGTGCGCGTCCTGGGTCCCCGGGTGCGCTCGATCCCCGTGCTGAACTTCTACCAGCACTACCCGGGGCGGTTCGACCTGGCGCTGTTCGTGGCCATCCCAGTGCTCGGAGCCATCGGGCTGGACGCCTGGTTCGAGCGGCCTCGCTCGGGGCGCGAGCGCGCACTGATGGCCGCGCCGGGCTTGGTCGTGTTCCTGCTCCTGCCGATCGCGCTGGGGGCCGGCCCGCGCTCGCTGGTCCTGTTCTGGCTCGGCCTGGCCGCGGCGGCCGTCCTGCTGTGGCTGGCGGCGCGGCGGCCGGCCCTGGTGGCCCTGGTCCCGGTGGTCCTGCTGTTCGAGCTCGGCGCGAACGGCCTGGCCGGGCAGTCGGCATCACCCCTGGGGGGAGGTCCGGCCATCGTGCGCGACCCGTTCGGGGCTGCGCTCACCGGCTGGACGGTCCCTCTCCGCGCACCGGACGTGGACGCGGCCGCCTATCTTCGGCCCGACGCGATCGCCGCGGCGCTCCAGCGCGCCGGGGACGTCCGGTACCTGAGCTTCGACCCGCAGATCGCCGGCCCGCGGGGCTACCTGGCGCGCCAGGCGCCGGCGGACTGGCCGCTCACGACGAACCAGCGCGCGACGCTCTTCGGCCTGCAGGACGTCCAGGGCTACAACCCGTTCCAGCTCGCCCGGTACTGGACGTACCTGCGGACGCTCTCGCCCGAACCCTTGGACTACAACGCGGCGGTGTTCCGCGCGCCGGCGCCGACCGCGTGGGATCTGCTCCAGGCCGGGTTCGTGGTGGCTCGAACCGGCCGGGCGCCCGAGGCGGGGGACCGGCCCGTGGCGGCCGACGGCGCGTGGACGCTGTACCGCCGTCCGGTGGTGGTGGCGAGGGCGCAGGTCCTGACGAACTGGCTGCTCGCCGGCAGCCCCGATGAGGCCCTCGGCCTGGTGACGGCTTCAGGCTTCGACCCCACCCGGGAGGTCGTCCTAGAAGCCGACCCCGGGATCACCCGCTCGAACCGGCCGGCCGGGGCGGGGGCGGCGTCGCTGCGCACGCTCGGCCCCCAGGCCGCCCGGATCGAGGTCTCCTCGGCGGCGCCGGCGGTCGTCCTGGTTCGGATCCCGTTCGGATCCGGGTGGCGGGCCACCGTCGACGGCCGGGCGGCGACGGTGCACCGGGCCGACTACCTGCTCCAATCCGTCGTCGTGCCCGCCGGCCACCACGTGATCGAGCTTCGGTACGCCGACCCGTGGATCGGGTGGGGGGTGGCCGGAACCGCCGTGGTCGTGGCATGCTTCCTGCTTGCTTCCGCCCTCCTCTCCCGGAGAGAGCGTGCGTAAGTCGCCCGATCGCCCCTGCCGAAAGAGAAGATGGAATTCTGCCGCGGCGCTTCCACCCGAGAGGTGCCGCTTCCCTCGCCTAGACCCAGGAGGTCCGGATGCGCCCACACGGATCGCTCGCCCGCGGGACCGGCTCCCTCGGCCGCATGCTGGTCACGGTCCTCGTGGCCACCGCGCTTTCCACGATGCCGGCGGGAGCCGGGCCGGCGTCGGCCTCCATGACCAGCGGGGTGTTCGGGGAGGTGCTCTCGAAGGCGACCGGCGCGCCGGTGCCGGGCGCCACCGTCAGCCTTCCCGCGTACGGGTTGCGGACGGTGACGAACGGGGCCGGGACGTTCTCGTTCGACCGTCCGCTGCCGATCTCGCTTCCGTATCGCCGGGTCACCGCGGTGGTGCGCGCGCAGGGGTTCGGCACGTGGCGGATCACGGGCGCGCCCCTGTACCCGAACGACCCCATGCACCTGCACGTCGAACTCCGCGCGCGGGCGTTCACGGACGCGGTGCTGACGCCGCGGGAGCGGGCTGGCCAGGCGGCGACCGGCCGGGCCCCCCTGGCGCCCGCGACGGCCTACACGAACACCTGCACCGGCTGGTCGTCGCAGACCGTGCCGCCCCAGACCATCGTGGTGTACTCGACGACGGACGGGACATCGACCCCGTACGACTTCGTCTTCTACGTGACCCACGTCCTGCCCAGCGAATGGATACCGTCCTGGCGCGCCGACTCACTTGGCGCGGGGGCCATCGCGGCCAAGACGTTCGGGTGGTACCGGGCGCTTCCGGGCCACGCGTACACCGGTGGAATCGGATGCGCTGACATCACCGACTACACCGGTGACCAGGTATTCGATCCCGCCCGCTCGTACCCGAGCACCGACCAGGCCGTGTACGCGACGTACGGCACCGTGAACTGGAAGAGCGGCGGGATCTGGCTGTCGCAGTACTGGGCGGGCTATTCAACGACCGACCCGTGCGCCCCGGTGACCGGGGAGTTCGCGGGGCGGATGAGCCAGTGGGGGACCCAGAACTGCGCGCTGGCCGGGGTGCTGTGGCCCGACATCGTGACCACCTTCTATGCGGGGACGACGTGGGTGGACCTGCAGAACCTCCTGCTCGACCCGGGGGGCGAGGACCCGCAGGTGTACGCGTGGCTGCAGACGCATCCGAGTTCCTACAAGCGCGCGTCGGTCCACCCGTACGAGGGGGCGTGGTGGCTGAAGACGAGACTGGCGACGACCGTCTACCAGGTCCGGCCCTTCGACGGGACCCCGAGCTCCACGTACCAGTTCTCGGTGGCGCTGAAGTGCCCCGCCACGAACACCGCGGCCTGCACCCCCGACATCAAGTTGCTGGCGAACGGTTCGACGGTCGTCCTGATGCAGAAGCTCTCGATCATCGAGCCGAACGACGGCCGGTGGCGTGTGTACGCGATGAGCCCGCCGGCATCGGGCATCTCGCACACCAGCGTGCAGGTGAACATCGTTGCCTCGCAGGTCATCGGGATCGACGCCGCGGTGCTGACGGGCATCTTCGGCGGCCCGTAGCCGCCTCATTTTCCTTGTGCTCCGCCGAAGCCCGGGCATACAGTGAGGTCTCGATCGGGTATGCGGATCGAAGGGATTGGCCCTGGCCGAGCCAGCGGGCACGAAAGGTCCCTTCGGGCCGCGCCAACGGTGAGGGGGTTCCAAGATGCACCGCAAGCCGCTCCGCATCGGATTCGTGATTATCGCGCTCCTGCTGGCCAGCGGGAGGGTGGCCGTGGCCGGCACCTCTGGCCCGCACATCAACCAGGGCATTGGAAGGGCAAGACCTCGCAGAACCAACCACTCCAGTTCAACGTCCTGGAGTCGAACCATGGCCTCGTCGTCCAACCCTTCTTGCTGTCGTTCGTCATGACGTGCTCGTCCACGGGGACGCAGCTCGAGTTCATCAACGAGTTCGCGGGGTTCAACGTGCACGTGACCTCGACGGGCCAGTTCCGATTCTCGATCTACGACGAGCTCTTCGGGCTGCTGTCCTTCTCGGGAACCCTGGGTGACACCACAGGGAGTGGGCCGAGATCCAGGTCGTCCCCGGTCTGACGCCCGACCTCGGGTCCGAAACGTGCAGCAGCGGCAACCTCACCTGGACCGCCGCTGCGCCGATCCCGCCACCCGGCTCGGCGACCACCGGTGCAACGGCAAGCACCATCATCCACGCGAATTGGGCTCGGGATTCTGCGGGGCAGGTGACCGAGACGATCACTCGGGGATAGGGGTCTCGAACGCTTCCCGGCCGGATGATCCTCCGGGCCGTCCTGATGGGTGTGGCCCTGTTCTTCGTCTGGGCAGCGGACCACGTCCTCTTCCGGATGAACATCGCGAGGGCCCGGACGTTCATCACGCCGGTGGGGAGCTGGCTCTGGTGGATCTGTCTCCTGGCGATCGCGGGCATCGCCTTCGGGTTGGCCGCGATGCTTCCAGAGCATCTCCGTTACCACCCGGTTCGAGCGCTGGTCCTGGCGATCGTCCCGCTCCTGATGCTTACAGACTTCACGCTCAGCCTCGGGCCGAGCTCCCTGGTCAGGTTCGGCCGCGATCATCTGGACTTCCTGGTGAAGCACGAATTCTTCTTCAACGGCCAGGACTCGTTCGCGGTCAGCTTCGCCCTCGCCGTGTTCCTCGGGGTCGCCATCGCGTCGGGATTCGGTCCCGGGGAGGGGATAGCGGGGGGTAAGGCCTCCTCCGCCCGGGTATAGGTCGCGACTCGGCACCGACCATCTTCTAGGTAGCACCATCGGGGAACTTGGCCACCAGATCGGGGATCCTGGTCACGACGGAGACGGAGAACGATGCGGGATGATCCTCACGTCGATGACCAGCGGTGAGCAGCACCCATCAGACGGGATCGCGGATGACCGCGGATCCCGGCGACGGCTGCGCCTCGAAGCGATGGAGGCTCACCGACGGCGCGAGGCTGAAGGGGACGCCTATCTCAAGGCCCAACTCGACGCCGATGAAGAGGTCGTCGCTCGAGGCCCTCAGGCGCTCGTCACGGACCGCCGCATCTTCCTCGAGTGGCATCGGCTCCGGTTCCCGCCGCACTCCGGCGAGTGGACGCACGACGCGCTCACGTACCGGGAGATCACCCGCTGGGCGGTCGGGCGAACCCACGACTACCGTCCGCTGATCCACCTCCATCACCCGCCGCATGGCCGCACCGAACAGGTTCCCGCCCATAACGTCCTGTGGTTCCACTGGGGCAACGCCGAGGTCGAGGTCCGGCACGCGGACACCACGTTGTCCTTCCGCCGAAGCGGCGATCCGGTCTTCGTCGCGATCCATGACCGGTTGCAACGAGAGGGTGCGGAACAAGGTGAGCCTTTCGTCGTGCTGCCGCCGGGTACGCGCGAGGGGCGCATGCGTGGCTCCGCCACCATGCTCTACGAAGTTCGGTCGCCCAGCCGTCGGAGGTGATGGGCGGGCGTCCGCCGCTCTAGCGGAGCCAGGTCTCGAAGATGACCTTGGTGAACCGCCACCCGTACTTGAGCGAGCTGGGCTTCTTCGACACGCCGGACATCCGGGCCCGGACCGTGATCGGCACCTCGGTGATGTGGGCCTTGTGCCGGAGGGCCTCGACCAGGACCTCGGAGCTGTACTGATCGTGCTGGAGATTCAGCCGGCGCATGGTCTCCGCGCTGGTCGCCCGGAAGCCGCTGGACACGTCGGTCAGCCGCTGCCCGTGGAGCAGCGAGACCAGCCCGGAGAGGATGAACACCCCCGCATGGCGGACGTGGCCCTCCTTCTCGTACGCGCCGAGCTTGCGCGAACCGACCACCATGTCGGCCTCGCCGCGAAGCACCGGTCCGACCACCAGGGGGAGCTCGGCCGGGACGTGCTGCCCGTCGGCGTCCAACGAACAGATCACCACGCCGCCAAGCTTCAGTCCGATCTCGTAGCCGACACGCAGAGCCATGCCCTGGCCGCGCCGGATGGGGAGCCGGGCCACCAGCGCGCCCTCCTTGTGGGCGATGACCGAGGTGTCGTCCTCGGACGCGTCGTCCACCACGAGCGTCACCGCCGGGAGTCCTTCGATCTCGGGTGGCATCTCCGCCAGCACCGCGCCGATGTTGTCGGCCTCGTCGTGCGCCGGCATCACGATCACCACCCGGTCACCCGGCAGGAGGGTGTCGGCGGCCGACCAGTCGAACGTCTGCATGGTCAGCGCTTCGATCAGCTGGCGGATGCTGACCCGGTTGTTGTCCAGTTCGGAGGTCGTCCGGTAGTTCAGGGCGAACAGCACGAAGACGGCGAACAGCAACGCGGCGATGAGCTGCCGCTGGTTCCCCTTCTGGAAGTTGAACGCCCGGAAGAGCGGGCCGAACAGTGACGGCGCGACCGCCATCACGGTGATGGCGACGGAGAGCACCCCCAGGATCAGGAAGCTGGCGCGGCTGATATCTCGCCGCCGGAACCGGACGACCGTCCAGACCAGGAGCAGCAGAGCGAACGTGCCGCCCAGCGCTCGGAGCGGCGTGATGGTGTCGGCCGCGATCATCGGGATCACGCTCCCTCGGTCGCCAAGGCCGCCTAATCGGCGACCGTCTCCTTGACCCTGGGCTCGGGCCGCCACTTCGTCTTCGGCATGATGGCGGTGGTGATCACGCGGTCCCGGTGGCGCTCGATCGCGCCGAACATGGACTCGATCAGGGTCTCCGACAGGTAGTGCGGCCTCAGGCCGAGGTCGAGCAGCGCGGTGTGCTTCGCGTTGTAGTAGTGCTCCTCCATCTCCACGCGGGGGTTCTCTAGGTGTTCGATCCGGACGTCGTAGCCGTACTCGGCGCCGGCCCGCTGGACCAGTTCGGCCAGCTCGTTGACGGAGAACTGCTCCGTGAACTGGTTGAACACCCGGTACTCGCCCTCCGCGGCCGGGTTGAGCACCGCCAGCTCGACGCAGGCCAACGTGTCAACGATGTTGAGGTATCCACGAGTCTGCCCGCCCTTCCCGTAGGCGGTCAGGGGGTGCCCGATCACGGCCTGGAGACAGAAGCGGTTCAAGGCGGTCCCGAAGAGTTCGTCGTAGTCGAACCTGGTCAGGAACCGGGGCTCGAGCTTGGTCTCCTCGGTCTCGATCCCGTACACGACGCCCTGGTTCAGGTCCGTCGCCCGCAGCCCCCAGATCCGGGAGGCGAAGTGGATGTTCGTCGAGTCGTGGACCTTCGAGCAGTGGTACAGGGAACCCGGCAACTTCGGGTACGGGAGCCGGTCCTCGCGGCCGTTGTGGCGGATCTCGATGAACCCCTCCTCGATGTCGATGTTCGGGGTCCCGTATTCGCCCATCGTCCCGAGCTTGACCAGGTGCGCGTCGGGTGTGTAGTCGCGCATGGCGAACAGCACGTTGAGGGTGTTGACGACGTTGTTGTACTGGGTGAAGACGGCGTGCTCCCGGCTGATCAGCGAGTACGGAGCGGACGACATCTCCCCGTAGTGGACGATCGCCTCCGGCGCGAAGTCCCGGAACAGGGGCTCCACCACGTCCCATTCGGTCAGGTCGCCCTCGGTCACCCCGATGTGGTAGCCCGTGACCTCCCGCCACGCCGCCGCCCGGGCCGGGAGGTTCTCGGCGATGGGCGTCAGGGAATCGGTTCCCGCCTCCTGATGGACGCGGCGGCGGAGGTAGTCGTCGACCACGTGGACGTCGTGCCCGCGGGCCGAGAAGTGCATCGCGGTTGGCCACCCGAGGTAACCGTCGCCGCCGAGGATGAGGATCCGCATGGGAAAGCTCCTTCGAGTTCGATCTGCCCGGATACCGGCGGCCCGAAGGACTCCGGGGTCCTCACCGGGCGCGAAACCGTCCTATTGTACGGGCCGAACGGGCCCGTCGAGCCCCGATTGCCCTGCTCTCATTACCCCGCGGCGGACGGCGCCATCCCTCATGGATTCGGTGGGCCTCACCGGAGGCGGAACTTCTCGGCCATCTCGATCTGGACGACCTTGCCGTCCTGGACGGTCAGCACGACCGTGCCGAACTCGATCCGGCGAAGGACGTCCGCCACCTTCATGAGGATGTCTCGCTCCTCCTCATGGAGGTCCGCGAGCTCCCGGGGAAGGGGTTCCAGTCCGCTCACGGCGCCCACGATACCACCAAGATGATTTTGTTGACTAAGTTGGTGGGCAAGCTCTAGAATCACGTCTGTTACGCAGCTGACCGGACAACCGGAGGCCGCGACGCGAGCACCACGCCGCGTCGCGGCCTTCTTCACTTACGGGGGAGGTCTGACGATGAGGAAAGCCCTGGCGGCCCTGGCCCTCGTCGCGGTGATCGGCACCGGATGTGCCAGCTCCGCGGCGAAGGCGGCCGGCTCCAACACCGTCCTTCGGCTCGGGGTGTTCCCGAACCTGACCCATGCGCCGGCGCTGGTCGGGATCTCGAAGGGGATCATCCAGAAGGACCTGGGCGCCAACACCAAGCTCAAGATCTTCACGTTCACGTCGGGGAGCGAGGCCGGCAACGCCATGCTGGCGGGTTCCATCGACGCCACGTACATCGGTCCCGGGCCGACCACGTCGCTGTTCTCGAAGTCGGGGAAGATCGCGGTGGTCTCCGGCGTCACGCAGGGCGGCGCGTCGCTGGTCGTACGGACGGGCGCGGGCATCATCTCTCCGGCGGATCTCGCGGGCAAGAAGGTGGCCGATCCGGGCGTCGGCAACACGCAGGACGTGGCCCTGAAGACCTGGCTCCATTCGAACGGACTGAAGACGACCGACGAGGGCGGCAACGTCACCATCGTCCCGCTGACCAAGAACTCCGACTCGATCCAGTACTTCAGCGGCAAACAGGTCGACGCCGCGTGGCTGCCCGAGCCCTACCCCAGCCTGCTGATCGCCCAGGGCCTGGGTACCAAGTTCCTGGACGAACGGACCCTGTGGCCGAGCGGGCACTTCGCCACGACCGGGCTGGTGGTCTCCACCGGCTATCTCACGGCTCATCCCGACGTGGTGAAGAACCTGGTCAAGGGCAACGTGGACTCGATCCGGTACATCCGGTCGAACCCGACCCAGGCGCAGCAGATCGCCAACACCGAGATCGTGACGCTGGGGGGCAAGAGCCTGGACGCCGCGCCACTGGCCCAAGCCTGGGCCGAGATGACGTTCAGCTGGGACCCGGCGGCTGCCTCGCTCCAGCAGGATGCGAAGAACGCGGCATCGCTCGGGCTGATCGACAGCGTCCCGTCGAACCTCCTGTCGGTCTACGAGCTGGACGACCTCAACGCGATACTGAAGGACCTCGGCCTGCCCGCGGTCCCGGTGCCGGCATGAGGCCGGCCACCGCCCGGCGGATGGCGCTCGTTCCCGACCCGGCGCTCGCCTCCGCGAAGCTGGCCGTCCGGGACGTGGCCCGTGTCTACCGGAGCGCCCGCGGCGGGAAGGTCTCCGCCTGCGCCGACGTCAGCTTCGAGGTCCACCCGGGAGAGTTCGTGTGCATCCTCGGACCGTCCGGCTGCGGCAAGTCCACCCTGCTCAACATGCTGGCCGGGCTGGACCGGCCCGACCGGGGGGACGTCCTGATCGACGGCCACCCCATCGCCGGGCCGGGTCCCGACCGCGCCGTCCTGTTCCAGGAGCCCGCCCTCTTCCCCTGGATGAGCGTGGCCGGCAACGTGGACTTCGCGCTCAAGTTCGTCGGGGTGCCGAAGTCCGAACGGCGCGACCGGACGATGCACTGGCTGGCCAAGGTGCAACTATCGAGGTTCGCCGAGGCCCAGCCGCACGAGCTCTCCGGCGGGATGCGCCAGCGGGCCGCGCTGGCCCGGGCGCTCGCCTGCGAGCCCGAGGTGCTGCTGGCCGACGAACCGTTCGCCGCGCTCGACGCCCAGACCCGCGAGATCCTCCAGGCCGAACTCCAGCGGGTATGGCTCGACACCGGGAAGACCGTGGTGTTCGTCACCCACAACGTGCGGGAGGCGGCGTTCCTGGCGGATCGCGTCCTGCTCATGTCCGCGCCTCCGGGGACCATCGTGGAGGATCGGGCCATCGACGTGGAACGCCCTCGGAACGTCGACGATCCCGCCCTGGCCAGGGTGGTGGCCGGCATCCACGCTCATCTGATCGAGGAGGTGAACAAGGTTGTCGCGCGTGAGATCGGTTCTGCGTGAGGTCTGGCCGCGGCTGGCGGCCATCGCCATCCTGGTGGCGATCTGGCAGCTCGTCTACCAGAGCGGGTTCTTCGACAAGGTGGTCCTGCCCTCGCCTCTCCAGGTGTGGCGTGCGCTCGGGCACGACCTCGGGAACGGGGTCATCTGGCGCAACACCGAATCCAGCATCGTCCGGCTCCTGATCGGCTTCACCGTGTCGGTGGCCGCCGGCACGGTCTTCGGGCTGCTGGAGGTGGCCTCCAGCTTCTTCGAGCGGAGCTTCGGCAGCCTGGTGGTCGGGTTGCAGTCGCTGCCGTCGATCGCGTGGCTGCCCCTGGCGGTCCTGTGGTTCGGTCTCTCCGAGCAGGCGGTGCTGTTCGTGGTCATCATCGGGTCCTTCCCGGCCGTCGCCCTGGCCACGATGAACAGCGTCCGCCAGGTGCCACCGCTCCTGCAGCGCGCCGGGCGGACGATGGGGGCCAGCGGCTGGCGCCTCTACCGGCACGTCGTGCTTCCTGCGGCCATCCCCGGCTACGTGGGCGGGATGCAGCAGGGGTGGGCGTTCGCGTGGCGCTCGCTGATGGCCGGCGAGCTGATCATCGCCAGCGCGAACGGGCTGGGTGGTCTCCTGACCCGGTCGCAGCAGAACCTCGAGACGCCCACGGTCATCGCCGTCATGGCCGTGATCGTGATCATCGGGATGTTCGTCGACCTGGCCGTGTTCGGGACGCTCGACAACCGGATCCGGTCCCGGCGCGGCCTGCTGGTTCACCAGGGCTGAGGGCGGTGCCGGAGTTGGCTCTTCGGGCCGGCGAGGACACGTCCCTCATGGGCATGCGGCTCCCGGCCCGAACGGACTATGCGATCCGCGCCGCCGCGGAGCTGGCCGGCTTCGCGCCCGGGGGCTGGATGAAGGGCAGGGACATCGCCCGTGCCCAACGGATCCCGTACAAGTTCCTGATGGGCATCCTCCGACAGCTCACGCTCTCCGGCATCGTGGAGAGCCGCCGCGGCTCGGAGGGAGGGTTCCGGCTGGCCCGGCCCGCGCAGGCCGTCAGCCTCGCCGAGGTGGTCTCCGCGGTGGGGACGCACCGGAGCGCGTCCGATCCGGTCGTCTCCGGCGTCGGTTCGGCGGTGACGCGGATGTGGAGCCGGTTGGAGCGGGAGGTCGAACGCGTCCTGTCCGCCATCCCGCTCTCGGACGTCGTCGCCGCCGATCAGCCTGCGCCGGGGACGCCGGCGAGCTGGGCGTAAGCCCGCTCGGCGCAGACCCGCGAGGACGTCGGCGGGAACGGCATGCGCCGCGCCGCAACTTCGGCGTGCAGCCCGTCGGCGAAGGCGCCTCGGGCGGCGACGGCGGCCGCTTCGAGCTGATCGCGCTGCCGCTCCACGAACCCGCGATCGACCACCTCGCCGTGCCCGGGGACGATCGTCCCGGCCCCCAGCTCCAGGAGGCGGCGATCTGTGTCCGGCCAGTCCAGCGGGAAGGAGTCGCCGAACGAAGGCGGCGCGCCCTGTTCGACCAGGTCGCCGGCGAAGACGATCCCGGCGTCCGGGACCACCGCCACCACGTCGTTGTCGGTATGGCCGAGCCCCAGGTGGCGTAGATCCATGCGCCGCCCACCCAGTTCGAGCACTACGGACTCGCCGAACGTCTCGCCGGGCGGGACGATCCGAACGTCCCGCAGCTCCCCGGCGATGTCGGGCATGTTGGCGGCGACGCGTTCGCGCATGTCCTCGCCCAGCTCGAGGAGCGTGGTCGCGCACCGCGTGTGCCCGAGGATGCGCGCGGGCAGGAAGTTCGCGTTGCCGAAGGTGTGGTCGAAGTGGTGGTGGGTGTTCAGGACGACCCATGGGAGCGGTGTGATTCGCCGCACGTCCTCCTGGAGCTCGCGGGCCTGGGAGGGGAGCGTCCGGGTGTCCAGCACCAGGCAACCGTCGTCGCCCACCACCAGCCCGATGGTCTGGTCGAAGAACGCGTATCGGAACGCGAACACGCCGTTCCCGAGCTCCACCACCCGCGCGTCCATCGCGACCAGCGTACCGGCGTCGGACAGGTGAGGGGCGGGACCCGTTCGGCTTGACAGGGCCCACGACCGGGGCATACAGTGCCTTTCCGAATCGAACATATGTTCGATTCCACCTGTCCGGGGGTGGACGGATGACCAAGCTGTACGAGGACCTGGTGACGGTCGAACGGGACGCGGGGATGCCGGCCGCCTTCTCCTGGCGGGGAAGGCGGTACGAGGTCCGGGACGTGATCGGCCGGTGGCGGATCGAGGGTCGGTGGTGGGACGACGGGCGTGACCGGGAGTACTGGCGGATCGAAGCCCGGGGCGGCGCGGTGGTCGATCTGTACGAGGATCGCCGGGAGGGCCGGTGGCACCTCGAGCGGCTGTGGGATTGACGTGGCGGCTGCCGAACGACCAGAGGCCCGGCTCCCGCTCGAGCTTCGTGCATCTGAACGTGCGTTCGTACTTCTCCATGAAGGACGGCGCCTTCTCCCCGGAGGAGCTGGCACGGCGGGCCTCGGAACTGGGGATGCGGTCGGTGGCGCTCACCGACACGAACGGGCTGTACGGCGTGGCTCGGTTCGCGGCGGCGTGCCGCGACCTCGGGGTCCGCCCGATCTTCGGGGCGACCCTCACCGTACGGACGCGGACGCTGGGGGACCGGCGGGTGGTGCTGCTCGCCAAGGACGCTGCCGGCTACGGCAACCTGTGCCGCCTGCTCACGACCGCGCACATGACGGGGGAACGGGGCGATCCGGCGCTCACCACCTCCCAGGTGTGCGAGCGGGCGCGCGGGCTGGTCTGTTTGCTCGGGCCGGAGTCGGAGCCCGGGCTCCTGGCCACCGCGGGGAGGCCGGATGCCGCGCGCGGCGCGTTGTCGCCGTGGCGGGAGGCGTTCGGCGATACGGGCGACCTCTTCGTGGAGGTTCGGAACCGTTTGGAGCGCGGCAGCATCGACAAGCTCCGCCGGATGGCGAGGCTCATCGATGACTCCGGGCTCTCCGGCGTGGCCACCAACGGCGTCCGCTACCTCGTGCCGGAAGACGCGTTCCTGGCCGACGTCCTGGAATGCATGCGCGAGATCGTGCCCCTCGCCGAGCATCACGTCTCCCGTGGGAACGCCGAAGGCTGGCTCAAGCCCGCCGCGGACATGCGGGCGCTGTTCGCGCAAGCGCCGGGGCTCTGTGACGCCACGCTCGACATCGAGGAGCGGTGCGAGTTCGACCTGGGCTTGGGGACCGTGCACTTCCCGGACTTCCCGACGCCGGCGGGTCGAAGTGCGGACGCGGTCCTGGCCGAGCGATGCCGGCGTGGGTTCGAGGAGCGCGACGTGGAGCCCACCCGGGAGGCGAAGGACCGGCTGCACCACGAGCTGCACATGATCGGGACCATGGGATACACGGCCTACTTCCTGACGGTCGCGGACATCGTGGACGACATCCGGGCCATGGGGATCCGCTGTGCGTGCCGGGGGTCGGCGGCCGGCTCGCTGGTCTGCTACCTGACCCGAATCTCCGACGTGGACCCGGTCGCGCACGGCCTGCTGTTCGAACGGTTCCTCAACCCACTCCGGGACGAGCTTCCCGACATCGACATCGACGTCGAATCGGCCCGGCGGGAGGACGTCTACGGGGCGATCCTCGCCCGGCACGGCGACGACCGGTGCGCGTGCGTGAACATGGTGGACACCTACCGGGCCCGGGGAGCGATCCGAGAGGTGGGCAAGGCGCTCGGCCTCCCCGAGGGCGAGGTCGACCTGGCGGCGAAGGCCTTCCCGCACATCGGCGCGCAGCACGTTCGCGAGGCCATGGGGCACCTGCCCGAGCTCAAAGGGATCAACCTCGGCGCCGGGCAGCTGGAGACGCTGTTCCGTGTGGTCGAACGTCTGAACGGCTTCCCCCGTCATCTGGCCCTGCACCCGAGCGGGATCGTCCTCTCCGGCCACGACCTGCCCGACCGGGTCCCGCTGGAACGGAGCTTCCAGGGCTTCCGGATGGTCCAGGCCGACAAGGACGACGTCGAGCTCCTCGGTCTGTTGAAGCTCGACATCCTCGGCGTGCGGATGCTCTCGGCCATGCGCCACTGCCTGGACGAGATCGCCCGCGTCGACCACGAGAAGGTCGACCTCGAGGAGATCCCACCGAAGGACCCGGCCACGTTCGACCTGATCCGTTCGTCCGACACGCTGGGGTGCTTCCAGATCGAATCCCCCGGCCAGCGCGAGCTGCTCCAGAAGTTCCAGCCAACCGAGTGGTCGGATCTGGTCATCGACATCTCGCTGTTCCGGCCCGGGCCGGTGAAGTCCGACATGATCACGCCGTTCCTGAACCGCCGCCACGGCCGCGAGCCGGTCAGCTACGCCCACCCCTTCCTCCGCGAGGCGCTCGAGGAGAGCCACGGCGTGGTCGTGTACCACGAGCAGGTGATGAAGGTCCTGCAGGCCGTGGCCGGCTACGACCTCGTCGAGTGCGACCGCATCCGGCGCCACCTCGCCGATGAGGTCGAGGTGGCGCGGATCGAACCGGAGTTCCTGCGGCGGGCGATCGAACGCGGTGTCCCGCGAGAGATCGCCGAGCTGATCTGGAGCAAGGTGCTGCAGTTCGCCTCCTTCGGATTCTGCAAGGCGCACGCGGCCGCGTTCGCCGTCCCGACGTACCAGTCGGCCTGGCTGAAGGCGCACTGGCCGGCGCATTTCCTGGCCGGGGTGCTGACCCACGAACCGGGCATGTACCCACGCCGGCTGATCCTGGAGGACGCGCGACACCACGGGATCCTGATCCTTCCGCTGGACGTGAACGTGTCCGAACCGGAGTACACGGTGGAGATCGTGCGCCCCGGCCCCGCCGCGGCCGATGCCCCCGGCGATGATGTCTCGCCCCGATACGGCATCCGGCTCGGGCTCGAGGACGTCCACGGTATCGGCGACGCGGAGGTGCTGTCGATCCTCCAGGCGCGGGGGGACCGGCCGTTCGCCGACGTCGGCGACTTCCTCTGGCGGGCGAACGTCAGCCGACCGGTGGCCGAAGCGCTCGCCCACGCGGGGGCGTTCGACCGGCTGCCGAGGACGGCGAACGCTTCGCGTCGCGACCGGTTGTTCGTGGCGATGGTCGCCGACGCGCCACGGGAGGGCGAACAGGTCGCGCTGCCGTTCGATGAGGACGCGACACCGGCGATCCTCCGCGAGTACTCGAGCGCCGAACGGGTCAAGGCCGAGCTCGAGGTGGTCGGGATGGACGCCTCCCGCCACCTGATCGACTTCTACCGGCCGCTTTTGGAAGACATCGGGTGGACGCCGGCTGCCACGCTCGGCGACCTTCGCGGCGACCGGTGGGTGATGGTGGCGGGGGTGAAGGTCGCATCGCAGACCCCGGCCGTCCGCAGCGGCCAGCGGATCATCTTCCTCACGCTTGACGACGGGACCGGCCTGGCCGACGCCACCGTGTTCGAGCGCGTCCAGCCCTGGTGCGCGAAGACGGTGTTCCACGGCTTCCTGCTCGCGGTGTGGGGAAGGCTCCGCCGAACCGGGGTGCGGGGCGCGAGTATCATCGCCGAGCAGGTGTGGGACCTGACCGTTCTCCAGCGTGCCAGAGGGGAGGGGCGCCTGGTCGAAGCGCTCACCGAGGGCTCTTCGGTCGGGGCCGACTTCGGGATCGTGCCGGAGGATCGCCGGAAACGGCGCCCCGAGGCTCCCGCCGGCGACGGGCTCGGTGGGCTCGCGCTACCCGGCCATGGCATGGCCGCCCGGCCTGCCCGGAAGCTCTGGCATTCGAGCGGCGGCTCGGCCGGATGGTGACCCACCGGTGAACCCCATCGGCGAGCCCATCCTCCACGCCGACCTCGATTCGTTCTACGCGAGCGTGGAGGTCCTGAAGGATCCGAGTCTCGCCGGCAAGCCCGTCGTGGTCGGGAGCCCCGGGGCGCGCGGCGTGATCATGTCGGCGTCCTACGAAGCTCGCGCGAAGGGCCTGCACTCGGCGATGCCTTCGGTCCGGGCCCGCCGCCTGGTCCCCGACGCCGTCTTCGTCCCGCCCGACTTCGAGTCCTACCGCGCGTATTCGAACCGCTTCCGCGAGATCCTCCTATCGGTCACGCCGGAGGTCGAACCGGTCTCCCTCGACGAGGCCTTCCTCGACATCCGAGGGGCCACGCTGCTGTTCGGCTCGCCGGTGCGGATCGCCACCCGTGTCCGGCGCCTGGTCGAAGACGACCTCGCGCTGACCGCGTCTGTCGGCGGCGGGCCGACCAAGCTCATCGCGAAGCTCGCCTCGGTGAAGGCCAAGCCCAACGGCCAGCTGCTCGTCCCGGCCGCGGGGATCCTCGACTTCCTCCACCCGCTACCGGTGGCAGCCCTGTGGGGGATCGGGGAGAAGACGGCCGAAACGCTGGCCCGGCTGGGGATCCGGACCGTCGGCGAGCTGGCCTCGACACCACCGTCCATCCTGGCGCGCGTGTTCGGCGAGGGCCACGGCCACGACCTCCTGGAGCTGGCCGCCGGCCGCGACGAACGCCGGGTCGTTCCCTTCGAGGCGCCGAAGTCCGTCAGCCACGAGGAGACCTACCCACGGGACCTCGACGACCCCGACGAGATCCTCCGAGAGCTGCTGGCGCTGTCGCACCGGGTCGCCTCGCGCCTCCGGGCCGACGGCTACCGGGCCCGGACCGTCACCGTGAAGCTCCGCCTGCCGAGCTTCACCACGCTCACCCGCTCCAGGACCCTGGCCGCCCCGACCGATCTGGCCGCCGACGTGTTCCACGTGGCCCGCGAGCTGTACGAGAAGCTGCCCGAGGGCCGCCGCCGGTTCCGGTTGTTGGGCGTGGCCACGACCGGCCTCCAACCGGCCGGGGCCGAGCAGGTCGCGCTGGTTCGGGAGGGCCGGTGGGGTGAGGCCGAGCGCGCGCTGGACCGGATCCATCGCCGGTTCGGGACCGGCGCCGCCCTTCCCGCCGCCCTTCTGAAGCCACGGCCTGCGCCGCCGGCCGGAGGAATCGTTCCAGCGAACCGACGAAGGGAATAGTGCTTCCGCAGGACCGTTCCTATAATGAGGTGCCGCTCCCGGGGGAAAGGTCACATGCCTCTTTCGGAACACGAGCAACGCATCCTCGAAGAGATCGAACGCAGGCTCGCCGAGGAGGACCCCCGGCTGGTCGAATCGGTGACCAGGGCCTCGGTCGCATCCCATTCGATGCGCCGCGTGCGGTGGGGGGTGGCGGGTTTCATCCTCGGCTTCGTCCTGTTCTTCTTCTTCCTGGTCCGCTTCTGGGTCGGCGTCGCCGGGTTCGCGGTCATGCTGGCGTCGGCGCTGGTCATTTACCACCATCTGAAGCGTATGGGGCGGGAGCAACTTCGGGCGTTCGCCGAGCGCGGCGGTCACCTGTCGGTCACCGCCGCCCTGGCCCGGCTCACGGAACGCCTCCGTCGCCAGCGCGGGTCCGGTTCGAACTGAACGGATCGCTCGAAAGAACCCGCCCCCCGAGGAGCCTCGGCAGGTCCCGAACGACACTTCCACACGGTTCGGTCTTCGTTCTCGCAGGTCATGGCCCCGCCTTGCGCCGCGTGCACGGTCTGTTCTAGAAACGTCTCCGACTTCCCCACCGGTCGAGCTCTCTCGTTGGAGCGACTGCCGGCCCACGCAGTTGAGCGAGTTCGTCGAGCGAGGAGTGTCGTTGGAGGGGTTCACCGCCCATCAGGCGTCGCGGTTCACCGGGTGCACCGCGCGGCAGCTTCGTTACTGGGACCAGATCTGGCTCGTCCGGCCGAGCGTCCAGCAGACCGGTGGACGCCCCGGCGTGCCCCGCATGTATGCGTTTCGCGACCTGGTCGCCCTGAAGGTCGTGAAGTCACTGTTGGACGGCGGCATGTCCCTGCAGCGCGTCCGCCGGGCGTGGGAGTACCTGAACCGCAATGCGGGGCTGGACGGTCATCTGGCCGAGGTCAAGCTCGTCACCGACGGCAAGTCGATCTTCAAGGTCGTGCGCCGGGAGGGCGAGGTGATGGACGCCCTCCGCCAAGGGCAGATGGCGTTCTTCGTGGCGATCGACGAGGTGACCCGCCAGGTTTCGGACGAGGTGGCGGAGTTCAAGCGGGACCGGGACCAATTCCTCCGGGCGCTGCGGGACGCGAACCGCGAGGCGCGGCTGGGCCTGTCGTAGACGGGCGGTCAGCGCCGGCTGTCCGCCGAACCGACCCAGAACCGGCCCAGCACACGTCGGGGGATCGAACTGGATCGCCGGATGTCGTCGGCCACCCGCTCGGAGGCCGCCACGGCTTCGTCAGCCTCGTGCTCCGTCACGGCGCTCTGCCCGTAGACCGCCGCTGCCGTGAGCCGGGTCAGCCGGTCGAGGTCGTCCCCGTCCAGGGCGGCCACCCCCTCCCGCAGCCGGGTCCGGAACTCCCACAGCGTCTCGGCCCGGCGGCGGCGCCATCCGAGGTCCGCGGCCTCCGCCATCAGCCGCCGGTAGGCGGCGAACACCAGCTCCTCGGGGGCACGGGCTCGGGCGACGTCGATGCGGCGAGCCGTCGTCTTGGCGAAGGGCAGCGCGCCGAGCAGCGCCAGCAGACCGCCGACCAACAGCCACTTCCAATTCCGGGCCGGCCATGACGGTCCGGCAGTCACCTTGGGGGGCGGCACGGGATGTCCGCCGCCCGGGCGAGGGTGGGAGCTCGGACTCGCGGCTGGAGTCGGCGAGGGCGTGGCTTGCACGCAGTTGTCCTTATCCCGCGCGGAGATGAGGCATTGCGGACCGGTGACGTGTCCGACCACGGTGGTCCGGACGTCGTACGCCGAGGCGATCGGGTTGATTCGGCCGGGGGTCGGTTCGAACGGCAGCCAGCCGTACCGCGGGAACTGGACCTCGACCCAGGCGTGGGCGTTCGAGGTCTCCACCCGGTAGACACCCGCGCCCTTGTCGAGCGAGCCGGGCGTGAACCCCACGGCCACGCGGGCCGGGATCCCCAGCTCCCGCAGCAGGACCGCCATGGTCCCGGCGAACTGCTCGCAGAAGCCGGCCCGTGACACGTTCAGGAAGTACAGGATGTCGTTCGTGCTGTGTCCCGCCTTCACGTGTTCGTCGTACCGGAAGTTCCCAAGCAGGTAGTTCTGGATGGCCATGACCTTCTGGTAGGTCGTCCCGAACCCGTCCGTGAGGCGGTGGGCGATGCGGGAGATCTGGCTTGGCATGGCGCTGGGGAGCTGGGTGCTCGGGGTGGAGTTCGGGTTCGTCCCGAAGTTGCCGAGGGCGTCGAGATCCGGGGGCTTCGGCTCCTCCGCGAGCGCGGTGACGTCGTACGAGAACCCGTCGTACGTCCCGTTCGGGGCCATCAGCGTGGCCGACGCGGGGTCGTACTGGATCGGGTCGCGGTTGCCCCCGAACGCCACCGCCAGGTAGGGAGCGGGGAGGGAGATCTGGCGGAGACGTTCGACCCGGACGTGCGCGCTGACCACCGTCCCCACCGAGGAGTCGATGCCGATCCCCGAGCCGAGCTGGACCTGGGACGACTGACCGGTGATCAGCGTGGAGGCGCTGGTGCGGGCCGGCAGCCACAGCCGCCCCGTGAACCGGTCGAGCGTCTGGAACCGCCAGTACGCGGCCTTGGACGACCGCACGGTGAACACCTCCACCGCCGGGTTCGCCAGCAGCTGCGGCCGGATGTCGACGATCGGATCGACCGAGATGTGCGAGGGCGAGGAGGTGCCGTTCAGCTTGATGATCCCGGGCGAATGCAACCCGGGCAGGATCCACGGCGCGAAGAGGACCACTCCGAGGCAGACGGCCGCCACCCGCCGCGCGCCGCGCGTGGTGGTGTGCGTACCGAACCCCAGCCGTCGCCGGCCTCGCCACGCGACCATGGGTCCCCACTCACCGACCCGGCGGAGGGAGTCGGCGAACAGCATCACGATGATCGCGATCAGGAACGCGAGGACGTAGAGCGGCCGCGCGCCGTCGTCCAGGATCATCCCGGTGAACGCCACCAGGGCCGCGGGAGGGAGGATCGCCAGGAACGGGCTGCGGGCCCGGACGGCCAGCGTGTGGGCGGAGAACGCGGCGGCCCAGACCGCGGTGAGCCCGGCCAGGAACAGCGCGGGGAGCGGGGTGGCCGGGGCGGCTTCGGCCTCCGACAACCGGCTCACCGCACCGAACGCGTGGTACGCCTGGCGGAACGTGGCCAGCGTGGGCAGGCTGAACTTGGTGGTAGCGGGAAAGACCAGGAGCCCGACAGCGACGGCGAGCCCGGCCAGGCTGACCAGCGTGGCGATGGCTACGTGGCGGCGCTCCACGGCGCCGGCCAGGAACACGGCGATCCCGGCCGCCAGGCCGAGCTTGGCGGAGGTCCCCGTCCCAGTGAACACCCGCCCGAACGCTATGGCCGCCACGACGGCCAGAGCGACCAGCGAGCTCAGGAGGAGGAGACGGCCAGCGGTGTCCTTCTCCGGTTTCGAGACTGCCATGCGTCTGCCAGCTTTCCGTCGGGTTGCATCAGGTAGACGTCCCAGCCGGACCGGAGCAGCGAGATCCGGGCAGCGGTCGCCCGGGTCTCGTACTCCTGCGCCGCCGGGGCCGGGAGCGTGGTGGTGTTGAGGGGGTAGATCAGGACCGCGAGCTTGCGGGCGTAGCCGGTCCCCACGCGGCTCAGCGCGGCGATCTCCGCCGGGGTGGGGAGAGCGGCGACCACGGCGAGGGTTCCTTCGACCTGCCCGGCGGATCGAACCACCGCCAGCGCGTCGGCGATCCCTCGCGCCCTCGCCGGGCCCGTGCCGGCCAGGAAGTCCAGGAGCGACGTCTCGGTGACGGGCCGGATCGGAGAGTCGGCTGTGGCCAGGCTCACCGCGTAGCCCGCCCGGCTCAGCAACCGGCCGATCGAAGCCGTCGCGGAGATGGCCCGCTCGAATCCGACCGAACCGTTCCCGCCGAGCGCCGCGCTCCGGTTGTCCAGGAACAGGACGGCCCGCGAGCGGCGGGTGGATTCGTCCTGCCGGATCATGAGCTGGCCGGTCCGGGCCACGCTGGGCCAGTGGATGCGCCGCAGGTCGTCGCCGGTGACGTACTCCCGCATGGTGTAGAACTCCGCCGCCGCGCGGTGGAGGAACCGGACCGCGGCCTCCCCGCTCCCCGAGCCCTGGGCGGCCAGCCGCCACGCCGGCAGGTCCTCGATCGCCGGGTACACGATCAGCTCGTTCTCGGCGGTGGTCTCCACCCGAACCCGCGACAGGCCGAACGGATCGGTGACGAAGATCGACAGCGGGCCCACCTTGTAGCGGCCCCGGTTCCGGCACACGATCGAGTAGGAGATCGCCTGCTTGTTGTGCGGCGGCACACCGGTCACCACCAGCCGGGCGGGCTTGCCGAACGAATGGGGGAGCAGATCCTCGAGCAGCAGGAACGAGATCGTTGAGCGGCCTTCGTTCTGAACCACGAGGTTCACCGTCACCCGCGTCCCGGCGAACACCCGCGTTCCCGACAGCGTCCGGGTCACGCTGATCCTGACCTTCGTCACCCGGACCACCAGCAGAGAGAGGATCGGAAGGATCAGCAGGCCCACGCCCAGCATGTGCAGGTTGGGCGAACCGGCGAACCGCGACGCGACCCACAGCGAGATCCCGGTGGCGAAGGCCGACCACCCGCGCTTCGTGGGCATCGATCCGCCGGTCAGGTCCGGTCGCGGACCGGTATGGGGACCTCGCGAAGGATGTCCGAAAGGATCGCGGCCTGATGCCGTCCCTGCATGGCCGCATCGGGAGCCGGGATGATCCGGTGCGCCATGACGGGCACGACCAGGGCCTTGACGTCGTCCGGGATCACGTAGTCGCGTCCCTCGGAGGCGGCGAAGGCGCGCGCCGCGCGGAGCAGCATGATCGAAGCCCGGGGGCTGGCGCCGAGGTACAGGTCCGGGTGGTTCCGGGTGGCGTCGGAGACGGAGACGATGTATCGCTGCAGGGCCCGGGCCACGTGGACCTCGCGGGCCATGAGCGTCAAGTCGGACACGCCCCGGGCGTCGGTGACCGGGGAGATGTCGTCCAACGTCGACGCCACACCGTGCGTGAGCAGGATGCTCGCTTCCGATTCGATGCTCGGATAGCCGATCGACAGCCGCATCATGAACCGGTCGAGCTGCGCCTCCGGCAGGGGATAGGTGCCCTCGTGCTCGATGGGGTTCTGGGTGGCGATGACCATGAACGGCATCCCCAGCTGGTAGGTGACGGTGTCGACCGTCACCTGGCGCTCCTCCATGGACTCGAGGAGAGCCGACTGGGTCTTCGGGCTGGCCCGGTTGATCTCGTCGCCGAGCACGATGTTCGCGAAGATCGCCCCGGGCTTGAACTCGAAGTCCCCCCGCTCCTGGTTGTAGACGTTCACGCCGGTCACGTCGGTCGGCAGCAGGTCGGGGGTGAACTGGATCCGGCGGAACGAACAGTCGATCGAACGGGCCATGGACTTGGCGAGCATGGTCTTTCCGACGCCGGGGACGTCTTCGATCAGCAGGTGTCCCTCGGCCACCAGGCACACCAGCGCGAGGCGCACCTCGTCTTCCTTGCCCTGGATGACCTTCTCGACGTTGTCTGCGATCGCTTTGAACGCCGTCGCGAACCGCTCCCAATCGGCTGGATCTCGGCGCGCAGCCACCATCCCTCCGGGCTCACCCTGTTCTGTCATCTTAACCTCCATATACGGACGGAGCGGCTCCGAGGTTCTCGCGCGGCGCCGCTCGACGCCATGACGCGCGGACCCGTTCCACGTTCCGCGCCGTCCATCAGGGGGGGTCCACGCCAGGATAGCGGAGGACCGGTGTCCGGCCGTGGGGTCCGACGCCGATGAGGCGAAGCTATACTCGCGGCCGGTCCTCACGTGGGTAGATCGCTCATCCTGAACGCCACGCAGCAACCCCTCGCGGTGGTATCCGTACGGAGGGCGATCCTTCTCGTCCTCAAGGACAAAGCCGACGTGGTCGCCTCCAACGGCGTGGTCTTCCATTCCGAACGCTTCGCGATCGCGGCACCGTCGGTGGTGAAGCTCCGATACTTCGTGCACGTGCCCCACCGGGCCCACGCGGCGCTGACCCGGCGCGGCGTCTTCGCCCGGGACGGCTGGGTGTGCCAGTACTGCGGTGCGCCGGCCGAGAACGTCGACCACGTGGTCCCGAGGTCGCGTGGGGGTGCCCACACCTGGGACAACGTCGTCGCGGCCTGCCGCCGGTGCAACTCGAAGAAGGAGAACCGTGCTCCCCACGAGGTTGGGCTGAAGCTCCGGCGGCCGCCGTTCGCGCCCAAGGACGGGCTCCGGCTCTCCCTGGGGCGCCTCGATCCCTCCTGGGAGGCTTACCTCTAGCGACCGGTCTCGCCCGGGTCTGCGGGCCCCGGTGGTCTCCCTCCCTCGCAGGTGCGCTCGAATTCCATCCCGGTAATTCGCGTCGGCTTCTTGACTGGGTGGAGTGTGGGTGGCATAAAGTGGCTCACTGGTGGAGGAGAAGGGCACCGATGTGGCGGACGTCGCCGACCTGGTCGGACAGCACCGGTATCAACTGGATGCGAAAGGGCGCATGGCGCTGCCCGTCAAGTTCCGCGAGGCGTTCTCGGAGGGCGGGTACGTCACGCTCGGCGAGGACGGCTGTCTGTACGTCTTCTCGCGGGCCGAATGGAACCGCCGAGCCGAGGGGGCGCGGTCCCGGATCACGGCGGGGCGGGTGGGGCGCGACTACGCGCGCGTGTTCTTCGGGACGGCCGAGGCCGTGGAGCTGGACAAGCAGGGCCGCATGGTGATCCCGCAGAAGCTGCGCGGGCAGATCGGGCTGGAACGCGACGCGATGGTGGTCGGGGTGTTCGACCACCTGGAGGTCTGGTCCGGTCCCGTGTGGGAGCAGCAGGAGTCTGCCCGGCTGGGGGCGTACATGGCCGGGACGCTGGAGCCCGAGGGCTGATCGGCTCTCGGTGGGCGCGGCGCGGGGACGCGCCGGCAACGAGGGAAGGATCGAACGTGAAGGGCGAGCTGATGGCCGAGTCCCGGCAGAGCTTCTTCCTCATGGGGTTGATGGCCGCGATGCTGAGCGCATACGTCGGCCTGGGCCTCCTGGCGATGCGGGTGCTTGGATAGCCCGCATCGGCCCGTCCTCGCGGCCGAGGTGGCGGAGCTCCTCTCGGGGAAGGCGGTCGTGATCGACGCGACCGTGGGAGCCGGCGGCCATGCGGAAGTCCTGCTCGAGGCCGGGGTGGGGATGGTCCTGGGCCTCGATCGGGACGCGTCGGCGCTGGCGGAGGCGTCCGAGCGGCTGTCCCGGTTCGGCGACCGTTTCCGGGCGGTGCTCTCGAGGTTCTCTCGGCTCGAGGACGCGGCGCGCGAAGCCGGCGTCGAGGCCGTCGGGGGAGTGCTGTTCGACCTCGGCGTGTCGTCGATGCAGCTCGACCGAGCGGAGCGCGGGTTCGGGTATCGGACGCCGGGACCGCTGGACATGCGGATGGGCGGATCGCCCGGCGGCACGGACGTCGAAGGCCCGACCGCCGCCGATGTCGTGAACCGTTACCCCGAAGAGGAGCTCGCCCGGGTCATCTTCGAGTTCGGCGAAGAGCGCTTCTCGCGCCGGATCGCCCGCGCCATCGTACGAGCCCGGGAGCGTGCGCCGCTCCAGAGCACCCAGGAGCTTGCAGCGGTGGTGGCCTCGGCGGTCCCGCGCCGGCGGGGTGGGGGGCACCCCGCACGCCGGACGTTCCAGGCCATCCGCATCGAAGTCAACCAAGAGCTCGAGGAGCTCGCCGCCTCCCTTCCTCAGGCGGCGGGCGTACTCGATGCCGAGGGCCGGCTCGCCATCATCTCCTACCACTCCCTGGAGGACAGGCTGGTCAAACGGTTCATCGCCGGCGAGCCGGCCCTCGCCCCCCTCACCCGCAAGCCCGTCCGGCCTTCGGAGGCAGAACAGGCCTCGAACCGCCGCGCCCGGAGCGCCCGTCTCCGGGTGGCCGAACGCGTGGAGACCGAACGGGCGCCGGCCGAAACGGCGGAGGTCGTGGCATGAGCGAGGGGCGGACCAGGGCTCCCATGAAGGGATGCCCGTCGGCGGCCGGCAAGGCCGGACGCAGGGACATCGGACGAACGGCCGGGCGCGGATCGACCCGCCGGTCGCGGCTACGGGTGGTCGCGCCCCGGCCCCGGGGCAGGAAGCGGCGGTTGCCCTTCCTGGTCATCTCCTTCGTCCTGGTGGGAGCGCTGGTGTTCGGCGTGGTGAGCCTCCAGGCCGTGATCTCGCAGAGCGCGTTCCGCATGCAACGGCTCGAACAGCGCAGCACCCAGCTCCGGCAGAGCTACGGGGATCTGAAGCTCCAGGTCGCGGAGCTCTCCTCGCCGGAACGGATCGTCCACGAGGCGCGACGGCTCGGTATGCAGCTCCCCGATCCGTCCAAGCTGCAGACCCTCGCCGTGGCCGGCATCCCCCGCGACACCACCGTGACCCGGGCGAGCGACTCGCCTTCGTTCGCCCTGAAGCGGCAGCTGGGGGACGCGCCCTGATGGCGCCCCGGAGGCCGCCGGCCAGGGCGAGGAGTGGAGCGGGACGGCATCCTTCCCGTCGTCCGCCCAAGCCGCCGGCCCGGCGTCTGGTGGCGCTGCTCGTCACGCTGCTGCTGGCGATGGCCGCTATCGTCGTTCGACTGACTTTCCTGCAGGTGAAGGACGCGTCGGCGTTCGAGGCCCTCGCGCACAACCAGCGGGTTCGAACGATCGCCCTCCCGCCGTCCCGCGGGACGATCTTCGACCGCAACGGGGACGAGCTGGCGATGTCCCTCCCGGCGAAGGCCGTCTACGCGGACCCCCACCTCGTCCGAGACCCCGCGGCGGAGGCGCCGATCGTGGCCCAGGCGCTGGGGCTCGACGAGGCAAAGGTTCAGGCCCAGCTGGGCGGGGCGGGTGGGTTCGTATATATCGCGCACGGTGTCGATGCGAAGCTCGCCGCGAAGCTCGAGGCCCGGAAGCTCCGGGGCATCGGGTTCCTGGACGAGAGCCGCCGGTACTACCCAGCCGACTCTCTCGCGCCGCAGGTGCTCGGGTTCGTCGGGCTGGATGGGACCGGCCTGGCGGGCCTCGAGCTCCAGTACCAGAGCCTGCTGGCCGGACGGGCCGGGCGGCAGGTGGTCGAGGAGGACCCCACGGGGATCTTGATCCCGCAGGCGGCGGGCTCGGACCAGCCGCCGGTGCCGGGCGACGACCTGCTGCTGACGATCGACCGGGACATCCAGTACCGGGCGCAACAGGCGCTGATCTCGGCGGTGAAGGCGAACCACGCGAAGGGCGGTACCGTCATCGTGCTGAACCCGCACACCGGTGAGATCCTCGCGATGGCCAGTTACCCGTGGTTCGACCCGAACCACTTCGCCCAGGCCGATCCCAGGGCCGTGACGAACCGGGCGGTCACCGACGCCTACGAGCCGGGCTCCGTCAACAAGGTGATCACCGCGTCCGCGGCGCTCGAGGAGCACATCCTGAAGCTCAACACGAGGTTGATGGTGCCGGACCACTACCAGCTGTACACCAAGACGTTCCACGACGCCGAGCCGCACCCGACCGAGCGGATGACGATCGGGGACATCATCGCCTACTCCAGCAACATCGGAGCGATCATGACCGCCCATCTGCTGGGGACCGACCGATTCGCGTCCTACCTCTACCGGTTCGGACTGGCCCACCGCACCGGGATCGACTTCCCGGGCGAGTCGGCCGGCATCCTTCCCCCCGTTGCCCAATGGTCGGGCACCAGCATGGGGACGATCCCCATCGGGCAAGGCATCGCCGTGACGCCGCTGCAGATGGCGTGCGTGTACGCCACGATCGCCAACGGTGGCGTCTGGGTGCAGCCGCGGCTGGTGCAGGGGACCGTGGGCCCGGACGGCCGGATCATCGAATCGCCGGCCCCTGAGGCGCGCCGGGTGATCTCGGATCAGACCGCGGGCGAGGTGGCCCGGCTCCTCGGCTACGGTGTGGACGTGGGGACCGGCGTGCAGGCCCAGATCCCTGGATACTGGGTCGCCGGGAAGACCGGCACGGCGCGCAAGGTCAATGCGAAGGGGACCGGGTATTCGAACAATTACGTCGCATCGTTCATCGGGTTCACCCCGGCCTCGCGTCCCGAGTTCGTGGTTGCCGCGGTGATCGACGAGCCCGCTACGGTCTTCGGTGGGATCGCCGCAGCGCCGTTGTTCCGCGACGTGGCGAGATTCGCCTTGGCGCGTCTGCGCATCCCGCCGGCCGCGCCGCTGGCGATCCCACCACACGCGGTCCGGATCGGGTAGAACGCGGCCGCCATGCTAGACTCCCTGCTCCGGGCCCCCGAAGAACCTTCCGGGGGCCCGTTCCTCCGAGCCGACAGCCCATCCGTAGTGACGACGGACATCGAATCCCCGGCGCCCGCGCGGGCCCGGCCGCTGGCGGATCTGCTCGACGGCATCCGCGGCCGCGAGGTGCGCGTGGTGGGCGACGCAAGCGTCCTCATCCGTGACGTTGCGTACCGTTCGAGCGAGACCCGGCCCGGGTCCCTGTTCTTCTGCGTCCCCGGGGGACACCTCGACGGACACGACTTTGCGGAGGTTGCGTGTCGCGCCGGCGCGGCGGCTGTGGTGGCTGAACGGGAGCTCGGCGTCCCCTGCACGCAGGTGCTGGTGCCGTCAGTGCGACAGGTGATGGGGCCGCTGTCCGCGGCATTCTTCAGCTTCCCTGCCGACCGCATGACTGTGGTCGCAGTGACCGGGACCAACGGAAAGACCACCACAACGTACCTCCTGGAGTCGATCTTCCGCATGGCCGGGCTGGTGCCGGGAGTGATCGGCACGACCGGGGTCCGGCTGGCCGGGGAGCCGGTGCCGTTCGACCGCACCACGCCGGAGGCACCGGACCTGCAGCGCCTGCTGTCCCGCATGCTCGAGGGCGGCGTTCGGGCGGTGGCCATGGAGGCTTCCTCGCACGGGCTGGAGCAGCACCGGGTCGATGGGACCCGGTATGCGTGCGCCGTCTTCACGAACCTGACCCAGGACCACCTCGACTATCACCTCACGATGGAAGCCTACTTCGAGGCGAAGGCGAGGTTGTTCACCCCCGACCTCTCGCTCCGCGGCGTGGTGAACGCGGATACCCGGGAGGGGCGCGTCCTGGTGGCCCGGGCCGAGGTCCCCGTCGTCACGTTCGGCGTGGACGCAGAATCGAACCCCACCGTGAAGGCTGAGGACGTGGAGGTCTCAGCCTCAGGGGTGCGGTTCGCCGTCGATGGCATCGTCGTGCGCTCGCACCTCCGGGGAACGTTCAACGTCTACAACTGTCTTGGGGCGTACGCAGCTGCACGTCAAGTGGACATTGCGCCTTCGATCGCCGCCGAGGGGATCGAAGCGCTTCGCGGGGTGCCCGGCCGCATGGAGCCGGTCGAGGTAGGGCAAGCCTTCCCCGTGCTGGTCGACTATGCCCACACGCCCGACAGCGTCGAGAACGTGCTGGAGGCCGCCCGCGCGCTCGGGCCCGGCCGGTTGATCGTGGTGTTCGGGTGCGGCGGCGACCGGGACCGCGGCAAGCGACCGCTCATGGGGGAGGCTGCGACCCGCCTGGCCGACCTGACGGTCATCACCAGCGACAACCCGCGCTCCGAGGAGCCCGCCGCGATCATCGCCGAGATCGAACCGGGGGCCCGGCGGGGCGGAGGCCGGTACGTGGTCGAGCCGGACCGCCGCGAAGCCATCCGGCTGGCCGTCGGCGAGGCGGTGGAAGGCGATGTCGTGGTGATCGCCGGGAAGGGCCACGAGACCGGACAGGTGTTCGAGGGCGGCCGCGCGGTCCCGTTCGACGACCGGCTCGTGGCGGCCGACGCGCTCGCCGAGCGCTTGGGTGGGATCGGCCGATGAGACCCCGCACGCTGACCGATGTCGCCCGCGCGGTGCGCGGGCGCCTGATCCCCGATCAGGCTCGGGACCGCATGGTGACCGGGGTGACCGTCGACAGCCGGACGGCTGTCGACGGGGACCTGTTCGTCGCCCTCGTGGGTGAACGGTCGGATGGGCATGCGTTCATCGACGCCGCTTTCCGAACCGGTGCGGTCGCGGCGCTGGTCGCGGCCGGCCGCTCGCGGGCGCCAGGCTCCGGGCCGGTCGTCGAGGTGGAGGTCACCGACCGCGCCCTTCAGGACCTCGCCCGCGACGAGCGCGAAGGAAGCACCGCGACCGTCATCGCCGTCACCGGTTCAACGGGGAAGACGTGCACCAAGGACCTCACGGCCGCCGTCCTCGGCCGGCAGCTGCGCACCGTGGCGAGCGTCGCCTCGTTCAACAACGAGGTCGGCCTGCCCCTCACCGTCCTCTCGGCCGGCGAGGACACCCAAGCGGTGGTCTGCGAGATGGGAAGCAGGGGGCCGGGCCACATCCGCTTCCTGTGCGACATCGCCCGGCCGGACGTCGGCATCGTGACGAACGTCGGCGTGGCCCACATGGAGCTGTTCGGTTCGGCACGCGCGCTGCACGACGCGAAGGCCGAGCTACCCGAATCCCTGAGCCCGGACGGCGTGGCGGTGCTGAACGCCGACGACGAGGTGGTCCGCGGCTACGCGCTGCGCACACCCGCGAGGGTCGTCCTATACGGCTCCTCGCCGGGCGCCGACGTCCGCGCGGAGAACGTGGAGATGAGCCGAGGCTCCGGCCGGGCGTCGTTCGACCTTGTGCTCCGGGACGGATCGGCGCGGGTGACGCTCCCGGTCGCCGGAGAGCACATGGTCCCGAACGCCCTGGCGGCCGCGGCGGCCGGGTGGGCGCTGGACGTGCCGCTGGGCGAGATCGCTTCGGGGCTGGAAGCGGCGAGGCTGACCGGGGGGCGGATGGAGGTCTCGGTGACGCCCGACGGGATCCGGATCGTCGACGACGCATACAACGCCAATCCCACCTCGATGGCCGCGGCGCTGAAGGCGGCGCGATGGATGGCGGGCGACGGCCGATGCATCGCGGTCCTCGGCGAGATGGCCGAGCTCGGCCCGATCGCGGCCGGGGAGCACGAACGGATCGGCGAGCTGGCGGCTCGGCTCCGGGTGGACGTGCTCGTCGTGGTCGGGCTTGGGGCCCGGCTGATCGCCGAGGCCTGCGAGCGCGAGGGCGTCGAACCGGATCATGTCTTCCGGGTGGACGACGCGGACGAGGCGATCCGGGTGGTGCGCGATGTGGCTCGAACCGGTGACCTGGTGCTGGTCAAGGCATCGCGGGTGGCCAGGCTCGAACGGGTGGCCGAAGTCCTCCGTCGCGGCGAGGGCTCGCCGCCGGACGGATCGGACCGATCCGCAGGCCCCACCCCGGCGGTACTGGGAGGGACGAACGGGTGACCGCGATCCTGATCGCGGCGGCCGCCGGGCTGTTCACCACCCTGCTCGGCACACCGGTGGCCATCCGCCTGTTCCGCGTCTGGGGCTGGGGCCAGCGCATCCGCGAGGACGGCCCGCAGGGCCACCTCGAGAAGATGGGCACCCCCACGATGGGCGGCACCGTGATCCTGGTCGGTATGTGCATCGCCTACCTGGTGGCGCGGGTCGAGTTCGAATCGGTCACCGTCGCTGGCTTGTCGGTGCTGGCCGTGGCCCTCGGGCTGGGCTTGGTCGGCTTCCTGGACGACCTCACCAAGATCCGGCGCCAGCGTTCGCTTGGGCTGTCGAAGACCGCGAAGATGGTCGGCCAGGCGATCATCGCCATCGTGTTCGCCGTGGTGATCGTCCACTACGGGCATGTGAAGCCCGACCTGTCGTTCGTGCGCGACACGGGCCTGAAGCTGGGAGTGGTCTTCTACGTGTGGGTCTTCGTCATCGTGGCGGGAGCCTCGAACGCGGTAAACCTGACGGACGGGCTCGACGGACTTGCGTCCGGCTCCTCGGTCCTGGTGCTGGCCGCGTACGCGGTCATCTCCTTCTGGCAGTTCCGCCACTCGTGCAGCCTCTCCGTCATCCCTCCGCCGTCCGGCGCCTGCTATGCGGTGGGTATCAACGCGGCGCTCGACACGGCGGTGGTCGCGGCGGGTGCCATGGGCGCGGTGGCCGGCTTCCTGTGGTGGAACGCCGCTCCCGCGAAGATCTTCATGGGCGACACGGGGTCGCTGGCCATCGGAGGACTACTGGCCGCCCTGGCGATCGTCACGAGCACTCAGCTGCTGCTGCTGGTCCTGGGAGGGCTCTTCGCCCTCATCACCACCTCGGTGATCATCCAGGTCGTGGCCTTCCGGTTCACCGGGAGGCGCGTCTTCCGGATGGCGCCGTTACACCATCACTTCGAACTGCTCGGCTGGCCCGAATTCACGGTCATCGTACGTTTCTGGATCCTGGCGGGCCTGGCCGTCGCGTTCGGCATGGGCCTGTTCTACGCGGACTTCCTGCGCTTGGGTGGGACGGCATGACCGGCCGCTTCACCGGGGAACGGGCCGTCGTGGTCGGTTTCGGCGTCAGCGGACGTGCAGCGGTGACCGCGCTGCTGGAGGAGGGTGCGCAGGTCCGGGTCACGGAGTCCCGCTCCGCCGCGGACCTCGGCGGTGTCCCAGGTGACGTGGAGCTCCTGGCGGGCGGCCACCGGCCGGAACACCTGGAGGGAGCGACGCTGGTGGTCACCAGCCCTGGCATCCCCCAACACGAGCCGGTCCTCACGTGGGCGGCGCAGCGTGGCCTGCCGGTGTGGAGCGAGCTGGAGCTCGGGGCGCGTCTGTGCACGGTTCCCTACGTTGCCGTGACGGGCACGAACGGCAAGACCACCACCGTCGAGATAATCGCGGAGATGATGCGTGCCGCCGGGCTGGACGCGCTGGCGTGCGGCAACGTCGGCTACCCCTTCTCGAGAGCGGCTCGCGAACGACACGACGCGCTCGCCGTGGAGGCGTCGTCCTTCCAGCTGCGGCTATCGGACTCGGTTCACCCTCGCGTGTCTCTCCTCCTGAACCTGGCGCCCGACCACCTCGACTGGCACGGGTCGTTCGGCGCGTACCAGCGCGCGAAGGCGAAGATCTTCCGCCGGCAGTCGGGGACCGAAGGTGACGTGCACGTGGGGAACCGCGACGATGCCGGGGCCGCGCGTGTGTCACGGGAGGCGCCGTGCGCCGTGCACTGGTTCGGGATGGGGGAGCCCGAGCCGGGCGAACCCGGTGCCGGCGTGGCCGGGGGTCGGATCGTCCTCCGCTCCGCCGGCGGGGCAATGGAGGATCTGGAGGCGCCGGGTGGCCCGGGCGGCCGGGCGTTCCTGTCCGACTGCGCCGCCGCGGCCGCGGCCGGTTCAGCGTTCGGCCTGCCGCTCGAAGCACTCACCGAAGGGCTTCGAGATTTTCGGCCCCTGCCTCACCGGGGAGCGGTGGTTGCCGGGGTACGATCCGTCAGGTTCCTTGACGATTCCAAGGCGACGAACCCGCACGCTGCGCTGGCCGCTCTCGACGGCCTCTCCGACGTCGTGCTGATCGCTGGGGGGCTGGCGAAGGGCGTGGACCTGACGCCGCTGGCGTCGGCCGCGCCGGCACTGGTCGCGGTGGTCGCGATCGGGGAGTCGGCCGCAGAGCTCGAGCGGGTGTTCGAGGGACTGGTGCCGGTCCGCCGCGCCGGCTCGATGGACGAGGCGGTGCGCGCGGGCTTCGAGCTCGCGCCGGCGAACGGAACGGTGCTGCTGGCGCCGGCCTGCGCGAGCTTCGACATGTTCCGGGACTACGCCGACCGGGGGGACCGGTTCGCGGCAGCGGCGCGAGCGCTGGCCGGCGGGGCTGCGGACGAGGTCCGGCCGGCCAGCGAGACGACGCCGACGAGGAGGTCGCATGCGTAGCGAGGCCACGATGACCGCGCCTCGCCTGCGCGTCGTCGATCCCGACGAGGTGGCTCCCCGGATCGTCCGGGCGAAGGCCGAACGGAGCGCCCGGCGTGTCATGGCGATGCTGTCAATCTCGGTGGCGATCCTCACCGTGGTCGGACTGGTCATGGTGCTCTCGGCCAGCTCGATCACCGCGTTCGCGCAGTTCGGTTCGAGCTTCACGTTCTTCAAGAAGCAGGCCCTGTACGCGTTGCTCGGGACCGGCGCCGCGGCGGCCACCGCCCGTCTGCGCTATCAGGTGTGGCAGCGCGTTTGGGCGCCGCTGCTGCTCTTCACCGGCTTCCTGTTGCTCGTCGTCCTGACGTCCTCGGCCGCGGTGGTGGCGGGCGGTTCAGCCAGGTGGATCCAGGTCGGCGGGTTCTCGATGCAGCCTTCCGAGCTGGCGAAGTTCTCCATCGTCGTGGCGGTGGCGGTGATCCTCAGCCGGCACATGAAGCACCTGGACGAACAGGCCCGTTGGGGCGTGCCGATCCTGGGGATCGTCGCCGTGTTCGGCGGGCTGATCCTGATCCAGCCCGACCTGGGCACCGCCATGCTGATTGCGCTGACGGTCTTCGTGCTGCTGTTCGTGGCCGGGGTCCGGCTCCGCACGCTGGGCCTGTCGTTCGTTCTGTCGTTCGGCGCAGGGATGCTGCTGATCCTGAACGAGGGATACCGGCGGACGCGGTTCCTCTCGTTCCTGCATCCGTGGCAGGACCCGCGAAACACCGGCTATCAGATCGTTCAGTCGCTGATCGCGCTTGGGTCGGGGCACCTGTTCGGCGTGGGCCTGGGGGCCAGCCGGCAGAAGTGGATGTACGTCCCGAACGCGCACACCGACTTCATCTTCTCGATCATGGGCGAGGAGCTGGGTCTGATCGGTGAGATCGTCGTGTTGGCGCTGTTCGTCACGCTGATCTTCGCGGGCATCCGCATCGCGATGAAGGCGCCCGACACGTTCGGCCGGTTGCTGGCCGCCGGCATCACGGCGTGGCTCGGGCTGCAGGCGATCGTGAACGTCGGGGGCGCGACGGGCATCCTGCCGATCACCGGGGTGCCGCTGCCATTCGTGTCGTTCGGCGGATCCTCACTGATCGTGTCCCTGGGCGCGGTTGGCGTGCTGTTCTCGATCGGCCGGGCAGAACTCGCCGCCGCATCGTCGAAGGGCGGTTCGGCCCGGACGGCGGCTTCGAAGGGAGCTTCGGACCGTCACCGGCAGACCGGGCCGGACCGCCAGAAGTGACGACATGAGGGTGGTGGTCGCCGGCGGAGGGACGGCCGGCCACGTCTACCCGGGACTCTCGCTCGCCTCTGCGCTCCGCCGGCGCGGCCACGACGTGGTGTTCGCCGGCACGGAACGAGGGCTCGAAGCTCGTCTTGTCCCTGCAGCGGGCTTCCCGTTCCGCGTGGTGCGCGCCAAGCCGTTCCCCCGGAAGCTGTCGTTCTCGACGCTGGCCGCGTCGGCGGTGGCCGTCGCCGCCCTCCGCGAATGCACCAGGATCGTCGCCGGAACGGACGTGGTGGTGGGGATGGGTGGATACGTGAGCGTGCCGTCGGTAGTGGCCGCGCGGCGTTCGCACGTCCCCGTCGTGCTCCATGAGCAGAACGCCGTCCCCGGACTGGCCAACCGGGCGCTGTCGCGGCTGGCCGGCGAGGTCGCGCTGACGTTCGCCGACGCGCGCCGCTACTTCCCGAAGCGAGTCCGTGTCGAGGTGACCGGGGATCCCGTCCGCGAGGAGATCCTCCGGGTGCCGGAGGATCGAGACACATTGGCCAAGGAGGCGCAGGTCGAATTCGGCCTGGACGAGGGCAGGAAGACCGTAGTGATGTTCGGCGGCAGCCAGGGCGCCCTGCACGTGGACCGGGCGGCCGTAGGAGCCTGCCGGTTGCTGGCCGACCGCACCGACCTTCAGGTGGTCCTGGTCACCGGCCCCGCGCACCTTGACGTGATCCGGCGCGGGCTCGGTGGGGCCGAGGTGGCCGCGGAGGTGGGGTCCGGATCGGTCCGCGGCTTGCTCCGGGCCGGAGGACCGGGAGGTATCCTCGTCCGGCTGGCCGGGTACGTCGAGCGCATGGAGCTCCTGTACGCGTGCGCGGACCTGGTCGTCGCCCGGGCGGGCGCCACGACGATCGCCGAGCTCTCGGTGTGCGGGATCCCGGCCCTGCTCGTCCCGTATCCGTACGCCACCGGCCGGCACCAGGAGGCGAACGCCCGCGCGCTCCAGCGGGCCGGCGGCGCGTCGGTCGTGCTGGACGAGCAGCTCTCGGGGCCTTCGCTGGCCTCCCGCATCGAGAGCCTGATCGATCACGACGACCGCCTGCTGACCATGGCCCGGGGATCACGCTCGTTCGGCCGCCCCGACGCGGCCGACCGGGTGGCCGACGTCGTGGAGCGGGTCGGAGGCGGTTCACGGACGGGCGGGCCATGACCGAGGCCTATCGGCCGCCGGCGGGTTCGATCCCCACCCTGGATGTGCCCAACCTCGGCGCGTGGAAGCGGCTGCACCTGGTGGGCGCGGGCGGCGCAGGGATGAGCGGGATCGCGCGCCTGCTGCTGGCCCGCGGCTTCTCGGTCTCGGGTTCGGACCTCAAGGACTCCCGGGCCCTGCAGGGGCTCGGTGACGTGGGCGCCGAAGTGTTCGTCGGGCACCGCGCCTCACAGATCGCCGACGACCAGGACGCGGTGGTCGTCTCCTCCGCGATCCCAACTGACAACCCGGAGATCCGCCGGGCGCGGGAGGCCGGCATCCCGGTCATCACCCGGGCCCAGGTGCTGGCCGCCCTCATGCGCGGGTTCCGCGCGGTCGCGGTGGCGGGGACGCACGGGAAGACCACCACGACCTCGATGATCTCGATCCTTCTGGCGCGGGCCGGCCTCGACCCGACGTATGTGATTGGCGGCGATCTCAACGAGAGCGGGTCGGGTGCCGGGCATGGGACCGGCGACGTGTTCGCTGCCGAGGCGGACGAGAGCGACGGTTCGTTCCTGCTGCTCGAACCCGAGATCGCCGTGATCACCAACGTGGAGGTCGACCACATCGAGTTCTACGGTGACCGGCCGCAGCTCGAAGCCGCGTTCGGACTCTTCGCCCGCCGGGCCCGAACGGTGGTGGCCTGCCGCGACGATCCGGGGGCCCGGCGGGTTCTCGACCGGCTGGTCCCCGGGTCGCCGCGGATCGTCTGGTATGGGTTCTCCTCCGACGCCGACGTGGTCGTCCGCGACGTCTCGTTGGAAGACCCCGCCGGAGCCAGAGCGACCCTGTCCGCGGGCGGTGCGTCCATCCCGCTCGCGCTTCGCGTGCCCGGCCGCCACAACCTGCTGAACGCGGCTGCCGCGGTCGCCGTCGCCGTCGAACTGGGCGTCGAGGTGGACGCGGCGACGCGCGCACTCGGGGAGTTCACGGGGGTCCGGCGGCGGTTCGAACGGCGAGGGAGCGCGGGCGGGGCCGAATTCGTCGACGACTATGCCCACCACCCCACGGAGGTGGTGGCGACGCTGGAGGCCGCGCGGGCGGTACTCGGGCTCCGGTCGCTCGGCAGAGTCGAACGGAACGGAGAGCGGCCGGCGGGAGAGGACCGCCCGGGCAGGCTGGTGGCCGTGTTCCAGCCGCACCGATACACGCGGACGCAGACGATGTGGCGCGAGCTGGGGGAGAGCCTGGCCGGTGCCGACCTGGCCGTGCTGACCGACGTCTACCCGGCGGGCGAACCACCGATCCCCGGGGTGACGGGGAAACTCGTGGTCGAAGCACTGACCGAGGCCGCCCCCGGCAAGCGCGTCGTGTACCTCCCCCGCCGGTGGGAGGTGGCGCCGTTCCTGGCGCGAGAGGTTCGAGCAGGCGACCTGGTCATGACCCTGGGGGCCGGCGACATCACGATGGTGGGCGACGAAACGTTGCAACGGATCCAGGAGTCGCCCGGCGGTCGGGCCGGCCAGACCGAACGGAAGGAGTGACGGTGGGAGCGATCTCGACCTGGCATCCCTCGATGGCCATCCGGCCGCCGGACGAGCCGGAGCGGGCGCCGCTGCCCCCGCCGCGGAGCGGTGTGTGGGTCTGGACCATGGCGATCCTGGTCGCCATCGTGGCGTTGCTCGGTTCGTGGTGGGTGACGAAATCGTCCATCTTCGCCATGCGGTCACTGCACGTGACCGGCGAGCGTCATCTCTCCCGCCAGGACGTGGCCCGGCTCGGAGGCCTCACTGCAAGCACCGACGTGCTGTGGCTTTCGACCCACTCCCTCGAGCAGCGGCTTCGGCGAAGTCCCTGGGTGGCCTCGGCTCGCATCACCCGAACGTTGCCGGGTTCGATCTCCATCCAGATCCGTGAGCGCGCCCCGATCGCCATCTCCAAGTCGGGTTGGCTGATCGCTCAGGACGGGGTCGTGCTGCAGAGGCAGCGGGGCTCATCCACGCGATTCCCGGTCGTCGACTCCGGACGACGATCGATGGCGCCGGGGGAGCGGGTCCAACTGGCCCTGCCCCAGATCGAGGCGGTTCGGAGTCTGATGCGTTCGCTGCGCCTGGAGGTGGAGAGCGTCCGTGCGGATGCAGCGGGGATGGTCACGCTGGAACTGCGGGGCGGCGGCCGGGTGTTGTGGGGCGACACCTCCGACCTCACGGCGAAGAACCGAGCGCTGGCGGCCCTGATCGCCTGGGCGGCGCGTTCCGGTGTCAAACCCGTGTACATCGACCTGCGGGCTCCCAGTGCGCCGGCGATCCTGCCGGTCGGCGCGGTTACCACACCCACCCCCGCACCGTCGCCGCACCCGGCTCCTTCGGTGAGCCCGAGCGTGCGGCCCTCGCCGAAGGCTTCGCCCCCACCTTCTCCGTAGCTCAGGCAGGACCGCAGCCTCTCGCTCGGGATTCCCGGTCGGGCAAGAAAGGTGTTGACCGAACGGGACTCCTGTTGTACATTCCTCGTCCTGTGCCTGAGATTTACCATTAATAAGGGTAAACTGGAGGTTGAGGGCGATGGGCAGAACGGCAACTTCCCCAGGTAGGAGAGCGACGCGCTCCCGGACGGAGGAGAGGATGATGCAGGCTCCCCAGAACTACCTTGCCGTGATCAAGGTGGTCGGTATCGGCGGCGGTGGCGTGAACGCCATCAACCGGATGATCGAGTCCGGGCTCAAGGGTGTCGAGTTCATCGCGATGAACACCGACGCCCAGGCGCTGCTGATGTCTGAAGCTGACGTAAAGCTTGA
>DHWS01000117.1:1358-13672 GCA_002413305.1 Actinobacteria bacterium UBA5176 | reverse complement strand
TTCTCCTTCGAGGGCCGCAAGCGCGCCCTCCAGGCGGACATGGGCATCCAGGACCTCAAGCAGGCCGTGGACACGCTGATCATCGTTCCGAACGACCGCCTCCTCCAGGTCTCGGACGCATTGACCCCGGTGATCGACGCCTTCCGCATGGCGGACCAGGTGCTCTACCAGGGCGTCGACGGGATCACGTCCCTCATCACCACCCCCGGCCTCATCAACCTGGACTTCGCCGACGTGAAGGCGGTCATGACTGGGGCGGGCTCGGCGCTCATGGGGATCGGGCACGCCGCTGGCGAGGGCCGCGCCGAGGAGGCCGCCAGGGCTGCCATCTCCTCGCCGCTCCTCGAGTCCTCGATCGAGGGCGCGAAGGGCGTCCTGCTGGCCATTGCCGGCCCGTCGGACCTGGCCCTGCACGAAGTGAACCGGGCCGCGGAGACCATCACCAAGGTCGCCCACCCGGACGCGAACATCATCTTCGGCGCCGTCATCGACGATGCGCTGGGCGACGAGGTTCGGGTCACGGTCATCGCGGCCGGCTTCGACAAGCTCGGCGGCAACGGCAAGAACGGCAGGAACGGCAAGCTGGCCCGGGGGCTCGAGTCCGAGCCGAAGGCCGCCGTTCGCGAGCCCGCTCCGTCGCTGCTCTCCGAGGAGGAGGGAGACGAGATGTTCAAACCCGCTCCGGCGACGGTCGTGTTCGACGCCGAAGAGGACCTGGACATCCCGGACTTCCTGAAGAGCTAGCGCTCGCGCCGCCGCGGCGCGTTCGTGGGGGCGGGGAGGGCATCCGAGGCGTCCTTCCCCCGCCTTGCGGAAGATCCTTCCCGTCCCCCACCATCGGGCGCAGCATGCTCGAACCTGTCACCCTTCCCGGCGGCATCGCCGCCCTCGTCTCCACCGACTTCCGGTCGGCCGGGTTCCTCGCCGCGTTCACGGAGCGCCCCGGCGGGGTCAGCGACGGCCCGTTCGCCACGCTCAACCTCGGCCTCCGCGCCGGTGACGACCCCGCCCGGGCGGCCGAGAACCGCAAGCGCGCCGCAACGGCCCTCGGGCTCGCCAGCTTCGCGGTCGTCCGCCAGGTGCACGGGGCCACCCGGTTCCGGGTGGATCGAGAGCGGGCAGGTGCCGGGTTCGCCGACCCCGGCGATGCGATGGGCGCAGGGGACGCGCTGTTCACCGATGAGCCGAACCTGGGGATCGCCATCCTGACCGCGGACTGCGTGCCCGTGGCGCTGGCCGACCCGGAGACGGGACGCCTCGCCGCCATCCACGCCGGGTGGCGCGGGGTCGCTGCCGGAGTGATCGCCGACACGCTGCGCGAGTTCGACGACCCGCGCCGGATCCTCGCCGCGGTCGGACCCGCCATCGGGCCGGACCACTACGAGGTGGGGGAGGAGGTCGTCAACGCGGTGGGCGCGGTGACCACCGGCGGCCCGGTCGTCCAGCCCGGGGGCCCGAAGCCCCGGCTCGATCTTCCCGGGACGATCGCCCGGACCCTGTCCGAGGCCGGCGTCCGGCGAATCGAGTCGGCGTCCCTCTGCACGGCCTGCCATCCGGACCGGTTCTTCTCCCACCGCCGGGATGGCGTCACCGGACGGCAGGCGCTGATCGCCGCTCGGTCGGGCTGAGATGCCGTCCGGCGCGGAGGTCCAGGCGGGGGTGACGGGGGTGCGGGCGCGCATCGCGTCCGCCGCCGCCCGGTCCGGACGGGACCCCGCCACGGTCCGACTGGTGGCCGCCACGAAGACCATCGACCTGGACCGGATCCTGGCTGCCCACGCCGCCGGACTCCGGGACTTCGCGGAGAATCACGCCCAGGACCTCGCGGCGAAGGCACCGCGCGTCCCGGGCGCGACCTGGCACTTCATCGGGAAGGTGCAGCGGGGGACCGCGTCGAAGATCGCCGCCCATGCCGCCTGGATCCATTCGGCCGAGCTGGGGGACGCGATCGAAGCCGTCGCCCGGCGGGCCGCGCGAGACGGCCGGCGGATCGATACGCTGATCGAGGTCGACTTCACCGCCGGTCGCCAGGGCGTCCGGCCCGAACGGCTCGACGAGGCCATCGACACCCTGGCCGCCTTGGACGGGCTCCGGCTGGCCGGACTCATGACCGTCCCTCCGCCCACCCCCACGCCGCAGGGTGCGCGGGCCTACTTCACGCGGTTGCGAGAGCTTCGGGACGGGCTTGCGAACACCGTTCCCGGCTTCACGGAATTATCGATGGGGATGTCGGGGGATTACGAGGTTGCGGTGGAGGAAGGCGCTACGATGGTGCGCGTCGGGAGGGCGCTGTTCGGAGAGCGCCCGGGAACCTCGTGGTAGGCGGGGCGAAGGGGAGGCAGATGGCGGGCGCGTGGAAGAAGACCTTGCAGTACCTGGGCTTGGTCGAAGACGACGACCTCGACGAGTTGGAGGACACTGCCGACGTCCCGGCACGGTCGCACTCGACGCAGGCTCGCCACTCGAGCCGCGCCGACATCGCGCCGGCCGACCGCCCCGAGGCCATCGTGCGCACGATGCCGGCCTCGCGGACGTCCGCCACGCCATCCATCCATCGCGCGGAGCCGAAGCGGTTCAACGAAGCCCGGGACATCGGGGAGCGGTTCCGTCAGGGCATCCCGGTGATCATGAACCTGCAGGGCGCCGAGGACGCCATCGCGCGCCGCCTCGTGGACTTCGCCTCAGGGCTGGTGTTCGGCCTGGACGGGAAGATCGAGATGGTCGCCCAGCGCGTGTACCTCCTCACCCCGGCCAACATGGAGGTCTCGGCCGAGGAGCGGGAGCGCCTGGTCGAAGGAGACTTCTTCAACCAGTTCTAGTGTGCGCCGGCGCTCCCCGGCGCCGGCCGAGGGACCGTTTGCGTGTGTGTACTGAGATACCTCCTCATCGTGTACGAGATCATCTTCTTGATCCGCGTCTTCTCATCCTGGTTCCGAGTCCCCCCTTCGGGACCAGTCCGGACGGTGCTCGGATTCACCCGCACGGTGACCGAGCCCGTACTGCGACCGCTCCGCAACCTTCTTCCCCCCATCCGGACCGGGGCCATCGCATTCGACCTCTCACCGATCATCGTGTTCATCGTTCTCGGTATCCTCATCGGCGCGATCCATTGCTGACCTAGGCACGAATCGGGGAGAAGCTGACATGGCCAAGAAGCGCAAGGAGCAAGGATCGGGGTCCCCCCCGGTTTCGGCCGAGCGAAGGAAGATCACGCCCGTCGACATCCAGCAGAAGGAGTTCCGGCTGGCGGTGCGCGGCTACAACGAACGCGACGTCGACCAGTTCCTGGACGAGTTGACCGAAGAGTTCGCCCTGCTCCACGCAGAGAACAAGCGCCTGCGTGAGGAGTTCGAGCTGAAGGGAACGGTCCGCCTGGACGCCGCCGGCGCTGCGGACGCCGAGGCGGTCCTGCGACGGGCTCGCGAGGAGGCCTCGAGGATCCTGTCGAAGGCCGAAGCCCAGGCAGAGATGCTGCGGGCATCGGCTGCCCATGCCGGAGGCGCTCCGGCCGGGACCCCGAGCGCGTCGCCCCGCTTCTTCGGGCAGGAGCGGGAATTCCTCCAGTCCTTGGCCGCCCTGATCCAGGGTCACGCCCAGACCGTCAAGGAGGAGATCCGGCGATCCCGAGAGGCCGCAGAGGCTGCTTCGCAGCTCGAACCGGCGGTGGAGGACCCGGTGGATGCCGGGCCCGAACCGGCCGCGGCGGCTGCCGATCAACCCGTCGTGCCCGAAGCCGAGGCGTGGTCGGGGCAGGCCACCCAGCTCTCGAGCCGGTCGTTCGCGCCGAGCGAAGAGCCGGCGCCGGCAGAAGATGTCGGCCAGAGCGTGGCCGGTGCGGACACCGAGGATGCCGGCGCATCAGCGGGCCAGACCGGAAGGTCTGGGGAGGAGAGCGAGGCGACGCCGTGGTGGGCGGACGCCGCGGCGGAGGGCAGACCGGATGCCGCCCCTGGGAGAAGCTCGGAAACATCGGCGGTTGGAGGCATGGAGACGTGGTCGGCCGGCGATGCGCCCGTGGGGATCGCGTCGCCGCTCCCGGAGACCGAGAGCGGAACGGAGGCCCGGATCGTCGACCTGACCGAGCATCCGGTGGCCATCCCGGGCGGTTCGGCGGGCAAGCACGAGGCCGGCCTTGCGACGAGCACGCTCGGGCGGGTCGAAGACGAACCGTCCGTCCCCGGCCGGCACCGTGTGGAGATCGCCCCTGCGGCACCCGGGCCGGAGGCCGAAGACCGCTCCCTCAAGGAGCTGTTCTGGGGCGAGGACTGACCGGGAGTTCCCTCAGGCCTTCCTGAGCGAGATCAGTACCTGGTCGCCTTCGACATCTGCCTCCACCGAGGCGGCCGGGTCCTGCACCGTGCCGTCCACGACCTCAACCGCCAGGACCTCACCGGCCACGCGGTCGCGCCACGATCCGAGCGCGGCCACGACCGCGGACGCGTCGGTCGCGGACACACCGAGCACGATCCGGTCCGACACCTCCAGCCCGGCGGCCTTGCGGAGGTCCTGGACCTGGCGGATCAGCTCCCGTACCGACCCCTCTCGGCGAAGCTCGTCGGTGAGTTTGAGGTCCAGCGCGACCGTCGTGCTCCCGTCCGATGCCATCGCCCATCCGCCGCGGGCCTGCTGGGAGACTTCGACGTCCTGCGGCCCGATGGCCACCTCGCCGGAGGGGAGCCGGAGCCGGACGTTCTCTCCGCGGGCCAGAGCCCCCGCCACCGATCCGTCGTCCGACGCGAGCGCCCGGCCCACCTCCTGGGCCTGCCCCCCCAGCCGCGGACCGAGCACCGGGAACTTCGGCTTCGCCCGCCAGCCGGCCAGCTCCTCCGCCGAGGTTGCGAACGCCACGTCCTTGACGTTCAGCTCGTCGGCGACCAGTGACAGGAGCGGCGTGAGGTGTGAACGGTCCCCGCTCACGTGGACGGCGGCCCGGGCGAGCGGCTGGCGGACCTTGACCTTCGCGTCGGTTCGAACCGTTCGACCCAGCGACACGATGGTCCGGACCTGGGTCATGGCCTGGTCGAGCGCGGGGTCCACCAGGGCGTGGTCGGCGACCGGGAAGTCGGTCAGGTGCACCGACGGCGGTCCGTCCGGCGAGAGCGGCAGGGCCAGGTTCCGGTACAGCTCGTCGGCGAGGAACGGCGTGAACGGCGCGATCAGTGCGGCGATCGTGGCCAGGCATGCGTGCAACGTCGCGTAGGCCGAGAGCTTGTCGGCGGACGCCTCATGGCCTCCGTCGGCCGCCCGCGCCGGATCCCAGAACCGCCGCCGCGAGCGCCGCACGTACCAGTTCGACAGGTCGTCCACCAGCTCGGAGATGCGCCGCGCGGCCCCGGTCGCGTCGTAGCTCTCCATGGCCTCCCGGACGAGCGCGGCCGTCCCGTGCAGCTGGGACAGCGCCCAGCGGTCCAGCGGTGGACGGGCGGCGGGCGCCGGCGCCGCCGAGAGGTCCGGTTCATCGAGGTTGGCATAGGTGACGAAGAACGCGTACGTGTTCCACAGGGTCAGCAGGAACCGCCGGACCACGTCCTCGATCGCCTCGAGGTACACGCGCCGGGCCGACCACGGCGAACCGGTCGCCACCAGGAACCACCGAAGCGCGTCCGCGCCGTACTGGTCGATCACGTCCCAGGGGTCGACCGAGTTTCCCAGCCGCTTCGACATCTTCCGGCCGTCCCGGTCGACCAGGTGGCCCAGGCAGACCACGTTGCGGTAGGCGTTCTGGTCGAACAGCAGCACGCTCTCGGCCATCAACGAGTAGAACCACCCCCGGGTCTGGTCGATGGCCTCGGAGATGAAGTCGGCCGGGAAGGCCGCTTCGAACTCCTCCACCCCCCGGCCCAGGTCCGGGTGGTAGCCCCACTGCGCGTAGGGCATGGCGCCGGAGTCGTACCAGGCGTCGATCACTTCCGGGACGCGGCGCGACGTTCGGCCGCACTCGCGGCATGGGAGCTCCACCTCGTCCACAGCCGGCCGGTGCGGGTCGAGGGCGGAGAGGTCCCGGCCGGCCAGCTCGGAGAGCTCCGAGAGCGAACCCACCACCGTGAGGTGCTCCTGCGGGCAGACCCAAACGGGAAGCGGCGTGCCCCAATAGCGCTCGCGGGACAGCGACCAGTCGATGTTGTTCTCCAGCCAGTCGCCGTACCGGCCGCGCTTGATGTGGTCGGGATACCAGTTGACGCCCTCGTTCACTTCGAGCAGGCGCTCCTTGCGGGCCGTGGTCCGCACGTACCAGGAGCTCCGGGCGACGTACAGGAGCGGGGTGTCGCACCGCCAACAGTGCGGATACGTGTGCCGGTACTGCCCGGCTCGCAGCAGCAGCCCCCTCGTCCGGAGGTCCTCGATGATGTCGGGGTCCGCCTCCTTCACGAAGCGCCCCCGCAGGTAGGCGGGCACGTCGCCGGTGAACCGCCCCGAGTCGTCGATGGGCCGGTACGCCGGCCACCCTTCGCGCTGTCCGAGCTCGAAGTCGTCCGCGCCGAACCCCGGCGCGACGTGCACGATCCCGGTGCCTTCGTTCATCACGACGAACCCGGCCGTCACCACGCGGTGGGTGTCGCCGTCGACGTTGGCGAAAGGCGGCGAGTAGCGGACGCCGGCCAGCGCGGTGCCGGGGAAGCGCGCCACCACCTCGGCCTCTTCGCCGAGCGACGCGCGCAGGAGGGGTTCGGCCACCACGAACTCCTCCCCGCCGGCCTTCGCCCGAACGTAGGTGTGGTCGGCAGCAACGGCCAGACCGAGGTTCGAGGTGAGGGTCCACGGGGTGGTGGTCCAGCCCACCAGCGCCGCGCCCGTCGCCTGGTCCGGGCCCGACGTCACCGGGAACTTCACGTACACGCTCGGGTCGGTTACCTCCCGGTACCCCTGGGCGACCTCGTGGTCCGAGAGGGCCGTCCCGCATCGCGGGCAGTACGCGACGGTCCGGTCAGCCTTGAACAGCAGGCCCTGTTCGTGGAGGCGCTTCAGCGACCACCACACGCTCTCCACGTACTCGGTGTTCATGGTCCAGTAGGCGTCGTCGAGGTCCAGCCAGAACCCGATCCGACCGGTGAGCCTCTCCCATTCGTCCACGTAGCCGGTGACAGACTCCCGGCACAAGCGGTTGAACTCGGCGATGCCGAACGCTTCGATGTCGCGCTTGCTCTTCGTCCCGATCTGCTTCTCGACCTCGAGCTCGACGGGGAGGCCGTGGCAGTCCCAGCCGGCCTTCCGGGGGACCAGGTAGCCGGTCATGGTCCGGAACCGCGGATAGACGTCCTTGAACACACGGGCCTCGACGTGGTGGATGCCGGGCCGGCCGTTGGCAGTGGGCGGGCCCTCGTAGAAGATCCATGGCTTCGCCCCCAGCCGGAGTTCGATGCTCCGCTCGAAGATCCGCTCGCGGCGCCAGAACTCCAGGACCTCCCGCTCCATGGCGGGGAGGTCGACCTTCGTCTGCACCGGCCGAAACCTCGGCATGCGTTCTTCCCTCCTGGCGGTCACGAGGACACGCGCACCACCGAACGAACAACGCCCCGTCCCTCCAGGGACGAGGCGTGGCGCCCCGCGGTACCACCCTGCTTGGCGCGCCCTCGCGGGCCTGGCCATTGTAGCGTTGGGCGGCGGGGCGAGCCACGGAAGGTGGGGCGGTGATCAGGGAGATCGAGGGCGGGGTGGTGGTGACGGTCCGGGTCCGTCCCCGGTCGCGGCGGGGCGTGGGGGCCACCGAGGCCGCGGTGGTGATCGGCGTGGCGTCCCCGCCGGTGGAGGGCCGGGCCACCGAGGAAGCGCGCCGGGCGCTGGCCCGAGCCCTGGCCGTTCCACCGTCGTCGGTCACGCTCCGGTCGGGCGCGACGGCCCGGACGAAGACGTTCCTGGTGGCCGGCCTCTCCGCGGCCGAGGTCCGCCAACGGATCGCCAGGATCGCCGGGCCGCGTTCCGACCGGTGACGGAGCACCCATCCCGTACACTGTCCGTGGCGTCCCGTCCCATCATCGAGCGAGCATCAGGCGGACCATACCCATGCCAACCAAGTCACCCCTCACGAAGAGAGAGACCGACGCCCTTCGCGAGCGGCTCGTGTCCGAACGCAGGGACCTCCAGGCGCAGTTCGACGAGATCGAGGAGTCGACGTTCTCCTCGAACCAGTCCGAGATGACCGGGGAGATGGGGTTCGACGAGGAGTACGCGGACGCGGGGACGGCGACGTTCGAACGGGAGAAGGATCTGTCGCTGGTCAACAACCTCCGCGACCTGCTCGAACGCATCGATAAGGCGCTGGTCAAGATCAGCGAGGGCACGTACGGTCTCTGCGACCGGTGCGGCAAGCCCATCGAGAAGCTCCGGCTGAAGGCGCTGCCCTACGCGAACCTCTGCATCAAGGACAAGCAGGCCGAAGAACGCGTCCGCTGAGGGCGTGAAGAACCGGCCCCGGCAGCTCGGGTTCTTCTTCGCGGCCGCCGTCTTCGCCTACGCCTTGGACCGCCTCACCAAATACCTGGTCGAGCACCACCTGGCCGCCCGGGGGCCGGTCGTGCTGATCCCGCACGTCCTGGACCTTCGGTACACGACGAACTCCGGCGGGGCCTTCGGGATCCTGGGAAGCGAGCCCTGGTTGTTCTTCGGCGCCACGATCCTGGTCAGCGTGGTGATCGTCGTGGCCGCCTTCCGGGTGGATTCCGCTGCGACGCTCCTGGGGCTGGGCCTGGTCCTGGGCGGGGCGCTGGGGAACCTCACGGACCGGGTCGGCCACGCGCGGGTGACCGACTTCATCGACTTCCACGTGTGGCCGGTGTTCAACGCCGCCGACTCCGCGATCGTGATCGGCGCCATCGTCGTGGCGCTGGCCGGGACCCGTCGGTCGAACGCGTGACCGCCCCGCGCATGGCAGCTGCCGCCGGGGCCACGCGCGAGCGCTTCGTGGCCGAGGCCGGACGGTTGGACGCGGTGACGGCGGCTCGGCTGGGGGTCCCACGGGCCGACGTCCAGCGTGCCATCGCCGACGGGCGCGTCACGGTGGACGGCCGCACGAGGCAGAAGTCCTTCCGCCTGGCGGGCGGCGAGGTGGTGGACGCGTGGCTCCCGGGCCCGGCCGCCCTGGCCCCCGAGCCCGGCTCGCTCCCGGTGCTCTTCGAGGACCCGTACCTCCTGGTGGTGGACAAACCCGCCGGCCTGGTGACCCATCCGACCGTGACGCGCCGAACCGGCACCCTGGTGAACCGGCTCCTTTCCCTCGGCGTTCCGCTCTCCACGGCGGGAGGGGAAGACCGGCCGGGCATCGTGCACCGCCTGGACGCGGGGACGTCCGGGGCGATGGTGGTGGCGAAGGACGACCGGACCCATCGGGCCCTGCAAGAGCTGTTCCGGCGCCACGCGGTGGACCGGCGCTACCTCGCCCTGGTCCGGGGCGTGCCGAGGCACGACCGGTTCGTGATCGAGGCGCCGCTGGCCCGGGAGGGGGCCCGGATCCGGGTTCGAACCGCGACCGGGAAGGACGCCGCGACGGAGATCGAGGTCCGGGAACGGTTCGCCCGGGCGGCTCTGATCGAGGCGAGGCCCCGGACCGGCCGCACCCACCAGATCCGCGTCCACCTGTCGGCGGCCGGCCACCCCGTGCTCGGCGACCGGGCCTACGGTGGCGGCGGGGACGACGCGGCGGCACTCGGCCTGGCCCGGCCGTTCCTGCACTCCTGGCGGGTCGCGTTCGACCATCCGATCACCGGGTCGCGGGTGGAGGCCAACGCCGAGCTCCCGCCCGATCTGGCTGCTGCGTTGGCGAAGCTCCGCCGGGCCTGAAGTGTTGCCGGAGGGACCGGAAGGCGTCCGGCGTCAGCGCCGGCTTCGGGCCGCATCCTTCAGGTAGAGCGCGTACTGGGTGCGGACCTCCTCGCGGGAGGAGAGCAGGGCGTCCTCCACGGCCGGCGGGAGCTTCCGGCTCTCGATGAGTTCCGAGAGGGCCTTCGGATCGACCGTCTGCACCCGCTCCCACAGGCCGAGCGGCTCGAGGATCGTTCGGATCCGTTCGACGTCGGGGGCTGTGACGTGCTGGGGGCGGCGGTCGATGGCGCTGCCGTCGGTGCCGAACAGGCGGCGGTACCCGTGCTCCTCGCAGAACGCGTTGATCAGGCTCTTGAGATCCTCCAGGCGCCGGTACGTCTCCCAGTCCTGGCGCTTCAGCCCGATCCACTCGTCCACGATCTCGGTCATCTTCGGCGCGGGGTCGCCTTCGAGCTTCTCGTACCTGTGCCGGTACAGGGGGCACCGGGGCTGGAACTCGCACCAGTCGCAAAGAGGGTTCTGGCGCGGTTCGAACTTCCCGGCGGCGATCCGTTCGGCGACGGTGGCCACCCGGCGACGGAGCTCCTCGGTGTCCGCCGTGGTTCGGAACGTGGTCATCCGCTGGCCGGGGAGCAGGAAGTAGAGCGTCAGGCGCTCCGGTTCGATGCCCCAGATCTCCTTGGCGGCGAAATAGTAGAGCGAGAGCTGAAGGTCGCGGTCGACGATGGCCTGGGGTGGCAGGCGCCGCGAGGTCTTGTAGTCGATGATCTCGTAGCCACCGCCCGGGATGCGGTCCATCCGGTCGATGACCCCGTTCAGCTCGACCCCTTCGATCTCCACCCGGAACCGGAACTCCAGGGCGGCCGGGATGGCGAACCGGGGTGCGTTCTCACGGTGGTACGAGGCCAGGACCTGGCGGGCGTGGTCGAGGTACAGGGCCTCCTCGTCGGCGTCCCGGTAGCCGTCGGAGACCCATTCGGACTCCAGGATCTCGTGCAGCTCCTCCAGCGCCGGCGGGACGGGGACCGGGCGGTCGTGGAAGCGGTGGAGGGCCCGGTGGAGCGAGTCGCCGAAGGCGAGCGCGGGGGAGGAAGCCGTCGGAAGCCGCTCCTCGTACTGGAAGCGGTACTTCGCGGGGCAGGTTTCGTACGTGGAGATCGAGGAATACGAGAGTTTCATCGCGCCGTCCACCTCGGGCATTGACCGCAGGGCCTGGGGGAGTCTATCCTTCGGCGGTACGGAATTACAAGGGTGTAGTTTATCCCCAGGTTTTCCACACGGATCCGGGGGCGGCCTCCCTCCGCCCCCGTCTCCGCCACGGGGGCGCTGGATGGACCAGAGCAGCTTCGTTCACCTGCACAACCACAGCGAGTTCTCGCTGCTCGATGGCGCTGCGCGGGTCAAGGAGCTGACAGAGAAGGCCGCGCAGTTCGGCATGCCCGCCATCGCGCTCACCGACCACGGGGTGATGTTCGGCGCGCTGTCCTTCTACGAGGAGGCCCGGCGGGCCGGGGTCAAGCCGATCCTCGGGGTGGAGGCCTACGTCGCCCCCGGGAGACGGTTCGACCGGACCCCCGGCGAGAGCGAGGAGAAGTACCGTCACCTCACGCTGCTCGCCAGGGACCAGCAGGGCTACCGGAACCTCCTCCGCCTGGTCACCGACGCCCACCTGGAGGGCTTCTACCACCGGCCCCGGATCGACAAGGAGCTGCTGGCCGACCGTTCGGCCGGGCTGATCGCGCTGTCGGGGTGCCTAGCCTCCGAGATCGACCGCCTGCTACTGGCCGGCCAGGAGAAGAAGGCCCGCGAGGTCGCCGCCACCTACCGGGATATGTTCGGGCCGGGCGGGTTCTGGCTGGAGATCCAGGACCATGGCCTCCCCGAGCAGCGCCAGGTCAACCAGCTGCTGGTGGCGCTCTCCAAGGACCTGGGCATCCCCATGGTGGCCACGAACGACCTCCACTACACCCTGAAGGAGCACGCCCGCCCGCACGACGTGCTCCTGTGCATCCAGCAACAGAAGGTCCAGACCGACACCGACCGGCTGAAGTTCGACACCGAGGAGTTCTACCTCAAGTCCCCCGAGGAGATGCGAGCCGTGTTCGCCGACCTCCCCGGGATCTGCGACGCGACGCTCGACATCGCCGAGCAGGTCGAACTGATCCCCGAGCTCGAACGCGCGCTGGTCGACCACATCACCGACTTCCACGTCCCGGTGTTCTCGCCGCCGGCCGGCAAGACGCTCGACCGCCACCTCCGGGACCTGGTCGCCGAGGGCGCCCGGGCGCGGTACGGCGAGGTCTCCGAGGAGATCGGCCGGCGGATCGAGGACGAGCTGACGGTGATCACGTCCATGGGGTTCGCCGGCTACTTCCTCATCGTGTGGGACCTGATCCGCTTCGCGCGCGAGCGTGGGATCCGGGTTGGGCCGGGGCGCGGCTCGGCTGCTGGCAGCGTGGTCAGCTACAGCCTGAAGATCACCGACCTGGACCCGCTCCGGTACGGGCTGATCTTCGAACGGTTCCTGAACCCCGAGCGCAAGCAGATGCCCGACATCG
>DHWS01000117.1:0-1076 GCA_002413305.1 Actinobacteria bacterium UBA5176 | reverse complement strand
GACCACGTCGCCCAGATCATCACGTTCCAGACCATCAAGGGGAAGCAGGGTATCCGGGACGCCTCGCGCGTCCTGGGGTTCCCGGCGATGTTCGGCGACCGCCTGGCGAAGATGTACCCGCTCGCGGTCCTGGGCCGCGAGTTCTCGATCGAGGACGCGTTGAAGGGATCGCAGGAGCTCCGGGACGCCTACGATCGGGAGCCCGAGGCGCACGAGGTGATCGAAACGGCCCGGGCCCTGGAGGGCCTGCGGCGAGAGGACAGCGTCCACGCGGCCGGGGTGGTGATCGCTGACGCTCCGCTCGTGAACTACCTGCCGCTCAAGCTCGCCAAGGACTCCCGCGACGACTCCCGGCGGATCGTGACCCAGTTCGACATGCACGGCGTCGAATCCCTGGGCCTGCTGAAGATGGACTTCCTCGGCCTGCGCAACCTGAGCGTGATCGACGACACGGTGGGGTTGTTGCGCCAGAAGGGGACCCCGCTCGACATCGACCACGTCCCGCTGGACGACGAACCGACCTACGAGATGCTCCGCCGCGGCGACACCGACGGGGTGTTCCAGCTGGAGAGCCCCGGGATGCGCCAGCTGATCCGGAGCCTGGCCCCCGACCGGTTCGAGGACCTCATGGCCCTGAATGCCCTGTACCGTCCGGGTCCCCTGAGCGCCGGGATGCACATCGAGTACGCCGAACGCAAGCACGGCCGGCGGCCGGTCGAGTACCCCCACGACGACCTGACCGACATCCTGAAGGACACCTACGGAATCATCGTGTACCAGGAGCAGGTCATGCAGATCGCGGTGCGCATGGCCGGCTACTCGATGGGCCGGGCCGACCTGCTGCGCAAGGCCATGGGCAAGAAGATCCGCGAGCTGCTCCTGCCGCACCGCGAGCAGTTCGTGAACGGGTGCGTCGAACGCGGCTACACGAAGAAGCTGGCCGAGGGGGTGTTCGACCTGATCGTGCCGTTCGCCGATTACGGGTTCAACGCCTCGCACGCCTGCGCCTACGCCTACGTTGGGTACCAGACGGCCTACCTGAAGGCACACCATCCGGTCGAGTACATGTCTGCCGT
>DHWS01000141.1 GCA_002413305.1 Actinobacteria bacterium UBA5176 | reverse complement strand
GCGCTGGGGACCGCCACCCTCCTAGCAGTGTCTGCGGCCGCACGAAGAACAGGCTCCACCGGTCCCGAGGGACAGCCCGACTGGCCGCGGCGAGCACTGCCCGATCGAGGCGCCGTAGATCCAGAGACCGCCGCTGACGGCGGAGGAGCCGCACCTCGTGGCGGAGCACGGCGTTCTCGAGCTCAAGGGCACGGATGGAGGAACCGCGACCGAGCCAGCCCAGGGCCCGGCGCAAGAGAAGATCGAAGAGGAGGAACATCCGCGCATCCTAGAAGACGCAGCTCAGGGTGCGAATCGAGGATATTCGCGCCCCACAGGATCGGGAGCATCGCCGCGCCTACGTGGACTTGATCTCGTAGCCGGTAGGTTCGTTCAGGGGACACTTGCCCGCCTTGCCTTCCGGCAAGACGGTGGTCTGCGGCGAATACTCCCGACCGGTGCACCCGAGCATCAGGCTTCTTCGGCGGATCAACGAGAGAGGAACAGCTGGTCGAAGGCCTTCACGGCCTCCCCTTGCATGCTCGGCAGGACATGCGAGTAGGTGTCCAGGGTGATCCCGATGGAGGAATGCCCGAGGCGCTCGGACACGATGGCGTTCGCCATGGCGAGCTTCGGGTCAGGTGCCATCGACGTTCCGCTCGGCGATACGCTGCTCCAGCTCTTCGACGGTGCATCCGGCCCGTGTCGCGATGTCGGCCATCCATGCGGCGAAGAAGGCATCGAGCCTCGCCTTCGTGGTGGCGTCCAGGCGGCGACCGGTGCCGATCGGGACCACCGGCGCGTCACCCTCGCCGGCGTGCGTCAGCTTCCACACCGCCGCGAAGAAGTCGTGATACCGACCGCCCGGTTCGGAGATCCGCCCCCGTTCGAGCCACTTCAGCACCGCGACGTGCGACACGTTGGACCGCCTGGCGGCCTCTCGGAGACTCGCGCCTTGAGCGATCGCCTCGAGGACGGACTCGCGCGCGGCGTGCGTGAACTTGCTACGCGTCGGCATCGTCAGGCAGCCTTACGATCCGCGACTCAAACGCAACCCCGTGGTAACCATCAGAAAATGGGCCCAGAATGTGCACGCTTGAAGGGATTGGACCCCGTGGGAAAGGGGGGGTCGGGTCCCCCCCTTTGACCCACGTGATCGCTCGCCTACTTCACGCCAATGGCCCGCGTGTAGGCGTCCGCCCCGAATCCGGCGAAACTGAGGATTCTCGGGTTACACCCAGCCGTGGTACAGAACGTGAAGATGGGGTTCCGGGTATCGGTCCATACGGGGTGGGCGGTTCCATCCCTGCCCACCGCCAGGGCGTTGTAGTCGCCCATGAACAGCGAGTAGCCGCTGGTGTCCGGGAATTCGTTCGACGGGGGCAGGCTGAAGTCGGTCAGGCGGATGTGGCCTCCCGTCTCGTTGAACAGGGTCAGGTCCAGCCTCCCGGCGGCCATATCCCCGATGTACTTCCGGTCGTAATAGGAGACCGCCACTCTCCCGCTCGGCGTCCCCGCCGACCACTGCCACCACTGATCGGCCAACTGATCGCCTTCATCGTTGACCGACGGCAGTGCTCGTACGTCCGTCGTGGTGCCGGTGAAGGATGCTCCTCCATTCAGCGATACGCTGCGGACGATGTCGTTGTTGCAATGGTTCACCAGCCCGACGCCCTTGTACTTGTTCAGGCCCGACGGGGCAAATCCGTCGGGGCGGCAGTTCCCGCGCGTTAGCGTCTCGTTGGAGTGGATGTTGATGTAGCTGCCGAAGTCCACGATGACCTGGCGGCTGGAAACCGCCACCCCAGTCGGATAGTTCTCGGCCCGAAAGATGCTCTGCGTCGACAGCGGGGCGGTAGGAATGCAGCCCCGGCCGAAGTCTTGCGCCGTGTATGTGAAGCAATCCGGTGTGTCGTAGAAGTCGGCCACCTTCACGGGCGAGGACCATGTGGCCCCGCCGTCCGTCGACTTCACGATCAGCATCTGGTTGTGGTTGTCCGTGGGGGGCCCTCCGCACGGAGGACCGATCGCTCCGGCGCAGTTGTTGAAGTTCTGGAACGTGACGTAGACGTCGCCGTTCGGGGCCACGAACGGGTCGGAGAACTGGTTGGCGTCACACGTGCCCGGGGGCGCCCCGCTGAAGTTGATCGGACAGAGCGCAGGATCCGAACCACTTATGCCGATCGGCGAGCTCCAACTGATGCCCGCGTCGTCCGAGAACGCGAAATAGATCGGGCTCGCCGTGAACCCGGGACCGTAATTCGTCCACGTGACGTAGATCCGGTTCGTGTGGCTGGTGGAGGTCGTGGTGGTATCCAGGGTCATGTACTGCTTGTCCAGCAGCGCTGTCGCTCCCGTTCCATCCGTCTCGGTGACGATGCTCCCGGGGAAGCCCCACGAAGCGCCGCCGTCGTTGGACCGAAAGATGACCAGGGCACTGGCGCTGTCGTCGGTGTCGCCCACACCGGGACCGCGATCGAAGGCGCCACACATGAGATAGGCCTCACCGGTGGTGTCGAACGCGACCGAGGTGTCCCCCGAGGCGTCCCAGTAGTGCCGGGGGGCGGTGAATCCCGGGACCGTGAAGTGGGCTGGGACGAGTCGGCTCCCCCAGTGCGCGCCGCCGTCGAGGCTGAACGCCGCTCCACACGTCCCATCGGCTCCCTGGTAGTCGTTGGTGCCCGCGAGCAGGTTACGGGCGTTCAGGGGATTGACCGCAACGGACGTTTCGTTCTGGGAGCTGGCTCGCCCGGCGAAACCTGCAGCGTTCTGGTTCGTGCAGTCCTGACTAACCCGCACGTTCGTGGCCGAGGTGTCCGGGCACCCGTTCGAGCCGGTCGTGATGGGGGGCGGCACGCTTCTACCATGAGGAATCTGGACCCGGACCGACGGGAGGTTGGCATGGATCCCGGAGGGGGCGAAGCGGTTGATCATGGCTTTGTTCGGCTTGGCGACGGTGGCCTGGGACGACGTGATGATCGCCCCGGAGATGAAGGGCAGTGTGGTGCCCACCACGATGGCCGCGACCAGTACTCTTCTTCGCATCGTTCCTCCTTACGTGTCGAAGGGATGCAGAATCAGGCTCGCTCCACACGGCGGCGGCCCTCGGACCCGTCCAGGCGGCTGCCCCCAGAGTGACGGGTGTACCGGCGACGCTCTGGGCAGTGGCGGGGTGAGCAGATCCCTTCGAGTTGAATGGTGGCCAGACACGGGAGCACTTCCAGGGCCCTCCCCCATCCGCATCATGCGAACGCGAACCTCACCCCCGGGTTCTATGCCCGAACACACCATTGCGTCAAGAGTCGAATTGGAGGTGGAAGCGTCCCGAGGGAGGTTCCATGAAGTCGCTCCTGCGGTGGGCGGCCCCACTCGTCGCGGAGGCGGCCGGTATCAGGACGAGAGCCGCCAGGAGGCTCACGGAGACAACCATGAATACCCGCTTCATCACTTCTCCCTCCTTCCCTCGGCAGGCGCGAGGGTCCATGACCAAGCTCGCAGGGTGACTTGGAATCAGGTACTCCGGCCCGCTCTTCTCACACCTCCCGCGGGCGAACCCAATCCTCATCCGGTCGTAGGGCGACAGCAAGACAGTAGTCCGGCCGGCATGAGCGGGCAAACTGGTCGAGTGTGAGCCGAGAGGGGGATTTCATGCGGAGGGACGTCAGGCTTCTGCTGGCCTGCGGTAGCTGCCACGCGGCGCCGATCGAGCGGCTGCAGATTGCCCCAGTCCAACCCCCTGAGGGGCACAGGAACTACTGATTTCGGCTCCTGACCAGGGCCCTCCGTGGGCTGTGATGTGTTGAACCAAGGTTCTGTGCCCTTCAGGTGAGGTGACCGGGGGTGAGCAGGCGGAGCCTCTCGCAGGATTCGACCCCGAGTAAACTCAACGACCCCAGGTTGGCGATCAGCGAGAGTGGAGCCAATGGATCCGAAGCGGAAGGGCAGGACGAGGGTACCGGCAGCGGCGTGGCTCCTTGCTGCACTGCTGCCGGCAATGTTGGGCTCCGATGTCGCGGCCTCCGCGGTGGGGACGGTCGACTGGCCCGCCTATCTCTACGATGCCGGCCACTCCTCCTTCTCGGCCACGGCCACGGCCATCACCCCGGCCAATGCCGCCAGTCTGGGGAACCCGGTCTGGAACTGGAAGCCCGATCCACCCGTGGGGGGCCAGCCCGCGGCGACCCTGTACGCGAGCCCAACCGTCTATGGAGGAACGATCTACATCGGGGCGAACACCGGCATGTTCTACGCCATCGACGAGGCGACGCACTCGGTGAAATGGAAGCGCGACTTGGGGTACGCGACGGGTACGACGTGTGGCAAGAAGGGCATCACGGCGACGGCAAGCTTGGCCGTGGACCCGGCCACCGGAGATCCCACCGTCTATGTGGGATCGGGCGACGGCCGGTTGTACGCCCTGAAGGCCTCAACCGGCCGTGTGGTGTGGAAGTCCGTCATCAAACTGCCGTCACCCACCGTGAGCGACTACTACGACTGGTCCTCGCCAACCGTGGTGAACGGCCGCATCTACATCGGCATCTCCTCGCAGTGCGACAGTCCCTTGGTGCGGGGCGGGGAGAAGGGATTCGACCAGGCCACCGGTAGGGCCATCGGCACCTACTACTCGATGCCGAAGGGAACGGTCGGCGGCAGCATCTGGAGCAGCGCGGCATCGGATGGGACCAGCCTGTGGGTGACGACCGGAAACAGCGATCCCAGCCTGCCCGACACCGAGCAGGGCGATTCGTTCTCCATCGTGCAGTTGGACGGGACCACGATGAAGCGCGAGAAGAAGTGGACCATCCCCGGGCAGGCCCACACCGATCGCGATTGGGGGGGATCTCCCACACTGTTCTCCGCCACCATCGGGGGGGAAACGGTGTCGTTGGTCGGCGCCGCGGACAAGGACGGGTACTTCTACGCGTTTCGCAGGAACGCCCTCGGAAACGGGCCGGTCTGGAAGACCTTGATCGGATCCACTCCGGGTAGCAACAACGACGTCTGCATCGCCGCGGCCATCTGGGACGGCACCCGGCTGTTCGCCGCGTGCAACCTGACCAAGATCGGGGTAACTACCTACGACGGGTCCGTACGGCAGCTCGATCCGGCGACAGGAGGGGTGATCTGGGAGCGCGGATTGGACGGGGCGGTCCTGGGCAGTCCAACCCTGGACGGAGCTGGGGTGATCGCCGCGTCCACATGGAAGGGGGCTGGGCCGAAGAAGAAGGCGACCACCTACCTGCTGGACGCCGCCTCGGGCCAGGTGCTCAAGGACTATCCCACGTCGGGAGGCAGCAGCGTGTTCGGCCAGCCGGTGTTCGCCGACGGCGACCTCCTCGTGGCCTCTATCGATCAGGGGCTCTTCGCCTACAAGGCACCGTAGGGCCGCTCCTGGCGCAACCCGGCCAACGTCCCGGGCGATAGGTGAGAGCTTGCTAAGTATCGCCCATCCGTCCGGGTGACCAGGGCCTGTTTGGGCCTGGCGTGCTCGTGTTCTTGGTGTCGAAGCTCCCGCCAGCGACGTGCCGCCCGCCGCGGCTCCTTGCTACGGCCGGTCTAGCGGAGCACTCCCGCTATCACCGTCAACCCGTGCGCGCTGCGCGCTCATGAGTGCTCGCGCCGGCCTGCGGCCGCAGGTTGACGGCTCGTGCCCGCTCCGCTGTTGGCCTGCGTGTCGGAACCACAACAGACGCACGAGGAGGTGCACCATGGCGAAGCGCAACACCACCAAGGCCCCGGAGGCCGAGGCCACCCCGGAGAAGGAGCCGTTCCTCTCCCACAACCGGGTCTCCCTCGCCGGGCGACTGGTCGCCGATCCGGAGCTCCGCTACACGCCCACGGGCAAGGCGGTTCTCCACATCTCGATACAGGTCGTAGAACCAGTTCAGCCCCTTGGGTGTGGAGATGAACGTGGCCCAACCCTGGCTCACCGCTAGGGTAGGTTGGAGCACCACCTCCCAAGCTTCTCGAGAGATCTGGGCCGCCTCGTCCAGTACGAGGCCGGACAGCGTGGCCCCACGGAGGGACTGAGGATCCTCGGCCGAGCGGACCTGCACCATCCCTCCGCTGGGGAACCGGACCCGGTAGTTGGGGCGGCGTTCCACCTGGACACCAGGGATGTCCTTGCACAGGAACAGCAGGATCTCCCAGCCTTCGTCGGCCTCCTTGTAGTGGGGAGCCACCCACCACGCCCTCCCCCCCGCGAACCGCGCCCTCTTCGACGCACATCAACGCAGCGAGAGAGGCCTTGCCCCACTGCCTACCGCAGACCACGACCTTGAACCGGGCGGGCGATTCGTAGACCTCGCGCTGGCCCTCATGCAGCCAGTCGGCCTCGAGGACCAGGGAGTCACCTTGGAACGGTATGACCTTGGCGGTTCGGCTCACGCTGCGGGAAGCTGCTGGATCGTCGAACTACCGCGTGAGGGCATCGTCGGAAGTTCCACTCGGATC
>DHWS01000039.1 GCA_002413305.1 Actinobacteria bacterium UBA5176 | reverse complement strand
GCGGGCTGGTCCCGGGCCCTGCCGGTGTGGGACGAGGAGGCGGTGACGAACGGTCGCCGGTCCCGGTTCGACGGTGCCGACGTCTACTGGAGCCCCGCCACTGGCGCCCACGAGGTCCACGGTGCGATCCGGGACCATTGGCTCTCGCTGGGAGGGGTGGGCGGTTTCCTCGGGTTCCCGCTGACCGACGAGTCACCCGTTCTGTCGGCCGGGACCGAGATCGGCCGGATGAACCTGTTCCAGGGCGGTTCGATCTACTGGAGCCCGGCCACCGGCGCATGGGAAGTGCATGGCGCGCTCCGGCAAGCGTGGATCGAACGCTACGGCGGCCCGACCGGGACCCTGGGCTGGCCGGTGTCCGACGAGACCGGCTCACCTGCCGGCAACTACCGGTACAACGACTTCCAGAACGGCTGCCTGACGTGGAACGCGTCGAACGGCGCGATCCAGATGTTCAAGACCCTGGACGTCTACGTCGACCGGGTCAGCTCGAAGGGCAGCCACACGTTCTTCGAGAGCATCGGGGTGGCGGATGTGTGGGTCTACGTGAACTGCCACCTGTGGACGAATACCGGCCAGGACGTCCGGCCGCGGCTCCCCGCCTCGGACCACTACGGTCCGAACGCCACGCCTGCCGCCACCCTTCTCACCATCAGCCCGGTCCGGGGCGGGCTGGTCATCGACGCGAACTTCGACGGGTGGGACGCCTGCGAGTCGACCTCGGACCAGCATCTGGGCGATGCCACGGGCTCCTTCGGGATCGATAACCTGTGGGCCATCAACCAGCCCCAGGAGGGCTGGTTCGGCGACTTCTTCATCGCCTACTCGGTGCAGAACCGGACGCCGTTCGACCCCCAGGACCCGAACTTCCGCGAGGACCTCTGGTGGGGGTTCGAGAACTTCGACACGGCGGAGCTGTCCCGGGAGCAGTACGGGCAGACGTTCGTCGACGTCCAGACCGATGACCCCGGGTTCCATCCCTTCGACGAGGCCTTCTACCAGGCCGTCTACAAGGGCATGGCGGCCGGCGGGAACTGCTTCGGGATGTGTCTGGAGGGGAACGACGCGCTGGCCCGGGGGGCCCTCTACTCCGAGTCCATCCACGGCGTGCCCCGCGACGCGGCGGCCATGAACGAGGTGAACATCCGCCACGGGTACCAGGCGGGGGCGGGCATCGTCGACTACGTCGTCGGAAAGTTCGTCGAGGGAGCCACCCACGACCCCGTCCGGGCCTTCAACGAGAGCCGAGACCTTTACTACCGGAACGACTACCCGGTCATCTCGGTCACCAACGCGTCCCTCGGCGGGAGCGGGCACGCCGTCCGTCCCTACCGCTGGGACCAGAGCAACCCGAACGACTGGATCATCTACATCGCGAACCCCAACGAGGCGTCGCCGCGGGTCGGCGACGAGGACGAACACAACAAGATCCACGTGTATCCCGGTTCGAACACCTTCCAGTTCCACTTCTCCGACGGCGACATCTGGTCCGGCGGGACATGGAGCGGGGGCCGGATGTTCGCCATGCCGTTCTCGATCATGTGCGAAGAGCCCCGGACCCCGTTCTGGGAAGTGCTGGCCCTGCTGGTCGCGGGGACCTTCCTGATCCTGGGGGGGGATGGCACGACCCGCCAGATCACCGACGGGTCCGGCCGGACGTTCTACGACCCGAGCCTCACCGGCCCGCCCACGCTGTGGGAACACCTTGCCCCCGACGGGTCCCGGATCCCCGGCATGGCCCGGGTGCCGCTGCTCCACCGCCAGCTCAATGGGCCCATGGTGGGCCGGGAGATCGACCTCGGGCGGGCGCTGGGCGGTGACATCCGGATCCTGCAGGACGAGAAGGTGCCGGAGATCTACGCCCTGCGCGGGACTCCGCCGCCCTTCGGCGTTCCGCCCTCGCACCTGCGGAGTCCGATCCTGTCGGGTACCGCGCTCAAGTCGTTCGCCGCGATGTCGACCGCGGAGATCGTGTCGCATCCGGAGTTCGAACAGCCCCTCCCGAACAGCATCTCGATCTCCGGTCCCGTCGACCAGCTGGCCCACGACGTGGTGGGTGGTAGCGGGTCCTACACGTGGGCGGTGCGATCGGCGGGGAGCGCCGCTGTGGCCACGGTGCCGAGCTCGAACGATCCCACCCATGTCGACCGGATCTCGCTCGACAAGGCCGGGGCGACGGATCAGGCGGTCTCGGTCACGCTCGCCGACCAGTCGGCGGCCCGCCAGGTCCAGCTCACGCTGGCATCGACGACGCTGGGGGGTCCGGACCGGCTGCGGGTCTTCGCGCTGAGCGCGCTCCAGCTCACCCCGGGGCAGGAGTTCACCGCGCAGCTCAGCCCGGATGGCGACCAGATCCTGCTGAACAACCCCGGGCCGCCGATCACGTTCCAGCTCGACGCGCGCAGCGGTGCCGGGGGCGGAGCCGTGGCGTCCCGTCCGAGCGTGACGATCGATCAGGGGAAGGCCGCCGCCATCAAGCCCGACGACTGGACTCCGGAGAACATGGGAGGGACGCCGATCACCGTGCAGATCATGGACGAACTGGGCGGGCCGGTGATCCAGGAGTTGACCCTGTAGCCCGACGCCCCCCGGCTCAGGACACGATGTCCTTGTGGCGGAACCGCGCCAGCGCGGCGGTGATGAACGCCACCGTGTAGAGCGCGAACACCACCACTCCGTGCGTGATCCGGTCCCAGGCGACCGGGGACCGGAACAGGTCGGCGAACGCCAGCCAGTCGTGGGTCAGCAGGAATGGGTGGATCGCGTGGAGGCTGGACAGCCCGTCCAGGATCTGGGACAGGATGACGATGGCCACGATGGCCACGGTCGCCACCGGCGCCGAGTCGGTGAGCGTGGAGAGGAACATCCCGATCGCGGCCAATCCGGCCACCGAGGCCAGGACGTACACGCCCGTCACGAGCACCCGCAGGGTGGCCGCCCCGACCCCGAGCTCGGTGCCGGAAAGGGTCGGCACCGGATGCAGGCCGAACGCGATCACCCCCGCCAGCAGGCCGACCACCATCACCCAGAGCACCGCCAGCCCGAGCAGGGCCATGACCGCGCCGTACTTCGCGCCGACCAGCCGCCCGCGCCCCACCGGCCGCACCAGCAGGTAGCGAAGCGTGCCCCCCGATGCCTCGCCCGCGATCGACTCGCCCGCCAGCAGGCCCGCCCCCAGGGGAAGGATGAACGGCTGGATCAGGACCATCGCCGCCAGGGGCGCGAACAGCCCGCTTCGCCGCAGGAACTCGAAGAACGGCGGGCCACCGCCGGGATGCGAGGCCGTGGCGAACACGACCACCGGGAGGACGGACACGGCCGCCAACAGCCCGCCGAGGACGTAGGTCCGGATGCGGCGGAAGGTCTTGCCGAACTCAACGCGGAACATCGTCGCCTTCGACCAGCGAGAGGAACACGTCCTCGAGGGAGGCCCGCTCGGGGATCAGCGCGCCGACCTCGACGCCCGCAGACACCAGCGCCCTGTTGACCGCAGCCGCCGTGGTCCCGTCCGAGAGCCGGACCCGCAGCCAGCGGCCGATCCCCGGTTCGTCTTCGATCCGGACACCGGACAGCCCCCCGAGGACCTCCCGGGCCCGCGCGGTGTCGCCGACCTCGATCCGGATCGAGTCGGAGAGGGTCCGAAGCTCGGACGGCGCGCCCTCCGCCACCAGCCGCCCGTGTGCCAGGACGCCGACCCGATCGCACATCGCCTCCACTTCGGCCAGCAGGTGGCTGGAGACGAAGACCGTGGTTCCCTCGTCGGCGAGGCGGCGGAGGAGGATCCGGATCTCCCGCATGCCCTGCGGATCCAGTCCGTTGGTCGGTTCGTCCAGGATCAGCAGGTCCGGCTCGCCCAGCAGCGCCTGGGCGATACCCAGGCGCTGGCGCATGCCCTGGCTGTATGCCCCGACCTTCTTCGACGCGGCCTCCTCCAGGCCGACCAGCCGGAGGACCTCAGGGACCCGGACGAGCCGGCGGTCGCGGTCGGCGGCCGGGCCCGCTGCGCGGGCGTAGGCCTCGAGGTTCCGCCGTCCCGAGAGGTACTTCCAGAAGGCGGGCTCCTCGATCATCGCGCCCACCCGGCGGAGCGACGGCAGGTTCTCCATGGATCCGCGCACGGGCTGGCCGAGCACCTCGACCGAGCCCTCCGTGGGGAAGATCAGCCCGACCGCCATCCGGATGGTGGTGGTCTTGCCGGCCCCGTTCGGCCCCAGGAAGCCGTACAGCACGCCGGGCTCGATGCAGAGGTCGAGCCGGTCGACGACCGGGGTGTCGCCGTAACGCTTCGTCAGACCGTGGGTCTGGAGGGCCGCGTTCAGGGCAGCTGGCCCGCGACGGCGATCAGGCGAGACTGGGGCACCGCGCCGAACAGGACCCACGAGTACTCGGGGCGCTGCTCGAGCCGGGCCGAGAACAGCGGTCCCGAGAACGGCAGGAACTGCCGGATGTCGAACCCACCACCTTTCGCCTGCTTGCCGATCCGCGCCCCGTTCCACATCTTGATGGCCACGACGGCAGACCATCCGTGCCCGATGACCTGCGATGCCGACGTATCGACCTGGCTCCCCGTCCCGCCCCGGTACGATCCGTCTGGCTTCCGAGCGGTGGTGACCCGCGCGCCGGTCGGCGGCCGGAAGGCGAAGGTCGAGGGATCGACGGGGTCGAAGCTCACGGTGCGGTAGCCGAGGGAGAGGGCCGGTGAGCCGGCGCCTCGGGCGAACACGGCCGCTCGGAGCGGCAGGCGGTGCTGAGCGTCGATATCGACCTCGATCCGGCCGACCAGGGTATCGGTGGTCTTCGGCGTGAGCACCAGCGCGTACGCGTCACGGCCGGCAACGCGAACCGGCGTCTGCACACTCACCGTCGTCGTGGACCCGGCTGCCTGGAGCCCACGCTCCGTCACGGCGTTCAGGTTCAACAGGTCGAGCACCTTCTGGGGGTCCTGGTCGAGCGGGTTGCGCCCCGAGGGGAATGGAACATGGAGGGCGGCGAACGCTTCGGAGCTCCACAGCCACGCCCCCGACCTGCCCAGCGTGTAGGAGATCTCCTCCGTGGAGAGCAGCTCGGCGATCTTCACGCCGTCCTTCGAGCTCCAGAACCGGATGCGGTGGTCGCCGTTGACGTCGCCCAGCAGGGCCGCGGGCCCGGTCAGGCCGGCCGCCGCGGCTTCGGTATCGGACAGGGACGGTAGGCCCAGGTCGACGTGGCTCACCAGCATCCCGGAGACGCTCGGACGAGCCGCCAGCGCCCGCACCGTGGAGGCGATCAACCGGGCCGCCGAGACCGGCGGGAGGTTCGGCGGGGAGCCGGCCCGAGCCGCCACCACCGCGATTCCGCCCGTGCCCACGACGGCCACGGCGAGGATCAGGACGAAGACGCGAGACCGAACCCAACGGGCCATCGCTCTACTTCTAGCACGTGCACGGGGCGGCGACCGGGCCATCCGGCCCGACCGCACACCATCTCCAAGAGCCCGCTGCCGGCGCTAACGTCAAGTCTCCAGCTTCGCCCGCTCCGCGGCGACGGCGTCTCCGAACGAGGAAGCGAGCGCCTGGTCGCGGGTCAGCCGGTCCACCCAGGCGGTGGAGATCTGGCTCCAGTCGGCCCCGGTGATGGCGAACTGTGCGTACATCGTCTCGAACGGCACCCCGTTCTGGATCATGGCCGACATCTGTACGTACTCCTCGAACGTCGCCGTCTTCGCGGGGCCGGACCGGGCCAGCGCGGCCTGGTACAACGGCATGAACGCGGTCGCCACCATCCCGGCAGTGGACGGGTCGGACATCCGCTCCGTCCACGCTTGCTTGGCCGCCTCCCATGACGCGCGGTCGTGGCCCTGCTCCGCCGCGATCGCCACCTGCCGCTGGGTGTCCGTCCCGGTGTCCTTCATGAGCGCGCAGAGCTCCGCGTACGCCTCTAACGAGATCCCGGCGACCGGTTCCATCGGGTCCATCGTGGTCTCCCCTTCGTGACGCGGCGCCGAGCCGGAGTGGACTCGTTCCGGCTCATCGGACCATAGTCGTGCTCGCGCGCAGAAGCACGATCGTCGAAGGGGAGAGGAGGGGTCCAGATGCGCCTGATTTCGTTCGCCGCCGGTGTGGCCACAGGTGCAGTCGTTACGAAGCGGCTCCACGAGCGCCCGCCGGGCGACTTCTGGGCTCGGCCCGTCGGCGAGCTGCCGTTGCGCCGCGCCGACCTTCCTCTGGGCGGCTTGACGGCGCTCGGGATCGCGGCCCTGCTTCCGCCTTCGATGGGTCGGCAACTCCGCGCCGTTGGGTTCGGCGCGATCGCCGGTTGCCTCGCTGTCGCCGTGCGCGATCCCTATCGCGGCTGAAGCCAAGGTGCCTCCGACCTGCGGTTTCTCGGTGGGCACTAGAGGATTTGAACCTCTGACCTCTTCCGTGTCAAGGAAGTTAGGGGGTCGGAGTCGTCGCAGGTCAGAGGGCATTTGCGCAGGTCAGAGCCCGTTTCGGCTTCAACGGTAGGGAGCGGGATTCCGCCTGTTTCCGTGAGACTCGCTCCCAAATCGCTCCCAAGTTGAGCTCTTCCCTACTGAGGAACCGATCGGCAGGGTAGTGGGGTGTACCCGCAGGAAGACTTGCGGCTGACGAACGATAAGAGATAATCAAGTCTCCACGTGGAAGGAGGATCCATGCGAACACTTCGTGAGCACGCTGTTCGTTCGGTCTCCACGTTGCTTGTGGCAGCAGCCATCGTCGCCACCGGGACTGGCATCGCCGGCGCGAGTGGGCCGGCGATTTCGCTGACGCCGCATGCGGGTGTCCCCGGTTCCACCACCCATGTGACGGGTTTGGGGTTCGCCGCGGGCGAGACCGTGAAGATCCGCTTCATCAACACGTCGAACGGGGTCACGAACATCATGAGGTTGGGCACAGCGACGGCGGACTCGACCGGCGGGTTCGCGGCGGATGTCAAGATCCCCTCCGTCGCCACGGTCGGGGCGCAGAAGGTGCGAGCGGTCGGTGAAACCAGCCAGCTAGTGGCACGCAAGACGTTCTTCGTCAAGTAACCCGACCAGCTACGGCGGACCGGGGAGGATGGACCTCGGACGCAAGGACGGGCCCGGAGCGGTCGCTGGGCTCCGGGAACTGCACCTTCTCACATGCCATCGGCACGCGCGATCGCTGGGCGGGCCGAAGGCTACGTTCGTGAGCGTGCGGGGAGTGCAGCTGGGGCACCGACTCCCCTCGCTCTTGGAGCCCGCCAGGCGATGCCAACCACGCTCGCCCGCCGGCCGAAACCCACCAGCCAGCCGGCCGCCGCCCCAGTGGGGGGCCGCGGGGGCGGGGGTGATGTGCAACAGCGGTGAGGTGTCCCGAAGCCGGTGGCCCGCGGAAGTGAGCGAGGCGAACGCCTCGACACTCGGCGAAGCTTCGGATGGGGATCTGGCGCTTCAGGATGGAGCCCGGCTTGGTGCCGGAGCGACCCTTGATGCCGTGACGCCGCCGCTCGGGGGCGAGCGCTCGGTCGATGGTGGCCGAGGACATCCGAGGAACTTGGCTGGATCTCAGTGTCCACCTTGAGCTCGCCGTGGCGCTCCAGCGCTTCGACGGCCTCGGCTATGAACGGAGCGAGCCGCTTGCGGCCGGACCGTTCGAGGTGGCCCACACGAACGTGAGGGGCTCCAGGACCTCCGGGTGTTCGCCTTTTCAACCGGCGTTTACACTGGGCCCTCGTGTTCGGCGGCT
>DHWS01000098.1 GCA_002413305.1 Actinobacteria bacterium UBA5176 | reverse complement strand
GTCACCGACGTACGGATCGGTGCGGCCGTGAGGAGCCGATCGGGCCGGCATGGATCGGCCGCCCAGAGGGGGGTGACCAACACGCCCACGGAGCCGGACGGACGCTGCGCAGTGTGCGGCGCGTCTCCACCGCCAGGGGCTCGGTTCTGCCCCGCCTGCGGGCGCGCCCTGAACGGGGGAGAGACGAGTCCGCCGGCCCGCGCCACCGGCAGAGCCCAGGACGAACTCCGCCCCGTCACGGTGTTGTTCGCGGACATCGTCGGGTCGACCGCCCTGGGTGAACGGTTGACCGCTGACGAGGTCAAGATCCTGATCGGTGAATGCGTGACCCGGATGAGCCGGACGGTCGAACAGTTCGGAGGGACGATCCAGGCATACGCAGGAGATGGCATCTGCGCGTACTTCGGGGTCCCGGCCGCCCACGAGGACGACGCCGAGCGGGCCGCCCGGGCAGCGCTCTCGATCCTTTCGGTGACCGGGGAGTACGCCCAGGACATCCGGGCGGCCTGGCGGATCGCCGATTTCAACGTTCGGATCGGGATCAACACCGGCCGGGTCGGGGTGGGGGTCGTGGGCTCGGCCGACCCGCAAACGGTGGCCCTCGGCGACACGACCAACGTCGCAGCACGCCTGCAGTCCGTGGCCGAGCCCGGCACGATCGCAGTGGGCGAGGTGACGGCCAAGCTGCTCGATCCGCGATTCGACCTGGAGCCGATGGGTGAACTCACGGTGAAGGGGCGGGAGCGGCGGTCCCCGCGTGGCGGCTGGAGGGTATCCGGGGCGAACCCAAGGGGCCCGAGGGGACCCCGCTCGTCGGGCGGGATCCGGAGATGGCCAGGCTCCGAGCCGTGCTCGAGGATCTGAACTCCGGCCTCGGCCAGATCCTCCTGCTGTCCGGCGAGTCGGGGATCGGCAAGACCCGCCTGCTGTCGGAAGCTCGAACGCTCGCCAGGGAGCGGGCCACGTGGCTGGATGCTCGGTGCCTGTCCTACGGGAGCGGATTATTGGCCAGGCCGTTCGTCGACATGCTCCGGGGGTGGCTGGAGCTGCGCGAGGGGGAGCCGGAGATCGCGGTTCGGACGCGTCTGCGGGCCAGGTTCGGCACGCTGCTCGGGCCGGACGCCCGGGAGACCGTGGCGTTCCTGAGCAGGTTCCTTTCGGTGAAGGTGGAAGCCGACGCCGAAGCGCGGTTCGCGGCGCTTCCGGCGGAGGCCCTCTGGGAAGCGATCCGGAGGGCGTTCCAGCTGTGGATCGAAGCCCTGGCCGCGCGAGGACCCGTGGTGGTGGCCATCGACGACATGCAGTGGGCGGACCCCTCCACCCGGCAGCTCGCGGAGGATCTCCTCGCGGTCACGGACAGCGCATCACTCCTGGTGGCAGTGGCATTCAGGTCGGACCCCGAGAGCGAGGCATGGCGGTTCCGGATCGGCGTGCTCTCGGGGTATCCGCACCGCGCAACCGAGCTTCCAGTCGGCCCACTGTCGATCCCGGCGGCCCGGGAACTGGCCGCGGCGCTGGCCCCGCCGAGTCTGATCGACGAGGTGACCCGGGAGGGCCTGGTGCTCCGGGCCGAGGGGAACCCCCTGTTCCTCGAGGAGCTGTTCCGGAACGTGATCGCGATGGGAGGCCCTTCGCCCAGGCGCGGGTGGACGATGTCGATCTCGACCCGCCAGCTCCTTCCACCATCGCTGGAGAGCCTGTTCGCCGCGCAGATCGACGGGTTGCCCGAGGGGCCGAGGCGTCTCGTGCAGACGGCGGCGGCCATCGGACGGACGTTCCCGGTTCGGGTCCTGGAACGACTCACGCAGAGCGAGACGTTCGTCCAGGATCTTTCCGCGCTGCTTCGCGCGGACCTGATCCGGGAGACGCGCCGATATCCGGAGCCCGAGTGCACCTTCAAACATGGGCTGGTGCAGGAGGCCGCAGCCGCCACGCTTCCCCCGCCGGCGATGCGCGAGCTCTACGGACGGGTCGGCTCCGTGTTCGAGGAGGTGTACCGCGGCTCCCTCGAGGACTACCTCGAGATCCTCGCGTACTACTTCTACCGAAGCGAGGAGCAGGGCAAGGCGCTGCACTACCTGGAACGGGCCGCTGCCAGGGCCATCGAACTGAACGCGAATGCCCAGGCCGCCGATATGCTCGAGCGTGCGGCGAAGGTCGCGGCGATCCTGGAGGATGCGGATGCGCAACGCCGGATCCGGGCCCAGATCGACATGCTCGGGGGCGCCGGTTCCGAGCCCGAGTAGCCGATTCTCCGCCGGCTTGGCCAGCTCCGCACCTGGACCCGGGCGTCTGGACGATGTCGTACCCCCCTCCTATACTCCAGGCACGGATGAGACTTGCGAACAACACGTGTTTCGGAACCCTTCCTTGAGCGCCGGCCGGCGCTGCCGTTCCCAGATCAGATGGAGGTGATGAAGAGTCTCTGTTGAGCCGCGTGTCAACGACAGGATCCGGGCCCCCGAGGTCCGGCTGGTGGGCTCGGACGGATCGCAGATCGGCATCGTGACCATCGGGGATGCGATGCAACGGGCCCAGGATCTGGACCTCGACCTCGTGGAGGTGGCTCCCCAAGCCAACCCGCCCGTATGCCGGATCATGGACTACGGCAAGTTCAAGTACGAGCGGGACGTCCGGCAGAAGGAAGCCCGCAAACGCCAGACACGGGTAGAAGTCAAAGAGATGAAGATGCGCCCCAAGATCGACCCGCACGACTACGCCACCAAGAAGGGCCACATCGTGCGGTTCCTGAACCAGGGCGCACGGGTCAAGGTCACCATCATGTTCCGGGGCCGGGAGATGGCCCACACGGAGCTGGGCCGGAAATTGTTGGACCGATTAACCGAAGACCTGCAAGAACTTGCTACCGTAGAGACCTTCCCGAAGCTCGACGGACGGAACATGGTCATGGTCGTGGCCCCCGTCAAGCGCCATCCGGAGAAGGATCATCACGAAGAGGACTCGCCGCAGGCCGAGCCGGTGGGCGCGGGCGAGCCCGACCGAGAAGGATGACGGCATGCCGAAGATGAAGTCGCACCGAGGCGCGGCCAAGCGCTTCCGGGTCACCGGGAGCGGCAAGATCATGCGCCGCAAGGCCACGGGCAACCACTTCCTCATCAAGAAGACCGGTAGCAGGAAGCGCCGGATCTCCGGCATGGCCGTGATCGGCCCGGAGAAGAAGACCGCCAAGCGGCTCCTGGCCGGCGGGTAGCAGCAGGCCGAAGGGAACGAAGCGATGCCGAGGGTCAAACGCGCCGTCCACGGGAACAAGCGCCGCCGCGAGATCATGGAGGCGGCCAAGGGCTACTACGGAGCCCGCTCCCGTCGGATCCGCGTGGCGAAGGAGCAGATCGCGCACTCGGGCGTCTACCAGTACCGCGACCGCCGCGACCGCAAGGGCCAGTTCCGCCGCCTGTGGATCGTTCGCATCGGGGCCGCCGCTCGAGCTCAGGGCATGACGTATTCGACGTTCATCCATGGCCTGGCAGCGGCGGGGGTCGAGCTCGACCGGAAGGTCCTGGCCGACCTCGCGGTGAACGACCCGGGCGCGTTCGCATCGCTGGCCCAGACGGCAAAGGGCGGGCTCGAAGCCGAGGCGAAGCCGAAGCGCCGGCGCCGGACGGCCCGCTCGGAGGCCCCGGCCTAGAAGGCCGGACCACCGTGACGGCACCCCTCGCCGTGCGGTCATTCACCACCCACGCCCCACCCCGGACATGATCTCCTCGGTCCACAACAAGCGCGTCGCGAAGGCCATCCGCCTGAAGAAGCGCGCCATGCGTGAGAAGGACCGGCGGTTCCTCGTCGAAGGCGCCCAGGCCGTGTTCGAGTCGATCGCATCCGGAGCCCGGGTCCGGGAGGTCTTCCACACGACGCCGGACCAGCGGATCGCTCCGGCGATCGACGCGGCCCTGGAAGCGGGGGTCTCGCTCTCGCTTGTGTCCGAGGAGGTCATGGCCCACCTGACTTCGACCGTCACTCCTCAAGGCGTCGTCGCGGTGGCCGACTTCGTGGACGTCGGGCTGGACGCGCTCGACGCGGACCGGGCCGGCATCGTCCCGGTGCTGGCCGAGGTCCGGGACCCGGGCAACGCCGGGACCATCCTGCGCTCGGCCGATGCCTCCGGGGCTGACGCGGTCGTCTTCTCCACCTCCTCCGTCGACGTCTACAACAGCAAGGCCGTCCGGGCCTCTGCGGGTTCGCTGTTCCACGTCCCGGTCGTCCGGGAGGTCGCGGTCGAAGAGAGCGTCGCGATGCTCCGGGCCCGGGGGTTCGCGGTCTACGCGGCTGCCTCCGACGGCGATCTCCCCGTCTTCGAGGCCGACCTGACGAAGCCGGCCGCCGTGGTCCTGGGGAACGAGGCCCGAGGGCTCCGGACGCACGTCCGCGACCTGGCCGACGCCACGCTGCGGGTCCCCATCGCGGGCAACGCGGAGTCGCTGAACCTGGCGGCGGCGGCCACCGTGATCCTGTTCGAAGCCGCACGGCAGCGGGCCGGGGGTGATGTCCTGTCCCAGATCGTTGGCGGCGCGGCCCACGACATCCGTTCGCCGCTGACCGCGCTCGGGGGGTTCGCCAAGACCCTGGTCGCCAGGTGGGCCAAGCTGGATGACGAGCAGCGCCTGATGATGCTCGAGGGCGTGACGCACGACGCGGCGCGCATGGAGATCATCGTGACCCAGCTGGTCGAAGCGGCCCGCCTGACCTCCCACCGCCTGGAGATCAGCCGGATCAACACCGACCTGCTCGAGGCCGCCATGCTCGTGCGGGACGAGCTCGCCCAGTGGAGTCAGTTCGACCTGGAGGTGGCCGGAGAGCCCGTGCGGGCGTTCGTCGATCCGGCCCGGCTCCGCACGATCCTGATCGCGCTCATCGAGAGCGCGCAATGGTGGGGCGAAGAGGGGCCCGTGCGGCTGTCGGTCGGAGCGGACGGCGAACCGGTCGTGGAGGTCTCCCGGACCGGCACCGAGCTGGACGCCGAGGGCGCCGCGGCCCTGTTCCGGCCCCGACAGCCCGGGAGCGGCGGCGGGAGCAAGGTAGGGCTCTTCGTGGCCAAGGGGCTGACCGAGTCGCAGGACGGGACGCTGGAGGTGGACACGGCTGGCGGGATCCGCTTCCGGGTTCGGCTGGCGCCCGAAGCCCGCGCCGACCGGTGACGGGTCAGCCTCCGGCGGCCCCCGGTTCGAAGCGCGAACCCGACCGGCGGATCCGTGCCGTGATCGCCGAGGCTGCCACCGGCCTGCCGAACAGGTAACCCTGTCCCAGTGCGCAGCCCCGTTCGAGCAACCACCGCCGCTGCTCCTCGGTCTCCACGCCCTCGGCGACCGCTTGGACACCGAGGGAGGACGCGAACTGCACGATCGCGGCCACCATCGACGCCGTCGGCCCGCCGCGGGCGATCCGCCCCACGAGCGTCCGGTCGACCTTCAGTGCGTCGACCGGCAGGTCGGTGAACAACGACAACGAGGACGCCCCGGTCCCGAAGTCGTCCACGGCGATGAGGATCCCGGCCGCATGGAGGTCGTGAAGCACGGTGGACGCGCGGGCGGGGTCGGCCATGGCGGTGGCCTCGGTTACCTCGACCCCGAGGTCCGCCGGCTCCAGGCCCCACGAGGAGAGAAGTGACACGGTCCGGGTGGCGAAGTCGCGGCGCCAGAGCTGCCGGGGGGAGAGGTTCAACCACGTCGTTCCGGTGAGACCGGCGTCGCGCCAGGTCCGGATCTGCCGGCAGGCCTCCTCCAGCACCCAGTCGCCGATCGCCTCCGAGATGCCGGTCTGCTCGGCGAGACGGATGAACCTCGCCGGGGGGATCAGCCCCGCCCGCGGATCCTGCCAGCGGAGCAGCGCCTCCAGGCCCACGAGCTCGGCATCCGCCAGGCGCACGATCGGCTGGTAGTGGAGCTCCCATCGCTGGCGCTCGGCGGCCTTGCGCAGCCGGCTGGCGAGCGACACCTGGCCCGGTCCCTCCTCCTCAGCCGCGTACCGCGCATGTCCGTGCTTGCCACCCTGCTTCGCCTGGTACATGGCGAAGTCGGCGTGCCGGAGCAGTTCGACGCCGTCCCGGGCGTCGAACGGGTACAGGCTGATCCCCACACTGGCCGAGATGGCGAAGTCCGCCCCGTGCACGACGAACGGCTGCTGGAGCGCCTCCTCCAGACGGTCGGCCACCATCTCCGCGGTGGTCGCCGGAGCCGGCACGTCGTCCTTCGGCTCCCGGTCGAGGTCGGAGAGCAACACGAGGAACTCGTCCCCGCCATGGCGGGCCACGACGTCGGCCGCCCTCGCCGCCTCCTGCAGCCGGAGCGCGGTCTGGCGCAGTACGTCGTCACCTGCGTCGTGGCCGAGAGAATCGTTCACGTTCTTGAAGTTGTCGAGGTCGACGTAGAGGACCGCGACCGCCAGCCCGTGCCGCCCGGCACGGGTCAGGGCCAACTCGAGCAACTCCTCGAACATCACCCGGTTCGGCAGGCCGGTGAGCTTGTCGTGGTAGGCGAGGAAGGCCATCTCCTCCTCGGCCCGCTTCTGGTCGCTGATGTCGAGCAGCATGCCCTGCCAGATGCGGGGATTGCCGAGTTCGTCCCGGACCAGCAGGGCATCGTCACGGACCCACACGGTGCGGCCATCTCGGTGCAGGAGCCGGTACTCCATGGCGAACGGCTCTCCCGTCTGGTTGGTCCGATCGCTCTCCGCGAGGACCCGTTCGCGGTCGTCGGGGTGGATGGTCCGAACCCACAGGTCGGGTTCGCTCTGCCACTGGTCCTGCGGGTAGCCCAGCATCTCTTGGACCTGCGGGCTCATGTACACGGCGGAGCTCGTCCGGTCCACCGCATCGACGTAGGTGACCACCGGGATCCGTTCGACCAGCGAACGGTACTTCGCCTCCGCCTCCCGGAGCTGGTCCATGGCCAGCTTCCGGTCGGTGATGTCCCGCACCAGGCCCCAGGACCCCGTGATCCGGCCGTCGGCGTCGCGGGTGGGGGAGACCATCAGGGAGACGTGGATCGGGGTCCCGTCCCTCCGCATCCGGACGGTCTCCAGCACGCCCGCGTGTTCACCCGCCCTGGCCCGCTCCAGGATCTCGTCCATCTCGTGGAGCCGGTCGGGGGGGCACATGATGGCCACGGGGCGTCCGATGGCCTCCTCGGGCCGGTGGCCGAACATGCGCTCGGCCGCGGCGTTCCAGGACGTGATGGTGCCGTCCGGCGTGGCGGTGATCACCGCGTCGTGGGAGGACTCCACGATCGAAGCGAGGTGGACGACCGTCTCCTCCAGACGTCGCCGCTCGGAGTCGTCCCGGATCATCCGGAGCAGGCACGGTTCGCCCCGGATCTCGACGGCCTCGGTCGACAGGGTGGCCCGCGTCTGCGTGCCGTCCTTGGATCGAACCACGATCTCCGCCGCCCGCCGGGCGCCGGAAGGGTCCTCCCAACCGTCGGCGAGGGTCCACAGGCCCAGCTCCTCGACCGTGCGTCCGATCACCTCGTCGCGCCCATACCCGCAGAGCGCGACGAACGCTTCGTTGACGTAGAGCAGGTGGGCGTCCGACGCGCGTGAGAGGAGGACCGCGTCGGAACTGGCGTCCAGCGCGCGGAAGAAGAGTTCGTCGTCCGGCCGGTGCGTGAGGTCGAGGGGTGGCGCGGGGTCGGTGGCATCCAGCCGGCCCGCCCGGTGGCGGGCGCCTCCTCGGCGGACGCCACCAACAGCGCTGGAAGCCGGCACTTCGGCCGGATGTGTTCGGTCCATCTGCGACACCCAGAAGAGGTATCGGCCCGAAGGGGCGGAAACCTGAACCGGTGGGGAGGCGAAAACGGTGCGAAATACGGTGATCGGCCGACAGGGTGTCGGACCGTCGGAGGCGACCCCGTCCGGTCCGCGGGACCCGCCCGGCGCCGCCCGGCCGATACACTCCTGTTCCGATCATGCCGGCATCTGAAGCGCTCGACCCCGGCCAAGCCCTCGGCGTCCTCGACGCCGAGCTGGCGCGCGGCCTCGCCCTGATCGGCGGCGCGGCGGGCCGGGACGCCCTGGACGAAGCGGAGAGCGCGCTCCTGGGCCGGAAGTCGCCCTTCTCCGGGATCCAGCGGGGCCTGGGTGGCCTGTCGGAGAAGGACCGGCGCCGGATCGGACAACGGACGAACGAGGTCCGAGGGGCGCTCCGTTCGGCCATCGCGAGCCGCCGGGAGACGCTGGAGGCCGAACGCGAGCGGGCCCTCCTGGAGGCCGACCGGATCGACGTGACCCTTCCCGGCCGGCGGCTCCGCCCCGGATCCCTGCACCCGCTGACGCTGCTCCAGAACCGGATCGTCGACATCTTCACCGGCATGGGCTACCGCGTCGTCGAAGGGCCGGAGGTCGAAACCGAGTGGTACAACTTCGACGCGCTCAACATCCCGCCCGACCACCCGGCGCGCAAGACGACCGACACCCTGTACCTGTCCACACCGGGCGAGCCGCGGGTGCTCCGGACCGAGACCAGCGCGATGCAGATCCGGACGATGGAGTCCCAGCCCCCGCCCGTGTACGTCATCGCCCCGGGCCGCGTGTTCCGGAACGAGGCCACGGACGCCACCCACCTGGCGGTGTTTCACCAGGTCGAGGGGTTGGCCGTCGACGAGGACATCACGTTCGCCGACCTCAAGGGCACCCTCGAGACCTTCTACCGGGCCCTGTTGGGCCAGGAGCGGAGGATCCGGCTCACGCCCTCGTTCTTCCCCTTCGTCGAGCCCGGCGCTCAGGTCGAGGTGACGTGCTTCGTGTGCGGCGGGGTCGGGTGCCGGACCTGCGGCAACGGATGGATCGAGGGGATGGGCTGTGGCATGGTCCACCCCCGTGTCCTGGAGAACGTCGGCTACGACCCGGAGCGGTACTCGGGGTTCGCGTTCGGCGGGGGGATCGACCGGATGGCGATGCTCCGGTACGGCTTCCCGGACATCCGCATGCTCCTGGAGAACGACGTCCGTTTCCTCGCGCAGTTCGAAGGGGCGACGTAGCCCGTGAAGGTCGTCCTCTCGTGGTTGCGCGAGTTCGTCCGGGTCGAACAGGAAGCCGAAGACTTGGCGGAGATCCTCAACGCGAAGGGCATCCACGTCGAGGAGATCCTCCGGCCGTGGGAGGGGCTGGAGGGCGTGGTCGTAGCTCGCGTGCTGGAGGTCCGCGACCATCCCGACTCGGACACGCTCTGCGTGGCCACCGTCGACGTCGGCCCGGGCGGCCGGATGGAGGTCGTGGCGGGGATCCGGAACATGCGACCGGGGGACCTGGTTCCCTACGCGGTCCCCGGCGCCCGCGTGCCGGCCCTCCCCGAGCCGCTCGGAGTTCGGAAGATCCGGGGGGTCGAGTCGAACGGGATGCTCTGCTCGCCGATGGAGCTGGCCATCGCCCCCAGCCACAGCGGCATCCTGATCCTGCCGCCGGGGCTCCAACCGGGCGTCGACGTGAAGGCCACGTTCGGGCTGGACGACGCCGTACTGGACGTGGAGATCGAACCCAACCGCCCCGACCTGATGTGCGTGTTCGGGATCGCCCGCGAAGTCGCGGCCGCCACCGGGCTACCCCTGACCCCGCCCGACACCGCCGTGGAACAGTCCCGCGAAGAGGCCGGCGCGGTGGCGACGGTCGAGGTCCGCGACCTGGAGCGGTGTCCCCGTTACCTCGCCCGGGTCGTCCGCGGGGTGAGCATCGGTCCGTCGCCGATCTCGGTGCAGGCGCGGCTCACCGCCGCCGGGATGCGCCCGCTGTGGAACGCGGTCGACGCGACGAACTACGCGATGCTGGAGCTCGGACAGCCGCTGCATCCGTTCGACCTGGCCCTGCTGGAAGGGGGCGGGATCATCGTCCGGCGTGCGGAGCAGGGCGAACGCATCGTGACCCTCGACGACGTCGAGCGGACCCTGACGGCCGAGGACCTGGTCATCGCGGACCACGCCAAGGCCATGGCCATCGCGGGGGTCATGGGTTCGGCCGGGGCCGAGGTCCATCCCAGGACGCAGGACATCTTCCTGGAGAGCGCGAACTTCGAGCGGCGCGGCGTCCTGCGGACCGCCCGCCGCCTCGCCCTGCACACCGAGGCGTCCAGCCGGTTCGAACGTGGCGTCGACCCCGAGGCTGTGGGCCCCACGGCCGCCCGCGCCGCCTCGCTGATCGCGGCGTGGTCGGGTGGTTCGGTCCTGGCCGGCGCCGTGGAACAGGGTTCCGTCCCGGAGCGCCGGCACCTCACCGTCCGGGCCGGGCGGGCGAGCCGCCTGCTCGGGTATCCGGTGTCACCGGAGGGCGCGGCCGAGGCGTTCGAGAGCCTCGGGATCGAGGCCGTCCTCGCTCAGGGGGACGAGGTGGACGTCGAGGTTCCCGGCTACCGGGTCGACCTTGAGCGCGAGGTCGACTTGATCGAGGAGATCGTTCGGGTCGAAGGCTACGACCTTCTCCCGTCGACCCGGCCGGGTGTCCGGCAGGCCGGCGGGGTCGCCGACAGCTTCGCCCTCCGCCGCCGCATCCGCGACGGGCTGGTCCGGGCGGGACTGCGGGAGGCGTACTCGCTCTCGTTCGCCTCCCGGGCCGACCTCGAGTTGATGGGCAGGTCCGACGGCGTCCTCATGGCGAACCCACTGACGTCGGAGGAAGCCTGGCTCCGCCGAAGCTTGGTGCCGGGACTCCTGAAGGCGGTGGCGCGGAACGGCAGCCGGGGCGTCCGCGGAGTGGCGCTGTTCGAGACCGGGCACGTGTTCGCCCCCGGAGACGGGGACGAACCCGTCGACGAACGCGAGCACGTCGCCTTCGTCCTGGCCGGAACGGCGTCGTCCGGCTACCCGGGGGAGACGCGGACGCTCGGTTTCTTCGACGCGAAGGGCGCGCTGGAGACCCTGTTCGCGGTGCTCGGGATCGGAGACTGGGAGCTCGGCGAGCCCCCGGGCGTGCCGTTCCACCCCGCGCGCTCGGCGGCCGTCCTGATCGGCGGCCAGCGGGCGGGGGCGATCGGCGAGCTGCGCCCACAGGTCACCGAGTCTTCCGACCTCCCGGCCGGCACCTCCGTGGCGGAACTGGAGGCCGGGGTGCTCGGGCGGCATGCTGCGTCCACGATCACGCTGCGCGATGTCCCCCGCTACCCGCCGATCCACCGCGACCTGGCCTTCGTGGTTGACGAAGCGATCCCCGCCGCCGATGTCCGGCGGGGGATCGAACGGGCGGCTGGGGCACTGCTCGATCGGATCGAGCTGTTCGACGTGTTCGCGGGGGCGCCGATCGCGCCGGGGAAGAAGAGCCTCGCCTACTCGCTGGACTTCCGGGCCCCGGACCGGACCCTCACCGACGAGGAGGCCGAAGCTGCCGTGACGACGATCGTCGAGCGACTGGCGGCCGACGTCGGGGCCGAGCTCCGAGCCGGCTGAACGGTCCCGGACCCCGGCCGAACGCTGGCGGCCCACGGCTCGGGGCGTTTACGATGGGCGCCGCCATGAGCCGGAACTTCCTCTCGATGGACGACCTCTCGCCGGGCGAGCTCGCCTCGCTCCTCGACCTGGCGGACAAGGTCAAGTCGTCGGCGCCGGACTACGCGGACCGCCTGCGCGGCCTGGCCGTGGCGATGATCTTCGAGAAACCCTCCACCCGGACCCGCGTCTCGTTCGAGGTCGGCATCGCCGGTCTGGGGGCGCACCCGCTTGCCCTGTCGTCCACGGAGCTCCAGCTCGGCCGGGGGGAAACCATCGAGGACACCGGCAGGGTCCTGTCCCGCTACGTCGACGCGATCGTCCTCCGCACGTTCGGCCAGGAGCGGCTCGAAGCCCTGGCCCGCACCGCCACCGTGCCCATCGTGAACGCGCTGTCGGACTTCGAGCACCCGTGCCAGTGCCTGGCCGACCTGCTGACCGTCCGGGAGCACAAGGGCCGGCTCGAAGGTCTGACGCTCGCCTACGTCGGGGACGGGAACAACGTCGCGCATTCGCTGCTCATCGGCGGGGCCAAGGCCGGCATGTCGGTCCGGGTGGCCACGCCTCCGGGTTACGAGCCCATCCCGCAGGTCGTGCAGCGCGCCGAGGAGCTCGCCGGCGAGGCTGGCGCCGGCGGCCGCATCATGGTCACGGAGGACGTGGCCGAGGCCGAACAGGGCGCTGACGTCCTGTACACCGACGTCTGGGCATCCATGGGCCAGGAGGCCGAAGCGAGCGAACGGACGCTGATCTTCCAGCCGTACCGGCTTGACCAGGCCGCCGTCGACCGCGCCGACCCGGACTGCATCGTCCTGCACTGCCTCCCCGCCCACCGTGGCCAGGAGATCACCGACGAGGTCATCGACGGTCCGCACTCGGTGGTGTGGGACCAGGCGGAGAACCGCCTCCACTCGCAGAAGGCGTTGCTGCTGTTCCTCCTCGGCGGGGCCTGAGCCTCGGCTGCGGCCACCGGCCCGGCGGCCAATAGAATCGAGGCATGCCGAGGGCGAACGAGGTCGTCGAAGCGCTGCTCGAGGAGTACGCGGACCTGTTGTCGATCTCCGGCGGCGACCCGTTCCGCGTCCGGACGTACGAGAAGGCGGCTCGCTCGGTGGGCGGCTACCACGCCGACCTCGCCACGCTCGACGACAAGGGCATCCTGGCCATCCCGGCCGTCGGCAAGTCCATCGTCGGCAAGGTTCGGCAGGCGCTCGAGACCGGCACGTTCGAACGGCTCGAGGAGCTCCGCAAGCAGGTGCCTGCCGGTGTCCGCGACATGATCTCGATACCGATGCTCGGCCCGAAGAAGGCCCTGATGCTCTACCGGGAGATGAAGATCGCCTCGGTCCAGGAGCTGGCCGACGCCATCCACGCCGGGCTGCTCGCCGGCATGAAGGGGTTCGGGCCGAAGACCGAGGAGAACATCCTTCGCGGCATCTCGCTGATGCAGCAGTCGGGGGAGCGGGTCCAGATCGGCGTGGGGATGGAGCTGGCCGAAGAGATCCTCGGCGAGCTCTCCGCGCTGAGGGGCTGCCGGAAGTGCGCGTACGCAGGCTCGCTCCGCCGCATGCGGGAAACGATCGGGGACATCGACATCCTCGTGGCGTCCGAGGACGCCGGGCCGGTGATGGAGGCCTTCGTCAACCTCGCCATCGTCGAGCGGATCGTCGCCCGGGGGGAGACGAAGACCTCCATCCGCTCGACGATGGGCCTGCAGGTCGACCTGCGGGTCATCACCCCGGAGGTGTGGGGGGCGGCGCTCCAGTACTTCACCGGGTCCAAGGCGCACAACATCCGGACCCGGGAGATGGCCGTCCGCAAGGGCCTGAAGCTCTCGGAGTACGGGTTGTTCGAAGCCGCCTCGGGGAACCTGATCGTGGCCGAGACCGAGGAGGAGGTCTACGCGCAGCTGGGCCTGCCCTGGATCCCTCCGACCCTCCGGGAGGACCGGGGGGAGATCGACGCGGCCCTCCGCGGCGAACTGCCCACCCTGGTCGAACGGAAGAACCTTCGGGGCGACCTCCACACCCACACCAACCTCACCGACGGCCTGGCCTCCCTGGAGCAGATGCTGGAGACGGCGGCGGGCCTGAAGTACCGGTACTACGCGGTCACCGACCACGCGCCGAACCTGTACATGCAACGGATGACCGACGAGAAGATGCTCACCCAGCGCCGGCAGGTCAGGAAGCTGCAGTCGAGGTACCCGAAGATGACCCTGCTGCACGGGACCGAGCTGAACATCGACCCGGCCGGAGACGTCGACTGGGGTCCGCATTTCCTCGAGGGGTTCGACGTCTGCGTCGCGTCCGTGCACTCGGAGTTCAACCAGCCCCAGGACCAGATGACCCGGCGGATCATCCGGGCATGCGAGAACCCATACGTCAACATCATCGGCCACCCCACGGCTCGGCTCATCGGCCGGCGGGCACCGATCGAGTTCGACCTGGATGCGGTGTTCGAAGCGGCGGCTCGAACCGGAACGGCGCTGGAGGTCAACTCGTTCCCGGACCGGCTGGACCTGCGGGACGAGCACGTCATGTGGGCCAGGCGTCACGGGGTGAAGTTCGCCGTGGACACCGACTCGCACTCGACGGTCCACCTGCCCTTCATGCGATACGGCGTGGGGACCGCGCAGCGCGGGTGGCTCGAACGGGACGATGTCATCAACACGTGGCCGCTCGACAAGCTCCGGCGGTTCCTGCGGAAGGGTCGGGCCTGAACCCCCGGGAGCCGCACCGGCTCGGCCGGTGGTTCTTCGCCCGACCTTCGCCGGTCGTGGCCCGCGACCTGCTGGGGAGGCTCCTGGTGAAGCGGCCGGAGGATGCGTCCGGCGGCCTGCTGGTGGCGCGGATCGTCGAATGCGAGGCCTACCAGGAGGACGACCCGGCGAGCCATTCGTACCGGGGGATCACCGACCGCACGGCCGTGATGTTCGGCCCGCCCGGCCACCTGTACGTGTACTTCTCCTACGGCATGCACCATTGCATGAACGTGGTGACCGGCCAGGACGGCGAGGGGAGCGCGGTGCTCCTGCGGGCCGCGGAACCGCTCGAGGGCCTGGAGGAGATGGCGGCTGCGCGGAGGGTCCACGCGCCGAAGCTGCTCTGTGCGGGTCCCGGCCGGCTGACCCAGGCGTTCGGCGTGGCGCGCACCGACAACGGGCGCGACCTGGCGGGCGGCGGCGCGCTGTTCGTCGCCCCGGGCCGCCGGGTCCCGGACGAGGCGGTGGACGTCTCGCCGCGGATCGGGATCTCGGTCGGGGTGGACCGTCCCTGGCGGTTCTTCGAAGCGGGCAGCCCGTTCGTCTCGCGCGGACCGCGCGGAACGATCAGCGGCTCGGCGAGGGCTTCGGCGACGGAGTCGCGGATGGCGAGGGCGAAGGCGAGGGCGAAGGCGAAGGGGACGGTGATGGAGACGGAGTCGGCGAAGGGGTCGGCGTCGGGGAGGGGGTCGGGCTCGGCGAGGGGCTCGGAGGTGGCGGGCTCGGCGGGGCCGGGACCAGCGTGAGCGTCACCGTCGAACCTTGCAGCAGGGAGCTCCCACCCGAGGGATCCTGGGTGGTGACCATCCCGTCCTGGGTCGACGAGGGATCCAGGGTCCAGGCGAATCCGTAGCTCGCCAGCGTGTTCTCTGCGTCGCTGGCCAGGAGGCCGACGACCGACGGCACGGGGATGACCTGCGGCCCGCTCGGCTGGGTGCACACTTGCGTCGGCTCCGTGCCGGCGATGAAGTGGATGACCTGCACGCTGGACGGGAGCGTCCAGTGGTTCGGCAGGCACATCCCGATCAGGTCGACCCCGACGTCGACGTACCCGATGGGGGGCTTGACGAAGTCCTTGGCGCGGGTGCCCTTCAGCGCCTTGGTCATGAACGCATGCCAGATCGCCGCCGGCCAGGTCCCCCCGGCGACGTGCGCGATCCGGACCCTCGGTGTGACCATCGGGACCCGCGCTTTCGGGAAGCCCACCCACACGGCCGCTACCAGCTGTGGTACGTACCCCACGAACCAGGCGTCGGCCCAATCCTGGGCGGTCCCGGTCTTCCCGGCGGCCGGCCGGCCGATGTTCGCGGCCGTGCCCGTCCCTTCCTGGACGACCTTCTCGAGGATCTGGTCGGTGGTCCAGGCCACGGCGGGGTTCACGACCGGTTGCAGGTCCGGGGTTCCCCGGAAGACGATCCGGCCGGAGGCATCGGTGATCTTCGTGACGGACACGGGCGGCGTGTGGCTCCCCATCGTGGCCAGCGTGCCGTACGCCGATGCCATCTCCAGCGTGTTGACGTCATTGCTGCCGAGCACGGCCGAAGGCACGGCCGCGAGCGGACTGGTGATCCCCATCTCGCGTGCCGTCCGGACCACGTTCGCCGGGCCCACCTGCATGATGAGCTGTGCGTACACGGTGTTGGTGGAGTGGATCGTGGCCTGCTCGAGCGTCTCCGAGCCGCGGCCGCCCGGCTCGTAGTTCGACACCGGCCAGACGGGCGGGTTGTAGCCGCGCGGCAGCTGGATGTCGATGTGGCCCGGCGCGGAGTAGACCTGCTGCGGCGTGATGCCCTGGTCGAGCGCGGTGACCAACGCGAAGGGCTTGAACGACGAACCGGCCTGCCGCCCTGTCGCCCCCCCGGTCGCCAGGTTCAGCTTGGCGAACGGGTCCTTCTCCGAGAAGTAGTCGCGCCCGCCGACCATGGCCTTGATCTCGCCGGTGTTCGGGTCGCTCACCGTCATCGCTCCGTACGGATCGCCTTTCTCGGTGAGGATGCTCCCGACGGCCTGCTCCGCCTCCTGCTGCAGCTTCAGGTCGACGGTCGTGTAGATGCGAAGCCCTCCGGTGAAGAGCTTGTCGTAGCGCTGCTGGTAGGTCGACCCGAATGCCGGGTTCTGTAGGAACCACTTCCGCACGTAGTCGACGAAATACGCCGCGGGGTAGTGGCGCTGGACGTAGACCTTCAGCCCGAGCGGGGCCGCGACGGCGACCAGGTATTGTGGCCGGTCGATCATCCCGAGCAGGTCCATCTGAGCCAACGCCAGGTTGCGGCGGACGATCGCCAGGTCGGGGTGGAAGACCGGGTCGTAGTTCTCCGGCGAGGAGATGAGCCCGGCCAGCGTGGCAGCCTGGGGGAGGGTGAGGTCCGCGACGGACTCGGAGAAGTAGGTGTGTGTGGCCGCCTGGACGCCGTACGCGCCCTGCCCGAAGTAGACCGTGTTGAGGTACATCTCGAGGATCTTCGACTTCGGGTACTTGTCCTCGAGCTTGTAGGCGAGGATGGCGTCCTTGATCTTCCTGGTGACCGTGCGGTCGCTCCCGGTGATCGTGTTCTTCACGAGCTGCTCCGTGATGGTCGAACCGCCCTGTTCGACCCGGCCGGATGTGGCGTCGCGGACGGCGGCGCGGACGATGGCCTTCACATCGATACCGTGATGCTGGTAGAAGCGCTGGTCTTCCGTGGCGATGACCGCGTCCTGGAGGACCGTCGGGATCTCGCCGATCGGGACCAGCGTTCGGTTCTCGCCTGCGTGCAGGCTGGTGATCAGCTGGCCGTGGTCGTCGAACAGGAGCGAGGTCTGGGGGAGCGCCGGGATCGTCAGCTTCAGGCCGGCGATGTTCGGCAGGCCGCAGCCGGAGGCGAGCATGGTGAAGACGACAGCGATCGCTGCCAGGGCGATTGGGCGGAGCTTCCGGTGGGCGCTCATCGGACCCCGTAGTCATCGACAGTCCTCCGGCGGAACTACAGGAGCCATCGGACGGATGCACCCTGGTAGCATCCGCCGCGATGGCCCCCCGCATGGACCCGCGAGCACGATTCGACGCCCTACTCCGGGACACCGCGGGCGTGATCCCCGAGGAGGAGCTCCTCGCCAAGCTGGAGCGTTCGGTCTCTGAGGGGCGGCCACTCCGGGTCAAGCTGGGCATCGACCCGTCGCGCCCCGACCTCCACCTCGGGCACGCGGTCGTCCTGCGCAAGCTCCGGCAGTTCCAGGACTTCGGGCACATCGCCGTCCTGATCGTCGGAGACTTCACGGGGCTGGTCGGCGATCCAAGCGGACAGTCCGAGACCCGCCCCATGCTCTCGCCCGATGAGTTGGAGGCGAACGCCCAGACGTACCTGGACCAGGCCGGGCTGGTCTTGGACCTCGACCCTTCCCGGGCCGAGCTCCACCGCAACTCGGCGTGGCTGGCCGCGCTCACCATGCAGGACGTGCTCCGACTGACGTCCCAGTACACGGTGGCCCGGATGCTGGAGCGCGACGACTTCCAGGCCCGGTACCGGGACGGCCGCCCGATCAGCGTGGTGGAGTTCCTGTACCCCCTCATGCAGGCAATGGATTCCGTGGCCATCCGGTCGGACGTCGAGATGGGAGGCACCGACCAGACCTTCAACCTGCTGGTGGGGCGGGACATCCAGCGGGCGTACGGCCAGGAGCCGCAGGTCGTGTTCACGATGCCGCTGCTGGAGGGCACCGACGGCCTCCGAAAGATGTCGAAGTCCTTCGACAACTCCGTGGCGCTGACAGATCCGCCGGAGGAGATGTTCGGCAAGCTCATGTCCATCCCGGACGAGCTGATCTACCGGTACTTCCGGCTGTGCACCGAGCTGGAGTTCGAACCGGCCGCCCACCCGAACGCCGAGAAGCGGCGCCTGGCCCGGGCGATCGTGTCCCAATACCACGGCGAGGGCGCCGGGGAGCAGGCGGAACGCCGTTTCGACCGGGTCTTCAAGGCGCACGACGCGCCCGAGGACGTCCTCGAGGTGTCGTTGCCCGCTGTTCTGGCCGGCGCCGGGCCGATCTGGCTGCCGCGACTCCTGGCCGAACTCGGGCTGGTCTCCTCCAACGCCGATGGACGTCGCCAGATCCAACAGGGCGCCGTCCGGATCGACGGCGACCAGGTCACGGACCCAACCGCGGAGTTCGAGGCCTCCGAGCTGACCGGGAGGGTGGTGCAGGTGGGCCGGAGGCGGTTCGTCCGGGTCCTCGCGCCCGGTCCGGGCCGCTGACCTGCACATTCGACCTGTTGACGCCCCTCAGCCAACTGGCGTACCATAGCGGGGCTCCCGGGAGAACCCGGGAGTGAGGTCCCGTATGGGAGCTACCTTCCTGACAACGGAACAGGCGAGGAGGGTTCTCTGACGTAGCCGATCGAAACGTGACCGGTTGAGTCGGAGCCGTCGGCCTGAGAGCCGGCGGCCTTTTGTTGCCGCAAGAACGAGGTCAGGAAGAGGGTTCCAAGCGGGAACGCTCGCACCTTGAGAACTGAACAGTGTGCCAAAAGCCAGTGCACTCCCGTCATGAGAGAGGGCCCGGGTCACGTTTCGGCGTGCATCCGGGTATCCGACGAGTGACGCGGATTCGTACGACCAAAGCAATGAACCGGACGGACACAATCCGGCCGGATCGAACCATCTCTTACGGAGAGTTTGATCCTGGCTCAGGACGAACGCTGGCGGCGTGCCTAACACATGCAAGTGGAGCGACGAACCAGGCTTCGGCCTGGGGCAAAGCCGCGAACGGGTGAGTAACACGTGGGTAACCTGCCCTGATGATCGGGACAACCCGAGGAAACTCGGGCTAATACCGAATGTGCCCTACGGCCACAAGGCCGCTGGGGAAAGGAAGCTTCGGCCTCCGCATC
>DHWS01000076.1 GCA_002413305.1 Actinobacteria bacterium UBA5176 | reverse complement strand
GGGCGCGGATACAGGGCGTGAGGTGGCTCATCGACGTTGGGCAGGACGAACGACTGGAGGTCGTGACGTGATAGTCAACCTGCCTGACGACCTGACAGGACCGTCAAGGAACCTGACGATTTCTGACGGGGGGGTGGGTCGCACGAATCGGTATCCCCTCCGCGCGAGGTCTCCCCCGCACAATCTGGGCTTGGGAAACCAAGCGCAACCAAACCGTAAACCTAGCGCCGACCAAAACGTGCTGGTCAGGGGCTTGAATCACAAGAACCCATGCCGACGGTAGGTTGCCGTTCGGCCGGGTGACCGTGCTCAGACCAAGCGCTAGGCAGACCATGCAACCGGGTGAAATCCGGGTTATGCGTGGGACCACAACCCCAATCGCTGCGGGCTAGACCGTAAAGTTAGGAGCGTGCTCAGATGGCACAGCCGTCCAAGTTCACCGCCGATCGGCGAGCCCTGATCCTAGCCGCTCTTCACGTCGGCTGCTCGGACGAGACGGCGGCATGGCACGCCGGCGTCAACAAGAGCACGCTATCCCGCTGGCTGGAGAGGGCCGAGCACGCTGCCGAGGGCGGAACATGGGGCGAGTTCTGGCTCAGGGTCTGCGAAGCCAAGGCCGGCTCTCGTCTCTCGGTCGTTGGGGCGGCGTTCAAGGCCGCGGTGGATCATCCGGACCGGGACGGGACCCTCGCGTGGAAGATGGCTCAGCGGATGGAGCCGGCCTTCCGTCCCATCGAGACCGAGCCCCGACCTATCGGGCCAACCGTGATCGTGCTTGAGCTTCCCTCCATGCCCTCACGGCGCAGTTCGACGATCCAGCAGCTTCCCGCCGGGTGAGTCGAACCCCCAAGGTCATACCGTTCCCTGGCGCCGATGAGAACCCCCTCGTCCTGCGAGCTGACTGGCTCCATGAGGGCCAGCGCGAGGTCTACGACTCCCCGGCCCGGTTCAAGGTCGTGGTCTGTGGTCGGCAGTGGGGCAAGACATCCCTCGCCGCGCTGACGTGCGTCGAAGAGGCCGCGGTTCGCGGAGGCAAGGCGTGGTGGGTGTCGCCTCACTACAAAGAGGGCGACCACGCTTGGGAGATCCTGCTGTTTCTGTGCAAGGACATCCCAGGCGTGCAGGTCGAGCGGAGACCGCACTACCGGGTGCACTTCCCCAGCGGCGGGTCGGTGCAGGTGCATTCGGCCGACAACCCAGACTCTCTTCGCGGGGCCACGCTCTCGGGTCTCGTCATGGACGAGGCGGCGAAGATCGACCGGCAAGAGGAGCCGGCAACGGCAGGAGCGACCAGATGAGGCCCTTCCCGAACCAGCCCGCTCCCTGGAGGGACATGCCTTCTGACTTCCGCCCGTTCGAGATAGCCGAGCCCGTCATCGGATGGCGTCTGTGGAGCCTTCTCCGGAGACCGAAGGGGAGAGGCTACCGGCTCGGTCCGTTGAGCAATATGGCCCTGCTGTGGGAACCACGACGGCCGACGGTCGCTCGGTGCTTCTGCGGGGGCCTCGATCGGATCGGGCCCCACCACGCCCCGTATCCGAGGGGAGGCTGCGGGCTTTACGTCAGGAAGGAACCGGACTTCCTGCGGCCGATCGGCAACGCCTTCCGGGGCATGTGGTGGGCGCAGGACTGGTCGTTGATCGAGAGGTCAGCTGCCGTCCTCGGCACCGGGGCCCTGTGGGGAGACGTGATCGAGCACGAGACCGGCTACCGGGGCGAGTTCGGGTACCCCCAGCGGCTCAAGCTCATCTGCCCGTACTGCCTGCACGTCTACGGGCCGGAGAGGTCTTCGGCCGATGTCCTCAAGGCCAGCGGGGGCCCGGCCAGGGGCGTCGTCGCGCGGTGCGCTCTGCACTTGAGTCTGCTTGGGCTGCGGAATCTGGAGGTGACCGGGTCGGCCGCGGAGGCAGAAGATGCGCTCCTGTCCGAGTACGCCGTTGACGCGCTGCCGGGCACGTAACACCTCAGAACACCCTGTTAGGCGCTCTCCGAAGCAGAGCCGACCTGCAGGAATGCGGTCCCTCGAGACCGCGAGCGACTCGAATTATCCGCTCTAGAGCCGGCCTTGGTGCTCATGTCTGGGCAACGGCCGGCGCGGAAGCGGGCAGGAGGGAACGGGAGTCGAGGGGGCCGACCTCGTCGTGGGTGGAGTTGGGAGCTCGGGGATCGTTCGATTGGAACGGCGGATCTCCCAGGTTCAGCTCCACGAATCCCTCCGCTTGTAGGCGGAGCCGGCTCGCTCGATCGGATCCTCTAAGGCCGACCCGGACCCAGCGAAGCCCCTACACTCGGCGCTATGAGCAAGGCGCTGGACTCCTCTCCCTCGACGAACTGCAAAGTGTGCGGCCGACCGTCGTTCCCGAGGTCCTACCTGTGCCCGTTCTGCCGGGCCCTGAAGAAACGGGGACCGAGGAAGTCCGATAACAAAGCGCGATGGAGGGCCATGTCTTCACAGTGGGATCCCGACGCTGGCGCGTACCGCTGTTATTACACGGGCGTGAAGCTCTTGGAGGAGGGTCGGAGCCCACGTTCCGTGACCTGGGAACACCGCGTCCCGGGCGACGAGTCCAGCGTTGTCCTCGTTGCAGAGCTCGTCAACAAGATGAAGGCCTACATGACGGAGAAGGAATTCAGACGGATGGTTCGCGAGCTCTCCCGGCGCTTCGACGGCCAGCCGTTCAGTGTATCCGCCTTCCCTTCGAGCAGGCGTTGAGGGATCCGGGGGCGGATGCCGACAGCGGGCTGAATCGAACCCTCCCGGCGGACCTGGCCCGGATTCGCAATAGCCACCGTGACCCCGATTGGGCAACCCGGCCATTGTCGAACGGTCGTTCGCCCTTGGATTGGAGACGTGCCTGCTTTGGAGCGGCCGGGAGGCTGCATTGGTAGGGGCAGTTGGCCGAGATGTTCAGCCGCGACAAGATAGCCTTCGCTATGGCTTGCCAGTCCCTCGGATTGACGCGCATCGTCCGCCTGTAGGCGGGGGCTCCCCGGGCTCGGAGCCTGCCAGGTAACTTCGAACCCGGGACCTCGCCCCCTTCTTCTGGTCGGCCAGCGGTTGAAGGACTGAGGGGACTGGTGTCCGATCCGAACCCCTCCCGAGGATGATCCCCCCGCCGGCCTTGCCCCGGTAAGCCTCGGGCCCCGGTCGCTCCACGAATCAGAACTGGAGATCCGACAGCCTCTTTCGCCTTTGTGCCTCCTCAGCTTGTTGCACGAGTGCCCGAGCGGGTGCGTACTCCTGTCGCAGAAGGCGCCGACCGACTTCCAGCGCGTGTTCGGGTTGCCCTTCTTCTAAAAGGAGGAACCCCGCATCCACCGCGGTTCGCTTCAGCGAGTCTCTTTCGCTTTCCCCGTCAATCTCGCTGAGCGCAGCCGCCGCTCTGCGCATCGCGTCCTCGTCGCCTGCAGCGGCGGCCGCAGCAGCCAACGTGAGAGCGCACACTCGTCTCCTCCTGAGTCGCAGAGCCTGATCTCCCCATGACACGGCCGCCAGAAAGTCTTCGCTCAGCCGTTTACAGCGACTCAGTGCGAGTGCCGTGTAATGGGAACTCGGGTAGAGGTACCAGGCGTCATCCAGATCCCTGGCGGCTTCCGCGAATCGACGGAGGTCCGTCTTTGCAGCCCCTCGCGAAGTCAGTGCCCACACGTCCACGGGGTCTTTGGAGATGGCCCAATCTGCCGCTTCGATCGCGAGCCGTGGATGTCCGAGGTCCCGCAAGAGGCTGGACACCTTCGCCATCTTCCGGGGATGCTCGTTGGCAAGAGAGAGGGCCACCCGCAACTTCGCGACGGAATCTGAGAGACGGCCAATCACCGAAGCCACGCGCACATCTCCGGTGTCGACTCCGGAGAGCTTCTCTTCAGCTACAGCCGCCCCGAGTACAAGGTCAGGCAGCATCTCGATCGGTCCCAGAGCGCTATCCACGAGGGCGAGCGCTGCTTGCCGAAGATCCAGCCCGGTCATCCCTGCCGGCACAGGAGCCGCCAGGGCGCGAGTTGCGCAGGCCTCCATCATCGCCCAAGCCCCGTGCCCGTGGCAGACGGCGATGGCATCTAGCCATCTCCAGAATGGGTGCCAGCCGTCCTGGAGCATCCGCTCGATGTCGGTGAGGTCTATGGTCTCGGGTCGGGGCGGCGCCTCCGCCGAAGGAGGCGACAGTCCCAGCCCCACCATTCTTTCCGTGATCTCCTCCGGAAGTTCCGTCATGGGCTGTAAGGAGGGCGATCTAGCCCCAATGCATCTGGATGTAATCGTGCGTTGCTTCAGGATCGAGCGGTCGGTTCCCATTGCCAGAACGGATGTGGAACTCCTTGCCCTGCTTCCCCGAAATGAACACCGGCTTGGGGCTACGGCCGACATCGACCCTGCAGATCTCCACGCCGTCGACCGACGGGAACGACACCTTGGCGAGCGGCGAGAACTCAGCCCCCATTGCGTCGATCAGGGCCTGGCGAAGGAACCGTTCGAACTCGTCCTCATCGCCTCGCTTCAGCATCGACAGGTCGTTCGCCAATCCGATCACCGCCTTGTCATCGCCGACCCCGATCAGGAGGGTCCCGCCGTCGGTGTTGAGATAGGCGGCGACGGTCCTCACGGGCCCTCGGACCAGGTCGTTGCTGGCACCCTGGGTTTCGAGGTCGTAGCGGATCGTTGCCTTGAACTCGAGGACCTCGCTCTCCCCCTGCTCGATGAGTTCCGGCAGCGGAACGCTGACCGCCTCCTCCGGTACAACGGCACCGCCGGCCCTTGATTCCGGCGTCTCCACGAAGCGCTCAGGTTCGCTGCCCAAGAAGTAGCTGAACTGCGTGTTCCCGAACTCGCTCCTTCCGATCCGCCGCTGCTGATCCTTCACCCGGCGCCGGCACTCCAGGGCCAGCCGAAGTGCCCACTCGAGGTCCTGGTCCGCGATCTCCGCATCGGGATCCGGCGAGATCAGCTTCAGCAGTCCATCCAGCGTGAGGTTGACCGCCCTCGTATCCCGGCCGCTCAGGGCGTCGCCCAGGCGGAACCTGGCAGGGATAGACGGCAGCCGACTCTGTTCGCGAAGGCGACGCCAGCACTCAGCAAGGAAGTCGTTGACCAGGCCGAAGTGATCCGTGAAGGAGCGCTTCTCGAGCTTCAGGGCATCCCAGCCTGGGATGTACGAGTGGATCCGGTCCATGAACGCCGTGTCGTTCCTGATGTCGGGTGGCAGCGGCCCGAAGAGATGGTTCTCCCGGAGCTGGGTCTCGACATCGACCTCGAAGTTCCCGTTGAAGACGATGCTGCCCTCGGCCTTGATGCTGCCCGTCCCGCGGCTGAACTCACCGGACTCCATGTAGCCCTTCATGATGTTGACGCCGTCCTTCTGGTCGAAGGACACGCCGGCGATCTCGTCGAAGCACACCACGTCGTACTGGCAGACGAGGCCTCGCTGCTTCGTGCGGTTGTCCACGAACATCCGAGCGACGGTGGCCTTCCCGCCCGAGATCAGATGGGCGTACGGTGAGACCTGCTGGAACAGGTGAGACTTCCCGGTCCCCCGAGGACCGATTTCGACCATGTTGTAGTTGTGCTGGACGAACGGGACCATCCGCAGCAGCCAGACATCGCGCTCCCGTTCGCTCAGCTCGTTCCACTCCAACCCGATGCTGCGGAGGAGCAGGGCCTTCCACTGCTCCGTCGTGAGTCGCCCTCGCCCGCGTGCCAGGTCCTCGAGCGCGTGACGGCTGGAGAGTTGGATGGGCTTGATCGAGATGACGCCGAACGGCCGACCCCCGCCGGGACCCGGGTTCGCGACGTAGGCGAGGTCGATCTCACCGTAGAAACCGCCGGTCAACATCCGGTCGTTCTCGCGGACCAGGGCAGGAGCGATGCTCACGTCGTTCAGGCGCAGGCTGGGAAGTTCGGCCAGGTACGAGTCGGTGGCCGCGTCGAGGCGCCCGGTGATCAAATCGATGATCCGGATGGAGCCGTTCTCTCGGGCGTTGGACTTGAACAGCTCCTCCTCGCCGGCACGGACGGTGCGCTCTCGCATGAGGCGCTCGACGATCTCCAGCCCCTCCTGGATCTCCGCCTCGTCGATGGTCGCGCAGTACCTCCCCAGTAGGAACTCACCCACGTACGTTGGCACCGGGTACATCCCCTGGAACCGCCGCGCGAGGTCCTTGCGCACCACGTACCCCTCGAAGGCCTCGGCCGCCAGCCGGTCAAGCGCGTCCAGGGACGGCATCAGTCCTCGCCTCCCCCGATGGTGGTGTGTCGCTGTGCGAGTACCGTCCCCTGATCGTCGATGACCACGACTACCGCCGCCTGGCCCTCGAGCCGATCGTCTGGCACCACGAGCGAACACTTCCCGCCTACGAGCGCCTTCGGTTGCGCCGTCACGGAGCTCGCCGAATCGGCGGGCTTCATCCTGATGTCGACCATCGCGCCGTCCGGTCCCTCCGCCTCGATCCGACACCGCATCCCTGTCCAGCCGACCGATCCGATGCGAGCCGCGCCGACGGGCGTCAGGCCGACTGACGACTCGACCACGAGATGAGGCGTCACACACTCCTGCGGACTGATCCCCCCGTGCTCGTAGACCTTGCCGGCTTCGTAGCAGGCGATCCCCGGCGCGACCGCGATCCGCACCGATGGGTCCCATCGCCAGGGCAGCGTCAGGTGATCGACCTTCGCGTTCTCCGGGATCCGCGCACACCGGCCTTTACGGAGCTCCGCTGTGTTGATCGGGAGCTCCACCTTGGGGAGTCCACCTGGTAGGTGCAGCCAGCCGTGGTCGGTCACGACGACCACGCGCTTCCACCCCCAAGCGAGCAGCTCGTGGATCTGCTCGGCGATCTGCCGCGCCTCGCCGCGGACACGGTGGGGCAGCTTCATCGGCAGGTTGTGACCCTGCGTGTCGATGTCGCCCCCCTCGATCCATCCTCTTCCCGAGGAATCACCCCACCCGCCATCGCCGAGCACCTGCCATCCCGCGCCGTCCAGCACCTTGCGCAGACCCTCGATCGTGAGCGCCACCCCACCTTGCGAGGCAGCCGGCGAGAGCTTCGGGCCCGCGTACAGGAGATCGGCAACCGGCGAAACCGCCGGTTTCGCGGTGGGGGTCACGGTTGGGATAGCGGCGAACCTCCAGCCAACCTCGCTTCGCGCTGTGTCTCCAAGCTCCTCCACGACCATAGTCGCGACGTCGAACCTCAGTCCGTCGATGAACATGACACAGGTCCCCGCCGGGTAGTCGTCCTTCGCGCTCGCCCGGAGCTCCTTCGCGAAAGCGCCCTGCAGCGCACGCGCCGCCGCATCGAGCCACCCCTCGTACAGCGCACGGACGGCGACCCCGACGGTGTCACCGTCGGGGCCTGGCTCGACGGCCGCGATCGCCTCCATGGCTGCCCGGTCCGTCCTCCATCCATCCGAGGCGTACGCCGCGGCGATCTCTTCCCCGGACAGGCCCCCGAGCGGGACGGCGCATCGGTCCGCGAGGTCCCGGAGGTGCTCCAAGGCCCGGGCGAGGGGCGCCATCCCGAGGCGGGCCCACACCCACGTGCGCCGCTCGCCGTGGACTGCGTCAAGCTCCTTGATCTTCGCGCCCGCCTCTGCAGCGGTCAGCTGGCCCAATCCCTCGAGGACCTGCCTGAGGTTGTCCTCCGACTGCTCGTTCACCACCGGCCAAGAGTCCGGTGGATCCGGAACCATCCCCTCCGGCTGTGCCGCTCGAAGCCGGCCGGGGATCTCCGGGTACCGTTGGGGCACGTCGGAGAACACGGCCCACACCTTGCCCCAGTGACCCTTCCGCTCACCCAGGAGGCGCGCTCCGGTCACCGGACCGTCGTCCTCCGGGTCGAAGCCGTACGTGTTCGCGCACGTGTCACGGAACGCGGACCATTGCACCGGGTCGGTCCCCGACTCGGTACCGACGGGATCGTTCAGCCAGAGCAGCAGCAGGCGTTCATGGTCTGGGGCGAGCAGCTCATTGAAGAACTGAGCGGTGAGCTCCCCGTGTCGCCGCAACTCTGACACCGGTTCGTCGAGGAGCCGTGGAAAGGCCCGGAGCATCGCATCCCGCGTCGCCCCGTCCTTGGCGATGTCGAGGTCGAGCCCGGAAGCGCCTCCGAGCAGCGACCGAGCCGTCCACTCCTTCCCGTTGCGCTGGAGCCACACGATCCCGCGGAACTGCAGGTCCGCAAGCGGGCGGAGCTCATCCGGCCCGCCCGCGATGTCGCGGATCTGCTCCCTCGTGCACCCGGGCAGGTACACGAGGAGGGGTCGCCCATCGCTCGTGTCAAACCCTGGAGCGGTGCCCGCCAGCACGCATCGGATCCAGATTCCAGGGCCGGCGCGCGCACCGGCACCGTATGGCCCGAGTGTGACCAGCGGGACGGCCGCGCCGACGCGGGCCATGATCCCCTGGAACTCGTTCTCAGGGTCCGGCCAGAGAACGGCGGCCGCCGGCGCCTGATCGGGCGATCCATGGCGACCAGCCCGTTCCAGCAGATCGATGAGTCGCTCGAGGACGGTCTCGGTCATCGGCCCGCCTTCTCCCGGGCGGCCTGCTTCTCGGCACGGGTGAAAGGGAGGTCGTTCAGGCGCTCGGAGCCGTCGGGGTCAATGCCCCGGTCCTTGTTCCAGTTGATCGTGAACTTCGAGCGCAGGACGCCAGTCTCGACGAAGGGACGGATGTTCAAGCGCACCCCGTCGTTCAGGTCCGGGTCCCAGCCGATCGGCTGCTCGTGCAGGGGCTTCCACCGCACGTAGATGTCGAGGGGAGGCTCGCTCTCGGCGATCAACTCGAGCTTGCCCTGGAGGTCCTGGGCGGCGAGCAGGCGCGCCTCCGCCCCGGGGAGCTCCTTTCGGACCTGGTCGCGCTGGGCCTCGATCCAGCTTCCGAGCAGGGTGTGGGTGATGCGGTCGAGGAGCTGGCGATTTAAGCGATGGTAGTTCACGAGCACGCCGAAGCCGTCCTTGCGTCCATCCCAGACATGCCAGACGAACGGGCGATTGTGGAACAGCTTCGTGTGGGAGGCGAAGAAGGAATCCCGCAGCCATGTCTCCAGGTCCTTGCCTGAGGCGCCGGCCTGGGCCAAGAGCTCGGTGAGCCTGCTTTGGGACCAGGCCCTACCCCAGGCGCGTTCCAGCAAGGCGCGCAGGCGATAGGCGGCGGGGGCCTCGCCGGCGATTGCGGGGATCGGCACAGCTCCGTCGGCATCGGCGAGCTCATCAAGCGCATCGGGTTCCTGGTCGGGCCAGCGGTAGCCGAGGAGCCGGGCGACCGCGACCTGCAGCGACTCGGTCGAATCGGTCGGATCACCTTTGAACAGCCATTGAGTGGGGTCGTTCGAGTGGGGCTCGGGGAGACCGTCCGGGTAGAGCTCCTCGGCGACCTTGTTCCAGTGCGGGAGGTCAAAAGGCACTTTCACCGCAGTGGCGTTGGCCACGCTTACTTTGGCGTTGAGCACTCGAACGTCGCGTGGATACGCGGTCGATGAGACATATGCCCAGAGCGGAAGAAGAATCTTCTCGTCCTTGGGGAGCAACACAGTCACACTGTTCGGGAACTTCTCGCCCGTGTAGAGCGTCGCGGGAAGATCGCGCATCACGGACACTGCAATCCCCCGCTTTCCCCAGGCGAGTCCTCCCCGTTCAGCCGAGCCCTTAGAGATTCGCGCCCCCTCGGGACCCTCCCATCGGATCGCTTCTTGCCGTCCGCCGTATGGCTGAGTATCCAGCACGGGGACCTGTAGGAACTCCCAATCGCCCTCGACGGCTGGCATCTCCCAAAAGAACCGTCGATAACGAGGACCGTCGGCAGGGCTCAGCCCCTGCAAGCCAGATGCGCGTTCTTCCAGCAAGCCGACTCCCGAGATGACCTCAAAAGTAATCACGCAATCAGGATTCTTGCGTTGCCCCGCCTGGCTGGTCTCGAGGAAGTCTGCCTCGGTGAGAGCCTGTGCCTTAGCCTCGGGACCCGAAGATGCCCCAAGATCAAGCACAAGCGTCGACGAGCCGTCCGCCGGAAGGCCCCGTTGCCAAGCCAGGAGCGCCGTGAAAGCGCCGGCTGCTGCCACGCTTTCGAACGCGTGCTCGCCCAGCCTGACTACAAACCGAACGACGTTCTCCTCCAGCCAAGAGCACCTGAAGCTCTTGTAGGTAGTCAAGAACAGCCAGTTCTGGGGGGAGACGACAGCGCAGGCGCCGTGCGGGGGCACCAGTTGCCGCATCCGATCGAAGAAGGCCGTGGCAAGGTCGCTCTTGGCATCTGCATGCTGCGCCTCACTGAAATCCCTCAGAATCTCGCTCTGCTTGCTACGCCCGAGATAGGGGACGTTGGTAGCCACTAGCGTGTAGGTGCGAGCGAGGAGGGAAGCCGCCCGTGTGATTCCAGCCGCGGCCCACCCAGCGACCTGTGCTTCTGGGTTCTCCTCACGGGAGAGTAGTTGCTCTAGGACCGGGGCCACTTTCTCGTAGTCGACCGAGAACAGATGGCCTTCCTCGGTCGCACGACGGGGATCGATCAGGCTCCCGAGTTCCGAGGCGTGGCGGAACTGCTCGTGGAGCATGCTGAGAGCGTTCTCCAGGTCCTGGTCGCCGCCGGCGAGTGTCCTCCAGGCGGCGAGCTGCCCGGCGACCCCTATCCCCGAGCAGGCAATGTTTGGGGGCGGGAGGTCCCGGTAGCCGCCGTTGCGCCAAGCCGCCAGCGCTAGTGCGAATGCGGCGATCTGGGTACATCGGGGGTCGATTTCCAGGCCGAACAGGTTCTCAGCAATCACGGCGTCGCCGGCCTCCGCGTGAGACAGCCCTTCTTCCTCGGTCCGCATCGCGGTGAGCATCTCGAAGGCCACGGTGAGGAAGTGCCCCGAGCCGCAGCACGGGTCCATCAGGGTGACTTCGGCTACGCGGTGGGGCCAGCCCTCGAAGATCCCAGCAGCGGGCGTGCCCTCCTCCGTGAAGCGCAGGAAAGTGAACTGCTCGAGCAACGGCGAGCTCGGATGACGGCCAGCCCACCAGGCACCGAGGGAGTTCTCGAGCAGGAACCGAACCATGTAGTCCTCGGTGAACAGCTGCGTCACGGCCGCCAGCTCCGCGGCGCCGATCTTGTTCCCTGCCTCGTTCACCTCCCTCTTCCGTTCCGACTGCCAGAACTGGTAGACCCAGCCCAGGGCGTCGTCGGAGGTGAACACCGAGGCCGGGAGCGAGGTGAGGAGGTCCTCCAGACGCTTTCGCCCCTCGGGGGCGAAGCGGAGAGCTAGCTCCGGGTCGCCCTCGCGGAAGATCGCCGGCAGCATCTTCGCGGCATAGCGGGCGGCGAGCACCCAGGAATCGGGTTCGCCTTCCTCGCGGGCGAGGTCGGCGACCTCCGCGAGTGAGACGGCGACGCCCGCCTCGGGGTGGATCAACATGTGGTTCTCCGCCAGGAACCGGGCGAAGAGCATCCGGTGCCAGTGCTGGTAGGCGATCTCGGAGACCAGGGCCTCGTAGCTGCCGAGCTGGCGCTCCTTCGCCCGGAGGGCCCGGCGGAGCTCGCGGTCGGGCTCGGAGAGCTGGTCGAAGGCCTTGTCGCGATCCACCGCAAGGGCGGCCAGGGCAGCACGGGCGGCGGACTCGGCCGCGGTGCGTGCCTTCCCGATGGTGCCGTCGAGGGACTTGCGGAGCTCGCGCGCGAGGGGGGGCATGGCCTAGATGATCACCGGTCCCTCGTCGATGCGCCGCAGAAGCTCCTCCCGGAGGTCGTCGACGTACCGCTTCACGTCGTCCGCTGATGCCAGATTCGCCGGAGGCGGAGTGAACCGTGTCGCCTTCGGGGCTAGTTCCTGCGCGGCTCGCTCCCGGGCGAGGCCGACCTTCGCCGGGATCGCCGATGCCCGGTCGCCCCACTCTGGGATCGTGGCCTCGCGAAGCGCCCCGAGGAGCTGTCCCTCGGTACCGACAACCGGCGCGGGAGCGCGGTTGAGCGTCGCACTCGCGAGGATGGCGGCGCGTTTCGCGGGGTCCAGCTGCCCCCATTGAGGATCGGCCTCCAGTTGACCCTCCGCCGCGGCGAACGCTTCCTCGTACCGCACGTGGGCGGCCTGGAGCGCTCCGCGTAGACCGTCGCAGAGAGCGGCACCGATTGGCGCGATTGGATCAGGATCGTCTAGCAGACGACGCCCCGATCTGACGGCGTCAGCTTGCGCGGCAGGCTCGTCGGCGAACGGCAAGACATCGGCGAAGCGGAGGAGTTCCTCCAGCCGTGCCCAGGCGGCCAGACGATCCTGCGCGAGATGACCCGCCGATGCCCAGGACGACGCCCATCCCTTGAGGGTGTCCCGCTTCTCGTAGACCTCGGCGATCAGGTCGTTCCCAGAGAGTTTCCGAAGCCTCTTCACCTCGGTGATATCGGGTCGCTCGGGCAGCGGCGCCTCTCCCCCAGCAGAATCGGCCAGACTCATGAGCCGGTCGAGATAGGTGTGCAGCGAAGCCGCCTCCTCGCCAGGCTCGACATTCAGATGAATGCCGGCCATCAGGCCCCTCACCGCGACCTTCATGGCCGTGGTGACGATGGTGATCTCCTTACGGAACTCCGTCTTGGTGAGGCTGCCAGGATTGAGGTTCTTGACCGGAACGTCCTCACCGTTCTGACGAGCGCCGAGCGCACCGGCGCCAACGAGCGCGACGAGGGAGCCGTCGATCGCATCCTGCGGCCATCCGAAGGGCGCCTCCATGAAGTGGCGACGTGCCTCGGAACCCTTGGTCCAGGACCCAGGCAGGAACTGCAGGACCTCCTTGCACACGGGGTTCTGGATGACCTCGCCAGTGTCGCCGGCTGGCGACAGAGGCTCGGCATTGCCCTCGCGGGCGCGCAGTATGACCTTCCCCCAGTCCGGATGGTCCGCGATCGAGAACTGGGGGAATCGCCGCTCCAGGGCCGCCTCAGTCGCTGCGGTCACGCTGTCCTCCAGCGTCGCGCCCGCGATCTCGTTCCCCCCGCCTTGGAAGACCTTGCGGCTCCGCAGGATCTGCGTGATGAGCGCGCCGAGTCGAGCATCGGCGGCGGCTCTCCGTGTGTCCATCGCGGCCCGGGCATCCTGGCCCTCGGCCGTCGTGGGCATGGGACGTCCGTTCAGCGTGTCCGCCGCGGCGGCTCGCTCTGCCAGCACCGTTCGCAGGGTCTCGTCGTCCTGCCTCGGGAAGAACACCGAGACGAGCGGGCTCTTCGTTCCGGCCTTCACGGCTCCGTCGCGGACGGTCTTCTCAGTCGTCTCCCACCCATCTCGGACCCAGATCGGGATCGACACCTTGTCGTCCGCGGGCTCTGTCTGTCCGTACGAGACCTGCACCTTCCGAGCGGTCTTGCTCTTTCCGTGGAGGGGCGAGATCCTCCGGAGCACCTCGGAGACGGCGGCCTTGAGTGCCGCGTCCCTGTCGCTCGCGATCCGTCCGCTGTCGTTCAACAGGGAGCCAAGGCGCCTCTGGTACTCGGCTTGCCAGTTCGCGCTCTCCTTGGTGAGGAGGCGGTACTCACCCCCAACCTCGTTCAGCACGCCTTCCTGTGCCATCAGTGCAAGCGACGTCGCCACCCGCTTCCGGAGGTCGGCGCTCGAAGCATCCAGGTTCTCCACCAAGAGGTCCGCAAGGGTGTCCGCGTTCGCGCGAAGCCCGATGTCCGACCCGGCGTCGGTCGGCAGCTTGGAGATGAGGAAGACGAGCGCCGCCAGGCGGGTACGAAGCTCCCCCTCCTCACTGCCGTTACGAAGTGCAGAGATTTCGTCGTACGTCTCGCGCGGCATGACCCCGGTCTCGAGCATGCCCGCCGCCTGCTGGTCGTACACGAAGTCTCCTGCCACGACCACACCGACCGGCTCGAGGCCGACCGCGCGGGTCGCCTCGTGCACAGTCTGAAGCTGCGTGCGGAGTTGGCCGGCGGTGCCACCCGGATCGATCGCTCTCAGGACGCGCTCCCAGAACCGCTGACGGGTGGGGAGGATCGGATACAGCGGCACCAGGTCGTCCGCGTCTTCCCCCACCGGGGCGATCTTCGATCCGGCGAGGTGCCGATCGATCTCACCGCTTACCTGATCGAGCTTCGCTTGCAGGATGCCCACCTTGTCGGCGCGCTTCAGGAGGACGACCCGCCGGACCACGGAATCGATGTCGGCATCAGCGAGTGACACCCGGACCGTGTACCTGCCCTGCAGCTTCTGAAGGACAGGGGTGGCCTGAAGGGCCGACTGGCCCGTCGAGACGACTAGGAGCCTGCTGTCGAACTTCGTGCAGCACGCCTCGACGATGCTCCGCACGTCCTCCATGCGCTCCACGTTGTCGTTGATGTACTGCTGCAGTTCGTCGAGGACGACGAGCGTCGCTGGGATCCGGCCGGGCTTCCCGCCCTGCATGTCGAGGACCCCACGGAGGACGTCGAGGAACTCCTTGTCCGTGATGTCCGGTACGGGCGGGAACTGGCTCATGAGGAGTGACCTGGCCTCCGCCGGCGTGCTCGCGAAGCCCGGTCGCGCTGCCAAGAGCGCATCCGCGATCACCGGGGACACGTAGAGGCTCTCGAGCTCTTTGGCCCACCCTCTACCGGCAGCTTCGACGCCGGCGCGGACCTGATCGAGAAGCCCTTCTCCCCGGAGCCAGAGGACGAACTGAGCCGGCTCCACCTTCTCTGACAGCCCCGCTGCTCGAAGGATGATTCCGAGGAAGGCGAGCCGAACGCTGTCGCCGGCTGCAGCTCCCAGTGTCCCTGCGGCGGCCCAAAGGCCACCCTCCCGCTTGCCGATCGTTCGCAGCTCACCCATCGGATCACTCACTGAGGGGGGGAGGTGCACGAGACCCTGCGCGGTGCTTCCATCCGGGAACCCGAAATCGGTCCACAGGTACTGCAGGACCCGCACGAGATGGGACTTCCCGCTGCCGTAGAAGCCGCTCACCCATACCGCGGGCTGCGCGTTCTGGTCGAGGTTCCGGAGGTAGGACTCGAGGATCCGCTGGAGGCCGTTCGCGTACTCGCCGTCGCAGACGAAGTGCGAGAGCTCCCACCTGAGGACGTTGAACTCCACCTCACTCTCGGGGATGAGCACCTTGGCGACACCCAGGTTGGGGATCTCGTGCTCTGTCGGGTCTTCGACGAACAACTCTCGGTTCGCGGTCATCTGCTGCGCCCTTCGCTCATCCGGCCGTGATCGGGACTGCCATGTAGTTCCATCCGTCCCGTGCGTTCAGCAGGCGGTACACGTTGTTCGAGTACACCCCCGGGAAGAAGACCAGCAGGCGCCCAGGGACTGATGCGTTCACGGCCTCGATGACCTGGGAGACCCGGCAGTACGGGTACAGCGCCCCCACCCCGAGGAGCGCGACGACATCGCCTTCGCCCGACCCCTGCAGGAACTCGGTCACCTCGCTCACCACTGTGTCGACGAAACCTCCCAACGCGGTCGAGAGCGCCTTGGGCTTCTCGAAGTAGGACTCCACGTACTCCAGCGAACCGAGCCACAGCGGGAACGCATCAGTGAGATCGTGAAGGCGCCAGCCATGGCCGGCTTGCTTGGTCGCGAGCTCGAACTCCGCTACCCGATGACGGATCCGGCGCTCTTGTGTCGGGCTGTAGACCGCGATCCAGACCCGCTGCGGGCCCGCCAGATTCGGCCTCCACGGGAGGGCGACGAATCGACCGTATGCAGCGAGCAGATCGTCGATCTCCGACACGCACTCACTCCTCGATGGCGCGAAGGAGCCAGTCGAACCCCACGTCGATGACATCTCCGGCTCGGCGGAACTCTATCCAACCTCGCTGGGCTGCCGCGAACGCCTGATCGAGGATGACGTGGTCCGGTGCGTCGAGGGACCGACCCCAGACGGTCCTGAGCAGACCGAGGCCACGAGCATCTGCCAGATGACCGAGCAAGAAGGCGTACGCCACCGCGGTCGGGCGTGAAGTCGCCCTGCATCGCGTCTTCGTCGAGTGGCCTCTGAGATGGCCCGACTGAGTCCATGAGGATGCCGCGTTCCGTCCGATCTTGTTCCTGACTGAATCAGCGTAGCTGTGCGGGTAGCGGTGTGCGACCACCTCGGCAAGCATCGAGGCGTCCACTTGCCCTCCCTCAGGTGTGTCGAGCACGGCATCCGCGGTCGCCCGCAGGAGTGGGTCGCGAGCAAGCGAGCACAAGAGGGCCAGAAGCGGTTGCGCCTCTTCATCCACATCCCAGAGTTCGCGAAGCCCGCGAAAGAGAACCGAGCGTCGATCAAGGACATAGAGCTCGCGGAGGTACCGCAAGGATCGCATGCGGGTGTTCTTGGACCGCTTGACCAGCACGTTGTCGGTCAGGACGGCGGCGGCGAGGTCTTCGGGGCCCGCGTCCCGCGGGCATGAGGCTAGAAGGAGGCGCAGTTCCTTGAGCATGATCGTCCTGCTGGTATGCGGTCCGCCGCTCTCCGAGTCCGACACCAGCCCCAGCTCGCGCTCCAAGACATCCCTTCCGCCGTGCCCCGAATCCTACGAGCCCGCGCGGTCCGAAGGCTGGTTGCGTCATCGGGACCACGGGGGACCCGGCTTCTCTGGGCTCTCCTAAGGGGCGGCGACCTGTCCATCAGGTCCGCACCACGAAGGAGGCTGTGGTGGGCGAGGGCTGGGAAGTCCCTTTCGGGCGACTGGAGATCGAAGAGCTGAGCCGTCACGACACGAGCAATCGCCAAGTCGCGGACAAGGATCTTGCCACCAGGCTGGCGACAAGAAACAGCAGATAACTGGCCCCGTATCGCTCCGCGAAAATGCAGCGTTTTCGCAGATCAGCACACCGTTAGCCCCGGGATGCGTGTGAAGCATGCGCTCTCCCACTGAGCTACGCGCCCGGCGTTCGACACGATACCGGAAATAGAAGCGGCGGCGCGTGCCCGCGTCGCGCCGCCGCCCTCGCCGAACCAAGAGGTCCGGACGCCCTCTCGGGTCTACCCGAAATCGGAACGACAGTCTCGCATCCACCCCACCTTCTGACAAGGACGAAGGACTCGACGATTCGAAATGGGGGTCACGCAATACGGACTAGTGCAGCAGAACAAGCTCGGCTGGCACGTTTACGCAGGTGGGGCGGCGGGAAAAGCCCACAGCCGCAACGGTTTCGAGGGGCGGAGGGACGATGAATCGATCGCCGGTCTCATACGCTCGCGCCACCGGTGAGTTCCCGGCGGTTCCCGCGTCGCTGGCCGACGTCCGCCGCTTCGTCCGGGAACGCGCCGCTTGGTCGGGACTCTCGGATCGGGATCGCGACGAGCTCGTCCTGGCTGTTTCGGAGGCCGCCACGAACGCCGTTCGTCACAGCGGCAGCTCGACGATGCGCCTCCGGTGGCGGGCGAACCGTCGACGGGTGGTGGTCACCGTCGAGGACCGGGGGATCTTCCGCCCCGGTCGGCCGGCGCCCGGGGAGCAGCGTTCGATCGAACCGCTGATGCCGGGTGGCTACGGGCTGACCCTGATGTCGGCATCCACCGACGAGCTCCACCTCCGCGAAGGGTTCGAAGGATCCCCGGGAACCCGCGTCCGACTGGTCAAACGGGTCCCGCCCCCCGCCCGGCGGACCCTGTGGACCCACCTCGCCCGGGCGGCAGACCCGCCGGTGGGCCTCTCAGGATCGGGTGGTCGGTCGCGGCCGCCCTGGTGATCCTGATTACGACTGCGGCCCAGCCTCAATGGGTCCGGGCGGCGCTTCCGGCAGCGCCCGGTCTCTCGCCACCCGCCCACCCCACGGTCCGTTCGGGCGCCGCCGTCGGCCGGTGCGGGACGAAAGGTCAGAAGCGCCCGGCTCGTGGCAAGCGGCGGCACCCTCGGGTCTGCCAGGGATCGATGCGCGCGAAGGGCTCCTCCTCCACGGTTGCGTCCCCGCACCGGATCGCGCCCGGCCGGCGACCGGACCCGGTCCGCCAGCTGACCGGGCGGGCCGATACCGCCGCCGGGATCAGAAACCGCAGAACGGCGCGTCGGCCAGCCAGGGGCTCCAGCCGTAGTGCGCGACGGCCCACGCCGCCACCGCGACGTTGGCGACCGCGTCGAACACCGAACTCGCTCCGTATCCGGCGGCGTGCGACATGGGAGGCCAGGTCTGCGGCATGAACTGGAACACACCGGCCGCGCCGCTGGACGAGTTGACCGCCCGGGGGTTGTATCCGGACTCGTGGGCACCCACGCACAGTGCCTGGGTCACCCGGACGGCCCCGAGCGGCGTGAAGTCCCGGACGATCAGTTCACGAACGGTCGACGATCCGGCCGGTGGCGGAGGGATGCCCGGCCCCCCTCCGGCGTTCTGGAGGGCCTCCAGAGCGAGCTCCCGCGCCCGCTGGTCGGTGAGTGCTGAGACCAACCCGCGAGCTGCCGCGACGTCCTGGTTCAACCGGTCTACCGCCTGCTGTTGCTCGGCCAGCCCGGACTTCAGGTCGGTGGCCTGCGTCTCCAGGGAGCCCTGCGATGTCTGCAAGGTCTGCTCCAGGGCGTCGAGGTCAGACCGGTCCTGGCTCAGCGTCCCCACCTCCTGGGACAGCCCAGACAGGAGCTGGTCGTCGCTCTCCCCCACCGCACCGAGGAGTGCCACCCGCTCCTGCAGGTCCTGGAACGAGTTCGAACCGAGGATCACCTCGATCGAGCTCATCGGGTTCATATAGGCCTCGGCGGCCCGCTGGTCGACGAGCCGGCGTGCCCTGTCCACTTGGGCCTGCGCGTCCCGCTCGCGCAGCTCGGTGTCGACCAGTTGCGCGGTGGCCGATTCGAGCTTCCGCCTGTTGGTGTCGATCCGGCCGAGCAGCGACGAAAGAGACCGCTCCACCGCCTCGCGTTGGCCCGTGGCGGCATCGATGTCCTTCAGGAGGGCGCTCAGCTTCGCCTGGGCCTGGGAGAGCTGGGAGGCCGTGTCCGCCCCGGCCGGCGCGATCGCGAGCGAGGGCCCGAGCGTGCTCACGACGAAGCACGCGACGATCACGATCGTCGCGCGAACCGGTGACACCCTTCGTCCGTGGATGCGCATGCTCCTTCGAGAGAGGGTTCTCGCCCGCGGTGGCTCGGGCGCGCCGTCCTCTCTTCTGATCGTCGGCAGGGTTCGGCCCGCCCTTGACCGTCGGACCGCCCGACGACCCGATCGTGGAGGCAGGGATGTCGGCCATGTTCAGGCCAGCTCGAAGGCGCTCCCCGGACGAAACTTCGGGGCGAACTCTTCGGCGTCCTCGGACCCCGGGACGAACTCGAGCAGCACCGGCTGCCGCTCCAGGCGCCGGCCGTCGCGCCGGTCCTCCAGCTCGACCACGATGTTCGCCGTGGCCCGGTCGAACATCCCGAGCCCATCGCGCGCATAAACCTGGGTGAGGATCGATGGGGCGATCCACAGTCGAACCTTTAGTCCCTCCGAATCGGCCACCACCTCGACCCGGATCGACGGTTGTCCCATCGCCCACCCCCCTCTCGGCCATTCCTGTCGTGGTGCGGAGCTCAACTGGACTCTACGGTGCGTCTTTGCCGCCGGGCCGTTCGGCATCCTCGCCGGAGGGCGAAGGACCCTGACCGGCCTTTCCGAACGATCCCATGCTTGCGGTGCCGAGCCGTTGGAGGAGGTAGGTCGCCATGGGACTGAAGTTCGGGCCGCGTCGCGGCGAGTACGTCGAGGTCGGAGCGGACCCTGGCCCGGGCGGTGCGCCGCTCTCCGACGCTGAACGGGAGCACTTCGATGTCTTCGACCTGCTGTACCGGTCCCTGTGCGCCGCGCTCTACAACTATGCCCCGCTCTCGGGGCATCCGGGCGGTTCGATCTCCTCCGGCCGGTTCGTGGAGGCCGTGCTGTTCGACGCCATGGACTACGACGTGTCCGACCCCGACCGCGGGGATGCCGATCTGGTCTCCTACGCGGCCGGGCACAAGGCGCTGGGCCTGTACGCGATGTGGGCGCTCCGGAACGAGATCCTCCGCCTCGGCGCGCCGGACCTGCTGCCCTCCGACCTCGGCCACCAGCTGCGGCTCGAAGACCTGCTCGGGTTCCGGCGGAACCCCGTCACGGACACGCCGCTGTTCCGCCGGTACGGGGCGAAGGCGCTGGACGGCCACCCCACGCCGGCCACACCGTTCGTCCGCCTGGCCACCGGGGCCTCCGGGGTCGGCGTCGCGTCCTCGCTCGGGCTGGCCCTGGCTCTTCGGGACACCTACGGCTTGGACGCTCCCCGGGTCCACATCGTCGAGGGCGAGGGCGGCCTCACCCCCGGCCGGGTGGCGGAGGCGCTGGCCGCCGCCGGCACCGCCCGCCTCGACAACGTGGTCCTGCACCTCGACTGGAACCAAGCCTCGATCGATTCGAACCACGTCTGCCGCACGGAGGGTCAGCCCGGTGACTACGTGCAGTGGGACCCGCGGGAGCTGTTCTGGCTGCACGACTGGAACGTGGTGGACGTGCCCGACGGGAAGGACTTCCGGCAGGTGATGGAGGCACAACGGAGCGCGAGGACCCTGCACACCGGGCAGCCGACCGCGATCGTGTACTCCACGGTCAAGGGCTGGCAGTACGGGATCGAAGGCCGCGCCTCCCACGGAGCCGGCCACAAGCTCTGCTCGGCCGAGTTCTTCCACGCGATGGACCCGTTGACGCGCCGGCATGGCGAGACGCTGCCGGTCTGCTACGGAGAGCCGCTGTGCGCGGGCGAAGGAGGCCCGACGATCCGCGAGGAATGCCTCTGGTCGGCGCTGTCCGTCGTTCGCACCTCTCTTGAGCGTGAGGAGGCGATGGTCGCCGAGCTGGCGGGGCGGCTCCGCGAGGCGAAGGGACGGCTCGACCGCCGGGTCCGGGCGCCCCGCGAGCATGCCCCGGAAGCCGGAAAGGTCTACCTCCGGGCCGAGGGCGCTGCGACCGCTATCCCTCCGGAGCTGGTGCTGACGCCGGGGACCTCGACCACGCTTCGCGGGGAGCTGGGACGGGTGCTCGGCTACTACAACCGGGAGAGTGGCGGCGCTTTGATCGCCGCGTCCGCGGACCTGCTGGGTTCGACCAGCGTCGACGCGGTGGCGGCGGGCTTCCCGCCCGGCTACCTGGACGTCCGTTCGAACCCAGACTCCCGGGTGCTGGCGACCGGCGGGATCTGCGAGGACGCCATGTCGGGCATCCTGTGCGGCTTGTCGAGCTTCGGCCGCCACATCGGGGTCGGGTCGTCCTACGGCGCGTTCCTGGCCGCGCTCGGGCACATCTCCGGCCGGCTCCACGCCATCGGCTCGCAAGCCCGCAAGGCCACGTTCGGGGACCCCTTCCAGACGGCCGTCCTGATCTGTGCGCACGCGGGGTTGAAGACGGGCGAGGACGGTCCGACCCACGCCGACCCGCAACCGCTCCAGCTGGTGCAGGAGAACTTCCCGCCCGGGACCAGCATCACGTTGACCCCATGGGACCCGCAGGAGATCTGGACGCTGGTGACCGCTGCCCTCGAACGCCGCCCCGCGCTCCTTTTCCCCTTCGTCACCCGTCCCTCCGAGCGCGTGCTGGACCGGATGACGCTCGGCCTGGCCCCGGTCACCGCGGCCCGGACCGGCGTGTATCGGCTGCGCCCGGCGAAGGGCCGGCCCGACGGGCACGTCGTGCTCCAGGGCAGCGCCGTGGCGTACGCCTTCGTCCAGGAGGCGCTGCCGCTGCTGGAGGCGGACGGCCTGGACATCGAGGTGCACTACGTGGCGAGCGCGGAGCTGTTCGACCTGCAGCCGGCGGCGGAGCGGGAGGCCATCTTCCCGGCCGAGACCGCCTCAGAGGCCATCGGGATCACCGACTTCACGATGCCCACCTTGTACCGGTGGGTGACGTCGGAGCGGGGACGTGCAGCATCCCTCTCCCCCTTCCGGGCCGGACACTTCCTGGGGAGCGGACAGGGCGAGAAGGTCCTGCTCGAGGCTGGCCTGGACGGCGAGAGCCAGTACCGGGCCATCAAGGCGTTCATCCGGGCGAAGGTCCCCGCGTAGGCGGAAGGCCGCGGCGCTGACACAGCGCACTCGACGGTGCGGGTACGGGACGGGAGGCCTGCGGTGCGACCCGGCGGCATCACCCGGATGTACAACGGTGCGGCCATGGGATGGCTGGTCCTCGCAGCGCTGTCGCTGGCCTTGCCCGTGTCGTCACGCCTCGGCTTGTGGCTACCGCTGCACCTCACACTGGCCGGGGCTGCCACGGTGGCCATCTGCGGCAACGTGCAATCCTTCGGCGCAGCGCTCTCAGCCGGCCCTGGCCCGAAGCCCCGCGTAGCGTGGGCGCAATTCGGCTCGGTCAATGCGGGAGTGGCCTTGATCGCCGTCGGGTACCCAGCCGGTCATCGCTGGATGGTCGCCATGGGGGGAGCGTCGTTCCTTACGTCGATCCTCGTGCTGGCGTGGATCGTCCGCAAGGAGTGGACACGGGGGCTGAACCGGCGGCACGGGAGCGTGGTTGGGATGTACGGCACGGCCGTGGCGGCGGTGCTGGCGGGCGGCACGATCGGCGCACTTCTCGGCAGCGGAGCGGTGACGAACGGGAGCACGTTCCTAGCCCTACGCCGCGCCCACATGGTGGTGAACGTGCTGGGCTGGGTCTCGCTGACCATCGCCGGCACCCTGATCACCTTCCTGCCGACAGTCCTCCGGTCCCGGATGCCTGCCTGGGAGCACTCGGCCACGATCGGGCTGTTGATCGGAGGCGTCGGGCTGACCGCTGCGGGGCTGGCCCTCCGGCAGGACCCGGTCGCGGCGGTGGGCGCTGGTGGATTCGCCGGCGGTGCTCTCGGGGTCGGTTCGCTCACGTTCCGCGTCCTTCGCACGCCCCGGCGGTGGCCCGCTCCCGTCGCCGCCAAGCACCTGGTTCTGGCGCAGGTGTGGTTCGTCTGCGGCTCCGTCGCTTTCGCATTTGCGGTCAACCGCGACGGCGCCGCAGGGTTCGACGCGTTCGTGCCCGTGTTCCTGGCCACCTTCGTGGCCGGCTGGATCGTCCAGACCCTGCTGGGCGCGTGGCAGTTCCTGGTACCGATGCAGGCGGCTGGCGGACCGGTCGAGCACCGGGTGCACCTGACGGTGACCGAGCTCGGCGCCAACGCCCAGGTCGTGGCGTTCAACGCGGGGCTGGCGCTGGTGGCGCTTCGAGCCGCCGGGCTCGTGCCGAACTGGACCGCGAGGGCCGGCGGGGCGGTGGCTCTCGCGGCGGGGGTCGCCGCCATCACGAAGCTCTGGCTGCTGGGGCCGCTGGCGCGGATCGGCGCTATCCGGCGCCGGTCCGACGTCGCCTGGGGTGTCGGAGAGCAGCGGCCCTCGGGTCGCTGACGTGATCTACCCGGCGATCCCCTTCATCGTCGAGCGCATCTCGTCTTCGGACACCTCGCCCACGGTCGTCTTGTAGACCGCCCCGTCGGCCTTCACGTAGTAGACGGTCGGGAACCCCGAGAGCCCGAAGGCCTGCCCGATGCGGCCGTCCTTCGCGTCCAGCGCCACCGGGAAGGCGAGATGGTGGCCGCTCATGTACTCCCCGACGGTCGGACCGGGCTGGGCGTCCACGTCCGTGGCGAGGCTGGTGAGCTGGAGGTTCGGGAACTCTCTCGCAACGCGGTCGAGGATAGGGAGCTCCTTCTGGCAGTGGGGGCACCAGGGCGCCCAGATGGCGATCACCGCAGGCGACCCCCTGTACGTGGCCCACGTCACCGTCCCGCCTGCCAGGGCGGGCGCGGAGTAGCTCGGCACCAGCCCGCCGGGCGGGATCAGCGTGGTCCGAGCCCGGCCCGCAACCGTGACGCCTCCACCAGGGAGAGTGGTCTTCGTGCCGGAGCCGCCGAGCAGGGAGATGAGCACCGCGACGATCGCGATCACCGCCACCACCGCCACGGGGATCACGACCCGAAGCGCCTTCTTCCGCTGGTCCCGGGCCCGGGCCTTCGCCCGTCGTTCGGCGCCGGTCCCCTTCGACTGCCGGCGCGGGCTCGCCCCGCCCGCGCGGTTCGAGCTGGAACGGCCGGTCGGCGCTGGGCCCGATCTCCTGGTTGCGGTTCCCTTCGACATCTCTCGATCACTCCTCACTCAAGAATCGGTCGAGCCGGAACGGCCCCCGCACCCGCCACGCCAGGAAGGCCCCGGCCGCAAGCAGCGGCACGTCCCGGATCAGGTCGAACCACGTCACCCCGGTGCCCGTCCCGTTGCCGCCGAAGCATCCGCAGTCGATAGCGAGGCCGCGGGCCTTGGCCTGCGCCATGGCCACGACGAACACCAGGGACAAGAGCGCCACGCCCCCGCCCGCGAACCGGGTGAACAGGCCCAACAGCAGGAATGCCCCCAGCGCGATCTCCAGCCAGGGCAGCCCTGTGGCGATGGGCTTCTCCAAGGCCTTCGGCGCCAGCCGGTAGCCGTGGACGGCGAGCACCATGGCCTGGCGATCCATCGCCTTCACGACCCCGGCGTACAGGAAGACCGACCCCGCGCCCGCGCGGGCCAGCAGATCCAGGGCATCGGGCCAGCCGAACGCGCTCGGGAGGCCGGCCCGCGCTACCTCCACGCCGGCCCCGCCGTGCTCGGCCGGCACGCGATCCTTCATACGGTTCACGACGCAAGCAAACCTGAACGCGCGCTGTCAGTCTGAGGCCGGTCGGCCCGGTTCCGAAGGGACTCCCGGCCCGGTTGCTCCTTCGCTGAAGTTCCGGTCAGGCCGATCTCTTGATGCGGTCGACCTCGTGGCTGATCTGCTCCTCAGTCGGCTCGTCGCTCCGGTAGACATCCCAGGCGTTCATGACCACCGCGATCCCCCACCCGGCCAGAGGAAAGACGGGCCAGAAGAAGCCGTGCCGGTCGCTCATCGCCCAGATGGCCACCAGGAACGCGTTGACCATCGTGTACATCAGCAGATGAGCACCGAAGTCCCGGCGCTTCTTGAGTCGCCTCACCGCCCGCTCACGCAGCAAGAGTTCGCCGTCCTTCATCATCTCGTCCATGCGCGCCTCCCATCACGTTCACCGTCGCCGGCAACGGGCCCGGCCAATCATCGGGCGGCGGCCGCTTCGGGCCATCGTCCACCCTCATGGCTTCGGCCGATCCACCCGGTCCTTGTCGTAGCGTTCGACGTCCTCGGTCAGGCTCGCGGTCTGCCCGATCTCCAGGCTCCGCGCCCATCGCCGGAGGCGGAACGGGGACCAGCGCCGGGGCAGGTTCTGCTCCTCCTGCGATCGCTCCCTCCTTGCTCTGGCCCGCCTCTCCATGTCGGCGTCCGCGTACGGTTTGTGTGCGGCCTCGGCGAACAGGTGGCCGAGTTCAGAGGCTTCGTCGTCGCTCAGGCCGATCGTGCCCCGCTTGGCTTCCAGCGTCTGCATCCGCCGTCTGTCCATGGCGCGCCCTCCTCTGTTTCCGGGATGGCGAAGGCCGGAGGCAAGGACGGCCCGGACGACGTCCCTGAACCGCGCCGACCCCCCGGACCGAGATCCCGTCCCGGGTGAACACGTCCCGGACCGAATCTCCTCATGTCGTTCGCCTCCCACCTCCAGAATCGTCGGCGAGGTCCCACGGCGCCACGGTCGCTCGGCCTCCCGCACGAGGGACCAGTGACCGGCCGTCCATCGAGCGATCCATTCGGTGTTTCGGGCCGGTGGTCCCTCGGACGAAGGGACCATCGCGGTTCGCGGAGCTGCCTCGTTCGGACCAAGGTGCATGCAAGGAGGTGCGGAGCATGAAGGCCAAGGTCGGAGATCGGATGGTCGTGCCGTCTGCGCAGGTCGGCCAGGCCTCGCGGGAGGGCCTGATACTGGAGGTCGAACAGTCCATAGAGGGGCAGCACTTCCACGTCCGGTGGGAAGACGGCCATGAGAGCTTCTTCATGCCGAAGGCCGGGAGCGCCCGGGTGATCCCGAAGGCAAAGAAGCGGGTCGCCTGAGCCGAGGCCGGCTGACCGGCGAAGGAACGCCGACCGCCTCGCCGCTACCTGAATCGACGTGGGCAGGCCTCCCCCGAACGGCGGGCCCGATATCGCCCGATGAGCCGACTGTTTCGGGTCCGACGCCGGTGAGATGCTCCGGCCCTGCCCGCCCACGCCGACGAGGAGGGACCCGCCATGGGGGACGTCGCACAGCAGGTCGCAGCCATGCTCAGGACCGCGATCGAGCAGCCGATCCCGTCTCAGCGGCTCGGTCCCGCCGGCTGGAATCCGATCAGGATCACCGAACCGACGCTCGACAGTCCCTGGGGGCCACTCGCCGTCCCCCAGCCGATCTTCGACAAGTGGGACTCGCTCGGGGCCGAACAGACCTTCGACGGCGGGACCGTCCAGATGTATCTGGGGTTCGCGCTGCAACTGGTGGGACTCCCGGGCGGGTGGGGATCCGCCGTCTACTTCGAACGCGGCATGATCGTGCTTCGGCCCGACGGACAGACGTTCGTCGTCTATGGGGCCATCTACCTCCACTACCGGGAGCTCGGCGACGTGCTGCCGACCGGCTGGTCACCGGGCCTGCCGGTCTCGGACGAGGAGGCGGTGACGAACGGTCGCCGGTCCCGGTTCGACGGTGCCGACGTCTACTGGAGCCCCGCCACTGGCGCCCACGAGGT
>DHWS01000033.1 GCA_002413305.1 Actinobacteria bacterium UBA5176 | reverse complement strand
GGCTCTCCCACTCGTCCGACCCTGGCGTCGGGGTGGTGCCCTGATGGATCAGCAGCATGTACTTCATCGCTTCCTCCTTCTCGGAATGGTCGCCTATAAGACGAACCGGAGGCCCGCAAATCGACAATCTATGATGCGCAGGGTGGGGATCGCCGATCATCTCTATAGCGGCGCGCTCCGCCTCCACGCCGCGCTTTACGAGCGCACGGACGGTCGCGTCGGCCACGGGATGCTCGGCGTGCCGACGCTGCTGCTGCGCACGACCGGGCGGCGCAGCGGCGTGACCCGGACGAACGCGCTGGTTTACGCGCGCGACGGTGAACGGTACCTCGTCGTCCCCTCCAACGGCGGGTCCGATCGGCCGCCCGGCTGGCTGCACAACGTGCGCGCGCAGCCGCGGGTCGAAGTACAGATCGGCCGCGACCGCCGGTCGGCGACGGCAACTGTCATCGAGCCGGATGACCCCGACTTCACGCGGCTCTGGGAGGCCGTCAATGCGAACAACCGCGGACGCTACGACGTCTACCAGGCGCGCACGACCCGCGCCATTCCGGTGGTCGCGCTCGCGCCTGATGGCTGATCAGCCAAGCAGGGAGTCAACTCAGGATCGGAGGATGCATGAAAGAAGGTCCGGTTTTCCTACAGCATCGTCGTGGCAACGCTCGCGCTCTTTCTCGCCTTGAGCGGAGGCATCGTCTGGGCCGCCGGGAGGCTCAACGGGAGGCAGATCAAGCCCAATTCGCTTCCCGGGAACCGGATCATGAAGAAGACCAGAAGAGGAACAGCTGAAGAGGAACAGGTTCGCGCCCCGGACGCTCCCGGGCTTGACGATCGCCGACGCCCAGGCAAGCAACCTGCCGGGGGCTAGGCGTAAACGGCGTCAAGGTGAAGGAATTGAGCGCATTGCAAGACCTCAGCGGCTCGAGCCCGGACGGCAGCGATCCGACCATCTCCTACCAAGGCGACGTCTTGCCCTTCCTGTCCGACACGGGAACGCAAACGAACTCCGCGAAGGTGTTCGGGGATCCGAACTGCGGCGCGCCCACGACCCTGAATTCGCTCTACATAAACAGTCAGTCGGCTCGGCTGATCCACCAGTAGAAGGAAGGCACGCGATAGCCGAGACCAACGCCGGGGATTTCCCTTACAGTCTTGCTTCCGCTTGCCCCTGGTTGCTGGCGAGTTCGGTGAGGCTGAACCCGGGCTCCTGCCCGAACTGGTCCAGCATCCGCTGCCGGAAGGTCGCGAAGCGTCGCGAAGCGTCGCTGTGGCGCCCTTGCTGGAGAAAGAGGCCAATCAGCCGTCGCTGGACATCATCATCAAGAGGCCGCAGCTCGGCGACCCGCTCAAGTTGCGTGGTCGCCGCAGGCAGATCGCCATGCTTCAGATGGTGCTCGACCAGACGACTCAGCGCCTTCCAGGCGAGGCTTCGCATCGCCTCCCGCTCGGCGAAGGCCCATTCGGCGAACGGCTCATCAGAAATGAGGTCTCCTTCGTACAGGTTCATCGCCTGCTCCAGGCAGTCCACGGCCGACACCTGTCCCTCCGCTGACTCGGCGGAATTCCCCAGGCCGACAGACACAAGGTCCTCGAACTCATCCACATCGACAGCCACACGAGGGTCGAGCGAGTAGGTGCTGCCAGCGGAGATGATGAAGAGGGAGGGCGTGTGTGGAGATCGGCTGGGCTCAACCCGCTCCCGTAGGGCATGGACGTAATGGTGCGCGATGTTGCGGCCCGTGATGCCCGCGCCGGACCACAGGGCGTCGACGATCTCATCGACGTGTGCCGGCCGACCCCGCTGGCAGACTAGGTATTTGAGCAGCTTGCCAGGCCGCTGCATGAGCCAGTCACCCTCGATCGCGATCTCCTCTGTCTCGACCCGGGTCCGGCCGAGGGCGCGAATCCGAAGGCGAGGCTTTGCCATCCAATGGGGCTGGGTGCGACGGCGTCGATCGCGGACTGCGGCCGGGCGTAGGTGAATGACGACCTGGGAGCCATCCCGCCCGACTCGGGCGGCGGTGATCCAAACGGCGCTCGACGGTCGCTCGGGAGGGAGATCGACGCGGATTTCCGGCAGGGGCCCCTGAGAGCGAGCCGCCAGCTTGGTGATGCAGTGCCGGGCGATTGGCTCTCGGCGGAGACAACCGAACAGCGAACAGCAGGTGGCGCCCTCGGGCCACTGCCCGTGAGCCGCAATGACCATCTGCCTCGCAGTCTCGTTCGCCTCGATCACTGCTCGGCTCGAGTCGGTGACAATGATCCCGAACTGCAGCCGGTTGACGATGCCCGGCGCAATGTCGGAGTCTCGCGCTAGACCCCGCTCGGCTTCACCACTGGAATGAGCGGTTGCCCTCATGCGCTTCGCGCTCCCATTTGATGGAAGCGCGGAACCCGCCAGTGGTCCTTCGGCCAGTCCTGCATGAACATACGCCCGGGAACGAAATTGCCCCCCAATGGACAAATGCCGCAGCGTGAATTGTACGCATTTTCGGTGAATCCAAACAACCCGGGAACCCGGGAAACGAGATTCTTCCCCGATGGACAAACGGAACAGGGCAGACCTAATTGATTTTGCGTGGATCCGCCTACCGCAAACTCCAAGAAATTCCAATCTAAGCACGCACAAACTAGCCCCAAATAGTGGCCAGATACAACAATAGTGGCCAGATACAACTGGGAAAGACAAGAGGTAATCGGACGTCGGGGGAAGACAAGAGGCAGTCGGACGTCTGGGGAAGACAAGCGGTAGTTCGGACGTCTCGCTTTACCCGTATCGCCAGGCACGCCGCTGACAGTCCAGTCAGCTCCTGGCAATGGCGACAATGTTGCGGATCCAGTCACAACTCGAGCGGCGCCAACCTCGGCACCAACCCCTAGCATGGCGATGATGGGCGCCAAGCCGACCGGGCAAGCAGGGCTCACTAGGCAGCAAGGAAACTCGGGGCAGAACGGGTCTGGTCAGAACGGGAACGGTGGGATGGCCCGAGATCGTGCCGTAGGCACGCCCGGGGCGAGTCGGGACGATCGGCTCGGCGGACACGTTCCGTTTCGTGATGTGACGGTAAGCGTGGTCATTCCTGCGCTGAATGAGGCGCGCAACCTGCCCCATGTCCTGCCTCAGGTCCCGCACTGGGTCGACGAGGTCGTGCTGGTCGACGGAGGGTCGGAGGACGGGACGGTGGAGGTGGCGCGGACGCTGCTGCCTGAGATCCGCGTCGTCCGCGAGCTCCGGCCGGGCAAGGGTGTGGCGCTTCGGACCGGCTTCTCGGCCGCGCGGGAGGACATCATCGTCACTCTCGACGCCGATGGCTCGAACGACCCGGCGGAGATCCCCGCCTTCGTCGGATGCCTTCTGGCGGGAGCGGACTTCGCCAAGGGGTCGCGCTTCGTCCAAGGGGGCGGCACAACCGACATGGGCCTCATCCGTCGCACCGGCAACTGGGGGCTGCAGCGGCTCGTCCGGGTCGCATTCGGCGGGCGCTACTCCGACCTCTGCTATGGCTACAACGCCTTCTGGAGGCACGTGCTCCCGGTCATAGACGGGGAGGCTGACGGGTTCGAGATCGAGACCCTGATGAACGTCCGAGTGCTCGCGGCCGGCATGCGGGTGGCCGAGGTGGCGAGCCACGAGGCCCGCCGCATCCACGGCCAGAGCCATCTCAAGATCTTCCGGGACGGCTTCCGGGTGCTCCGGACAATCATTCGCGAGTGGCGGCGATCGCTTCGCGGGGGTCCGGCCGCGGAAGCCGCCCGCTTGAGGATCGACGATCGCAGCACGATCGTCGGGCCGCGGGATCGACGATCGCAGCACGATCGTCGGGCCGCGGGTTGGGATCGACGCTCGGGTCACGACCGCCGAAGCAGCTCACCGGGATCGACGCTAGCGCTGAGCCGGGATCGACGCTCTGGTCACGACCGCCGAAGCAGCTCACCGGGATCGACGCTAGCGGTGAGCTCGAACGGCCATCACGACCGCGAGGAGATCGCTGATGCCGGCTGCTGAGGCAGCCCTGGGCGCTGCTGAGGCAGTGGGTCCCGCCCCGACCATCTCGGTGGTCGTATGCGCGTACACGCGCGCGCGCGGACCCGAGCTGCTTGATGCGCTGGAGTCACTCCGTCACCAGTCCCGCGCTCCGCATGAGGTGATCGTCGTCGTCGATCACAACCCGCAGCTGCTCGATTGGGTGCGCGCGCAGGCGCCGGACGTGTTGACGATCGAGAACCGGGAGGAGCGAGGCCTCGCCGGAGCGCGCAACAGCGGCGTGCGCGCCGGCCGGGGAGACGTCGTCGCGTTTGTCGACGACGACGCCGTGGCCGCGCCAAGCTGGATCGAGCAACTATCCCGCGCGTATCGCGACCCGGGGATCCTGGGGGCCGGAGGCGCTGTTCTGCCTGCCTGGGAGCGGCGCCCGTCCTGGTTCCCGGAGGAGTTCGAGTGGGTGGTCGGCTGCAGCTACCGCGGCCTACCCCTTCGTCACTCGCCGGT
>DHWS01000002.1:3174-3366 GCA_002413305.1 Actinobacteria bacterium UBA5176 | reverse complement strand
GTTCCGGCCCGCGTCCTCGGCTCGGGCCACGACCACCGCGACCCGGTCCGCGAGGCCCAGCTCCCGACAGGCGGCCTCGAGGTGCTCCCCCCGGCGGCGGCCCGCGTCGAGCAGCACGCCCCGGGCCTCCGGCCAGCGCAACGCCAGGACGAGCCCCGGCAGGCCCCCGCCGGAGCCGAGATCGAGGAACGA
>DHWS01000002.1:2507-2908 GCA_002413305.1 Actinobacteria bacterium UBA5176 | reverse complement strand
CCCGGCCCGACGAATCCGAGCTCCTGGGCCCGGGTCAGGACGGGCCGGAGGCGGTCCCCGATCGATCCGTTCAGGCTGGGCGCACCACCACGCGGCGGAGGGGCTCCTCGCCCTCCGACATCGTCGTCACGCCCTCGAGCTCCGCAATGGTGTCGTGCACGACCTTGCGGTCCGCGGGCGGCATCGGCTCCAGCGCCTGGTCCTTCCCGCTCTCCCGGACCTTGCCGGCCAGCTCCTCGGCGAAATGGGCGAGCGCTTCGCGTCGGCGGGCCCGGTATCCGGCCACATCGACGTTGATCCGGGTGCCGTGCCCCTCCGTCCGCCGTTGGACGACGGTCCGCACCAGCTCCTCGATCGCCTGCAGGGTGGCGCCTCGAGGCCCGACGAGCAGCCCGAGGTCG
>DHWS01000002.1:1588-2280 GCA_002413305.1 Actinobacteria bacterium UBA5176 | reverse complement strand
TCGACGAGCCCCCGGGTGAAGGTTTCCGCCTCATGCGCCTGTTCTTCCACCGAGACCTCGCTCACCGTTTCCTCCATCGTCGATTCCTTCCTGGCGCCGCTCGGGGCGCTGGCCCTCGGCGCTCGCTCTCCACCCTGACGTCGACGGGGCCGTGACCGCTGACCCCCGCCGCCCCGTCCCCGGCCGTCGCTCCCGGTCGACGTGGCGGGCGTCTTCGCCGGACGTCCGCCGGGGGCTCCGTCTCGCCCTCGCCGGGACCGCCGCTGCCGCTCACCGGGCTTTTCCCGGGAGATGGGCCGGACCCGGGCCCGAACCCGTGCTTCGCGCCGACCGAGGAAGCCCCCGCGGCCCTCCTCCAGCACCTCGTACTCGACCTCGTCGTCGTCCACCCCGAGGGTGTCAAGCGCCGCGTCGAGCGCGTCGGCCACGGTCTTTCCCGTGGTTTCTACCCATTCCATCGCCGGCTCCGCTCAGCGCTTCCGCTTCTTCTTCGAGCTCCGCCGTCGTTGGGGAGGTGGCCGTCCGGCCGCCGCTCCGCCGGGCTTGGCCCCGGAGCTTCGTGCCCCGGATCCGGCCGGTGAGGGTCGCGTGGTGCCCGGGGGCCGGCCGCCGCCGTTGCCTTCAGGGGGCGGCGGTGGCAGCTGGAAGAACCCCCGCAGCCCGCCGCTGCGTTCCCGTTGCGGAACCGGCGC
>DHWS01000002.1:335-1395 GCA_002413305.1 Actinobacteria bacterium UBA5176 | reverse complement strand
GGCGCGGGGCCGGCCGCCGACCCGATCCGGCGGAAGATCACCTCTTGCTGGCCGACTCGCCAGGTGTTGCTGATGAAGAAGTACAGGACCAGACCGGCCGGGAAGCTCAGCGAGATGAGCCCGAAGAAGACGGGCAGGATCTTCATGATCGTGCCCATCTGCTTGTTCGTCTGCGGGGTGCGCGACTGGGCCTGCTTGGTCTGCAGGTAGCCGGTGACCACCACCAGGGCCACCAGGATGAAGAACGGGATCGCGGCCCACACGCTGCCGTGGGGGTCGGTGGCGGTCTTCTGGAGGTCGATGCTGAGGAACTTGAGGTGGGTGAGGTTGGAGGTGGTGCACGACTTGTGGAGGACGTTGTTGGCGTGGTCGCAGAAGGCCTGGTACAGGCCCGCGAACGAGCCCTTCTTGGGGATGTGCTTATAGGGGTCCCGGAGGACGCGGAAGAGGGCGAAGAAGATCGGGAGTTGCACCACGAGCGGCAAGCACCCGGCGAGCGGGTTGATCTTGTTCTCTTGGTAGAACTTCATGACCTCTTCGTTGAGCTTCTGGCGGTCGCCCTTGTATTTCGCCTGGAGCTTCTTGATCTCGGGCTGGACCCGCTGCATGGCGAGCATCGACTTCGCCTGCTTGGCCGTGAGCGGGTAGAGCACGAGCATCACGGCGAAGGTCATCAAGATGATGGCGACGCCGAGGTTCGGGACCAGCGAGTAGAAGAACGCCAGCACCGCGCCTAAGGCGTTGTAGATCGGGTCGAACACGCTGCCGGAGGCGGCCAGGACCGGGATGTGCATTGCTGCCTCTCAGGAGGTCGCGGCGCGGCTGGGAACCGCGCGATGGGAACGTCTGTTCGATGGCGGGACCGGGTCGAGGCCACCGGTGTGCCACGGATGGCAGCGGCTCACCCGCCGAGTGGCCAGCCAGGCGCCGCGAGCCGCACCGTGCTCGGCGAGCGCCTCGAGCGCATAGGCCGAGCACGACGGATAGAACCGGCAGCGTGGGGGGAGTCGGCTGCTCACGACCCGCCAGGCTCGGATCGGCGCCATGAGCACCCGGGCCG
>DHWS01000002.1:0-132 GCA_002413305.1 Actinobacteria bacterium UBA5176 | reverse complement strand
CTCGTCGAAGGGCATCGTCAGCGTCTCGGCGCCGGCGCCGACGAGGTACGCGGCCCCCGGTCGGAGCTCGTCGGTGTGGTGGCCCAGCGCGGCTCGCAGGCGGCGCCGGACCCGGTTGCGGGCGACCGCCCC
>DHWS01000088.1 GCA_002413305.1 Actinobacteria bacterium UBA5176 | reverse complement strand
GAACCTGATCCGGATAATGCCGGCGAAGGGAGGGGTCGACGTGCCTGAAGCGGAACAGCGAACCGGAAAGGTCACCTCGTCGGTCTTCGAGCAGGTGATCCTCCGACGCCTGGGCGCGCGGGACCCCGACGTGCTGGTAGGGCCGACGCACGGCATGGACACCGGCGTCGTGCGGCTGGCTCCCGGTGTGGTCATGGCTCTGACCGCCGATCCGGTATTCGTCGTGCCGGCCTATGGCTGGGAGCGGGCGGCGTGGTTCGCCGTGCACATCCTCGCGTCGGACGCCGCCACCAGCGGGCTGCCGCTCCGGTGGATGACGGTCGACCTGAACCTTCCGCCCGACCTGCCGGACCACGACCTGGAGCTGCTGTGGACCGCGTACGCCCGGGCCTGCGAGGAGCTCGGGATCGCCATCGTCACCGGCCACACCGGGCGGTACGACGGGTGCGCGTGGCCGATGGTGGGTGGGGCGTCGTGCATGGCCGTGGGCGCCGATGACGCATACGTCACGCCGGCCATGGCCGAGCCGGGGGACCTGGTGGTGGTGACGAAGGGGGCCGCGATCGAGGCCACCGCGCTCTTCGGCGCGACCTTCCCGGAGCGGCTGGCCCACGAGGTCGGAGAGGTGACCGCGAAGGCGGCCGACGGGTTGTTCGACCTCATGACCGTGGTACCGGACGCACGCGTCGCTTCGGCGTTCGGCCTCCGGGACGGAGGGGTGACGTCGATGCACGACGCGACGGAAGGCGGCGTGCTCGGCGGGCTGGTCGAGGTGGCCACGGCGTCCCGGGTCGGCATGCGCATCGAGAAGGGCGCGATCCCGGTCCGGCCCGAGGTCGAGGCGGTCTGTGCGGCGACGGGCATGGATCCCTACATCTCGATCTCCGAGGGGACGCTGCTGGCCACCGTCCGCCCGCGCCGCGCCGACGCGTTCGTCGAGGCGCTCGGCGCCGAAGGGATCGACGCCGCGGTGGTCGGCGAGGTCACCGAGCCGGACTCGGGCCTGGTCCTGGTCGAGGAGGGCGGAGAGGTGGCGATCACCCATCCGGGCCTGGACCCGTTCTGGGGCGCGTTCGGCAGGTGGGCGCGCGACGCTGCCGGCGACTCGGGGTGAGCGTGAGCGCTTCAGCCCGCGTGTCGAAGCCGCCTCCGATCGCTCTCCTGCTCTGGCGCGGCCTGCGCCGGCGGTGCCCAAGATGCGGGTCACGCGGTCTGTTTCCCCATGGCTACCTGGGACTGGCCGAACGGTGCCCGCGGTGCGGCGTCAAGTTCGAACGGGAAGAGGGCTTCTTCCTGGGCGCATACGTCGTGAACTTCGGCGTCTGCGAAGGCCTGGTTGCCGTCCTGCTGTTCGTCTACATCGGGCTGCTGGCCGGGCACCCGGACACCAGCTGGTGGCCGTTCGTGGCGGCGGGGCTCGTCGTCGGCCTGCTCGGCCCGGTGCTCTTCTACCCGTTCGCGCAGACGGTCTGGACGGCGATCCACCTCTCCCTCCACCCGCTGGACCGCGCCGAAACGGACGACGCGGCCCTTCACGCGACGCCTCCAGGTCATATCCCGTAGGTCTCGAGCAACCGGAGCCAGACCTCGCTCACGGTCGGGAACGACGGCACTGCGTGCCACAGCGCGTCCAGCGTGACCTTCCCGGCGATGGCGATGGTCGCGGCATGCACGATCTCCTGGACGTCCGGGCCGGTGAACGTCGCACCGACGATGACCCGGCGGGCCACGTCGATCACGATCTGGCACGTGCCCTCGATACCGTTGCCGCGGGTGTACGCGCCCGCCACGCCTCCGGTGGGGGTGGTCACCACCCGCGCGTCGATCCCTTCGGTCCGGGCGTCGGCTTCGGTCAGGCCCACCGCGGCCACCTGGGGGTCGGTGAACGTCACCCGCGGGATGATGCCGTGGTCGGCGATGTCGACCACGTCCTTCCCGGCCACGATGTCACCGAACAGCCGCCCCTGGTACTTGCCCATGTGGGTGAGCAGCGCGAGGCCGTTCACGTCGCCCACCGCGTAGAGCCAGTCACCCCCGGTGCCTCTCACCCGCAACCGCTCGTCCACGGCGAGGTACTTCCCGCGAAGCTCCTCCAGCCCGACCATCTCCAGGCCGATGTCGTTCGTCCGGGGCCGCCGCCCCACCGCGACCAGGATCTCGTCGGCTTGGACCTGTTCGCCGCCGTCGAGCGTGGCGGTGACGGGCCCGTCGGGCGGCTCCCGCCGGACCGCGACGACCTTCGCGCCCAGGACTACCGCGATGCCTTCGGCCTCGAACGCCTTCGCCACCTGTTCGCCGGCGAACGGCTCCTCGCGGGAGAGCAGCCGCGGCTGGCCTTCGACGATCGTGACCTCCTCGCTGCCGAGCCGCCGGAAGACCTGGGCCAGCTCGGTGCCGATCGGGCCGCCTCCCAGCACCAGGAACCGCCGGGGGATCTCCTTGACCGCCGTGGCGTCCTGGTTGTTCCAGGGCTTGGCATCGGACAGCCCATCGATGGGCGGGAGGAACGGGTCGGTCCCGCACGACACCACGACCGCCTTCCGGGCGGTCACGGTTCGAACCCCGCTCCCGTCCTTCATCTCCACCGCAACGGAGCGCTCGCCAGCCAACCGGCCGTGACCTCGGTACAGCGTGATGCCGACCGAGTCCAGCCACGGCGTCTGCGTGCGGTCGCTCCAGTCGCTGGTCATGTAGTCCCGCTGGGCCAGCGCGGCGGCCACGTCCAGCCGGCCGGTGATCGCCTCCGCCGCGCCGGGGACGCGCCGGGCGGCGGCGAGGACGTCGCCGGGCCGGATCAGCGTCTTGGATGGCACGCAGCCGTAGAAGGAACACTCCCCGCCGACCAGCCGCTCCTCAACGATGGCCGCCGTGAGACCGTGCTCCCTGGCTCGCCCGGCCGCGTTCTCCCCGGGCGGTCCCGCCCCGATCACCACCACGTCGAACTCGTCGCTCACCGCATTGGCTCCTTCGCTCGCGCCTCGACTCCCCGTGCCCGCGTCCCAATGGTCCCCTCTTAGTCCACGTACCCCTCGACGGTCGTGACATCCCGGATCGAGGCCTGGTCGGGATCGAGCCCTGCGTTCCGGCGCGCCCGCCGCTGGTGCAGCAGGTCCCAGCACTGGTCCAGCTGGAGCCCGATCTCGGTGAGCCTCGTGCGTTCGGCCCGGCTGATCGTGCCTGCGGACTCCTTCTCGAAGAGCGCGTGCTCCTCGTCGGCGAGGCCGTTGATGCGGTCGATGACTTCCTTGTCCTCCATGGAGCGCCTCCCTCCTCGAGCTTCCCTGTTCCACAACGCAGCGTTCGCGTCCATCCTTTCATCCGGACGGGAACGATGCTTCCGGGCAGACCGCGGGGCTACTATGGGCCCCCTGCACGGAGCCTCCGGCGAGGCTCCTGGATGGGAGCCGGACGTGAAGGAGTCGAACGCTGTGGAGAACACATCACCGTGGGAGGTCGCGCTCCAGCAGCTGGAGGACGCGGCCCGTGAGTTGAACCTCGACCCGGGCGTCCTCGAGATCCTCCGGACGCCGAGGCGGGCGCTGGAGGTCGCCGTACCGACCCGCATGGACGACGGGACGATCAGGGTCTTCAAGGGCTACCGGGTCCACCACAACACGTCCCGCGGCCCGTCGAAGGGCGGCATCCGCTACCACCCGCAGGTCAACCTGGACGAGGTGAAGGCCCTGGCCATGTGGATGACATGGAAGTGTGCGGTGGTGGGGATCCCATTCGGTGGCGCGAAGGGAGGCGTGCTCTGCGACCCGAATGTCATGTCCCAGAACGAACTCCAGCGCATGACCCGCCGCTTCGCCAACGAGATCCTGCCGTTCATCGGCCCGGAGAAAGACATCCCCGCTCCCGATCTGGGCACGAACCCGCAGATCATGGCATGGATCATGGATACGTATTCGACCCGGGAGGGCTACTCGGTCCCGGGCGTGGTGACCGGCAAGCCGATGGCGATCGGCGGCTCCGCGGGCCGGCCGCTGGCCACCGCTCGCGGGGTCACCTACACCACGCTGGCCACCCTCAAGCATCGGGGGATGTCGGTCGAGGACGCCCGGATCGTGGTGCAGGGGTTCGGCAACGTGGGCGGCGGGACGGTCGATCTCATGAACGAACAGGGCTGTACGGTGGTCGGCGTCTCGGACGTCAAGGGCGGGATCTACAACCCGGAGGGGCTCAACCCGGGGGCCCTGCGCGCGCACGCCCGCGATTCGGGCTCGGTGGTCGGCTACGAGGGCGGCGAGACCGTGACGAACGACCAGCTCCTGACGCTCGAGTGCGACGTCCTGATCCCGGCCGCGCTGGAGGGCGTGCTCACCGCGCAGAACGCGGAAGATGTGAAGGCGACCGTGATCGTGGAGGCGGCGAACGGGCCGACGCTGCCCGAGGCCGACGACATCTTCGAGGACCGCGGCATCCCCGTCGTCCCCGACATCCTGGCCAACGCCGGCGGGGTGACGGTCTCGTACTTCGAGTGGGTCCAGGACCTTCAGGCCTACTACTGGACCGAGGACGAGGTGAACGAACGCCTCCGCCGGATCATGGAGCAGTCCTACGTCGACGTTCTGGCCCTGGCCGAGGAACGGAAGATCCGGATGCGCACCGCCGCCACGATGCTCGGTGTCCAGCGGGTCGCCGAGGCCCATATGACCCGCGGTCTGTATCCGTAAGCGGCCCAGCATCTCGTGGTACTGTCCGGACCGGACACCACATGTTGCGTGACCCGACCGACGACGCCGAAACGACCAGGGAAGACTGGCACGGCGTCCTCGATTTCGAGCGGGCGTGGCCTTCGACCTCACCCTCCAAGGCCGGTGCGGTGCGCGAGCGGTTCGGCCTGTCTCCGGCACGTTATTATCAGCTGCTGAACCGGCTGATCGACCGGCCCGAGGCCCTGCAGTACGATCCGGTGCTGGTCCAGCGGCTCCGTCGCCTTCGGGAGGCGCGGAGGAAGAAGCGGTTCGCGCGGAGGCTCGGCCAGAGCGGCTGACCGCCGCATCGTTGTGTACGGCGCACGTGAAGATGACCGGGAACCACGAACCACCGACGAAGAGGAGCTGGTACCTCTCGATGGGCACGTCGACGCTCCGGGCGATCATCCTCGTGGCCGCGGTCGTCCTCGGCGTGGTCGCGCTGAAGAAGGCCTTCCCGGTCAACGCGAGCCAAGACGTGGTCACCGCCCGGCCGAAGGTCCACGTCAGCCCCTCCCCGAGCGTGAGCCCGACCCCCAGCCGCAGCAGCCCGAGCCCGACCCCGAGCGCCTCCCCGCAGATCACCGGGGTCACTGTCAAGGTCCTGAACGGGACGTCGAAGGTCGGCCTGGCCACCAGCACGACGCAGACCCTGCAGAGCGCCGGCTACAAGGTTCAGCTGCCCGGCGATCAGCGGCCCGCGATCGCCGCGACGATCGTCTACTACAAGGCGGCCTTCAAGAACGCCGCCACGTACCTCCAGCAGCACTACTTCCCCCGAGCCCAGCTCAAGGTCGCCCCCACGAGCCTGAGCTCTACGGCCGACGTGACCGTGATCCTCGGCTCGGACTTCATCTCGGCCTCTTCGAGCCCCTGACGGATCAAGCGCAGACAGCCGCAGCCGAGCTCGTCCCACTTCTCGAACGCCGTTCCCGCGCGGGCCTCTTCCTGGACTTCGACGGCACACTGGCCCCGATCGTGGCTCGCCCCGAGCTCGCCCGGCCGCTGTCGAAGGCTCCGGCGCTCCTGGCCAGACTGGCGGCAAAGTTCGAGTTGGTGGCCATCGTGTCCGGCCGGCGCGCGTCCGACATCCGGCAGTGGATCGGGACGCCGGCCGTGAGGGTGTTCGGTGTGTACGGGCTCGACGAGACCGAGGCCGATCCGACACTCCGAGCCGCGCTACCCGACGCAGAGATCGTGGCCGCCTCGATCCCCGGCGTGTGGGTCGAGGACAAGCACCACTCGCTGGCCCTCCACTACCGGAGCGCGCCGATCCCCCAGTCGGCCGAACGCGTGCTGCGCCACCGGCTGTCCGGGCTGGCGGCTCGGTTCGGCCTGTCGGTCCTCACCGGCAAGATGGTCCTGGAGCTCGCGCCGAAACACGCCCCCGGGAAGGGAGCGTTGATCGAGCGCGAAGCGTCGATCCACGCCCTGGCCGCCTGTCTGTACGCGGGAGACGACGTGGCCGACCTCGAGGCGTTCGCGGCACTGGACCGCCTCCGAGCAGGGGGCGTCCCGACACTGAAGGTCGCGGTGCGTCTGCCGGAGACTCCCGGTGAGCTGCTGGTAGCGGCCGACGTCGCGGTCAACGGCCCGGCTGCACTGCTCGAGTTCCTGGGTCCGCTGGCGGCTGACTGAAACGGGGGTCAGGTTCGTTCGAGGTCGTCGAGCTGCGAACGCACCCATCGGTCCAGCGGGTTGCGGCGCACGGCCGCCCGGAGCCCCCTGGCCCGCCGTGCGCGTTCGTCCGCCGGCATCTCCAGCGCCCGGCGGATGGCCTCGGCCTGGTCGAGGAGGTCGAACGGATCCACCGGGATCGCGTGGCGCCCGAGCTCGTCGAACGCCCCGGCGTTCGTGGACAGGATCAGCGCTCCCCGCCGTCGGTTCAGGATGGGCCCCTCTTTGGCCACCAGGTTCATCCCGTCCAGGACCGGGTTGACCATGAGGGCGTCGTACATGGTGTACGCGGCCACGGAGAGCGGGAAGTCGTCCTTCACCGACGTGACGATCGGCATCCGGTGTCGGTCCCCGAACTCCTCGTTGATGCGGCCGACGATCTCCAGGCACTCGTCCAGATAGGTCCGGTACTCGGGGATCGCCTCGCGTGACGGGTTGAGGAGCGCCAGGAACACCACGCGGCCGCGCCACTCCGGGTGGCGGCGGAGGAACAGCTCGTAGGCGAGGAACCCACGGAGGATGTTCTTGGAGAGCTCCGCGCGGTCGACCCGGAGCAGCAGGCGGCGGTCGCCCCGTGATCGCGCGATCCGTCGCTTGCGGTTCGCCACCTCCGGTGAGCGGGCGACCTCCCGGAGGGGTTCGACCTCGATCGAGATAGGGTTGATCCTGACGCGGACCTCCCTGCCCTCCCACCGGATCGTCCGCCGCGTCAGGTTCACCCGTGCGCCGTCCAGGTCCCGGCAGCACAGAAGGAAGTTGTCGGCCCACATGCGAGCCTGGAAGCCCAGGACGTTGGCGCCAAGCAGCCCGCGCAGCACCTCGGTACGGATGCGTTGCGGCAGGATCCGGAAGAAGCCGGGGGCGGCGAACGGGATGTGGCTGAAGTGGGCGATCCGCGCACTCGGGACGCGTTCGCGGAGCATCGCCGGCACGAGCGCGAGGTGGTAGTCCTGCACGAGGAAGGCCGGATCGTCTCCGGCCTCGGCCAGCGCGTCGGCGAACCCGGCGTTGACCGCCCGGTAGGACTCCCAGGCCGAGAACGTCCGCTCGTCGAACCGCGGCGTCCGGGCCGGCTCCCACAGCAGATGATGGGTGAACCACAGCACGCCGTTCGAGATGGAGTTGTAGAAGTCGTCGTACCGGACCGGGTCGAACGCGAGAGAGCGAAGACGAAAGCCGGCGTCGTCGAGATCCGCCCCGCCCCGGAGTGCGTGCGCGCGGTCCTCGTCGGACATGGCCGCGGCGATCCACGTCCCTCCGGCGATCCGGAGTGCCCCACCCAGCGCGGTGACCAGCCCCCCCGCCCCCCGACGCGCCGAGACCTCTCCGGAGACGGGGTCCCGGACGAACGAAACCGGTCCCCGGTTCGAAGCGACGACGACCGGCCGGCCGGTCACAGGCGCTCGCGGACGAGGATGCGAGACGGCACCATGGCGGCAACTCTACCCACGCCGAAACGCGCTCGAAGGTGGCGACCGCGACGGGTTTCGAGCGTAAGCTGCCCCCGTGGCGGAGAACCGGGACCGCGGCCCGTTCCTCTCGAACCCGTTCGTCGCGCGCGCGGCCCGATGGGGCCTGCTGGCATGGTCGGTGATCGGGGTCCTGATCCTCCTGTGGGTGGTGTACCGCTACGCCCTGTACCCGATCCGGGTCATCTTCCCGCCGATCGTGGTTGCCCTGATCGTCGTGTACCTGCTGAACCCGCTGGTCAACGAGCTCCAGCGCCGCAGGGTCCCCCGCATCTGGGGTACCCTGCTCGTCTACCTCGTGGTGCTGACCGCGATCGGCACGGCGATCGCCTACCTGAGCGTCGTGGTGACGCACCAGGTGACGCAGTTCGTGCACGGGGTTCCCGCGCTGCTCAGCCGGGCCCAGAGCTGGCTGCAATCCGTATCGGACCGGCTCGGGCTGAACCTGGACGCGAAGTCGGTCCTCGCGGCGTTCGAGCCGGGCAAGGGGAGCGCCTTCAACTTCTTCGGGCGCCTCACCTCGTTCACGTCAGGCGTGGTTCGGCTGGCGTTCGTGCTGGTCCTCGGCCCCCTGATCGCGTTCTACCTGCTGGTCGACCTGCCCAAGATCCGGCGGGGGGCCGAAGGGCTCATCCCCGCCACCCGGCGGGAGGAGGTCAACGAGGTGGCCGGCCGGGTCGGGGCCACCGTGGGAGGGTTCTTCCGCGGCCAGCTCATCGCCGCGCTCATCATCGGCCTGGTCTCGATGGCCGGCTTCTACATCATCGGGCTGCCGTACTTCGCGTTGCTCGGGGCCATCACCGGTCTCTTCGCGCTGGTCCCTCTGATCGGAACGGTGATCGCCGCGATCCCAGTGCTGTTCGTCGCGCTGACGTCGAGCCGGCACGGCCTGGGGTTGTTTCATACTCCGGGGGGCTGGCGGCTGGCCCTCGCGTCCGTGATCGTGCTGATCCTTGTGCAGCAGCTCGACCAGCGGCTGCTGAGCCCCCGTCTGCTCAGCCGGGCCTCGCGCATGCATCCGGTCACCGTCCTGCTGTCCCTGCTGGTCGGAGGCGCCCTGCTCGGTCTGTGGGGGATGCTGCTGATCGTTCCGGCCGTGGCGGCGGTCAAGGTGCTGTTCTTGTTCTTCTGGGACACGCGCTCACAGTGGCCGCCGCCCGTCGAGTCGATGGTCGAACGGGAGATCGAGGCCGAGCAACCGGTGGTGCCTCCTCTTCCCGCACCGGAGGCGCCGACCGCGGCGCCGAACGGCCCCCCTTCGACACCCGCGGCGGATGGCGCCGAGCCCGAGGACGGCGACGAGCCCGAGGAGCGCCGGCGAAGGATGCGGACCGTCTAGCGGGCCCAAGCGCCCGCGGACGGCCGATTGACGACCCACCGGCCCGGGGCTACCGTGGAGGTGGAGTCGGAGCGATGCTGAAGGTCTCTCAGAAAACCGAGTACGCGATGCGGGCCATGATCGAGCTCGCTCTTCGACGCGCCAAGGTGGGAGACGATCTGATCCCGGCCCGTTCCATCGCCGCATCCCAGCACATCCCGCTCCGCTTCCTCGAGCAGCAGCTGGGCGCGCTCCACAAAGCGGGCCTGGTCGAAAGCTTCCGCGGCGCCGGCGGGGGATGCCGCTTGTCGAAGGACCCGGGGCAGATCTTCATGGCCGACATCGTCGACGCCATCGAGGGCCCGATGTACCCCATGTTCTGCCTGCAGGAAGAGGACCACACGTGCTTCCAGGATTCGATGTGCGGCCTTCAGGAGCTGTGGGGAGACGTGTTCGTGGCCATCCGGCAGGTGTTCGAACGGACCTCGTTGGCCGAGCTCGCCCGCCGGCATCAGAAGATCACCGCGCTGCCGATGTTCGCCGCGAGCGAGCTGATCCGGCCTCGAGGCTGACGTTCGCTCGTCGTTAGGCCGGCCGGAGGGGAAGCGATTCGAACAGCCGCCCCTGAAGGACGGCTGTTCGACTACGGGACCGTACGCGACCGGGTGGCCGCTACTTGCCGAGGATGCGCATCACGGTCGTTCCGCACACCGGGCACTTGCCCTTCGCGGCACGCCGTCCGTTCTTGAGCGTGACTACCTCGCCCTCGAACTCGCGCTTGGCCTTGCACTTCACGCAATAGCCCTCGTATTTGTCCGCCATCCGGTCACCTCCTCATCGCGCTCGGGCCGGGCCGAGCGTCGCTCGGGACCCGGATACGTTTCGAGGCCGTCCCCTTCACGACCCCGCCGATGATTCTCGGCGCTTCGTGAGGGGCTTTCAAGCACTCCAAGCACGGATTCGTGCTCGCGGGTCTGCGGGCGATACGGCCGAAACCAGCACCAAGCGAAGGGGACGGGCTCGCGCCGGTCGGCATACCATGGGCTCCGCGCACGCTTCGACCATACGCCGGCGAGGAGGAGGGATCGCATGCCGGAGGACGCCAAGGACGGGGACATCGACGACGAGCCGGGCCCTGGGCGACCGGTTGAGCCGGCCGGTCCCTGCGAGGTATGGCGCCATACGTATGGCGCCATACGTGCTTGAGGGGCTGGCCATGTCCGGATCCGGTGGCCAGCGCCCCAAGGTTCGCCTCGAGGCCGACGGCCCGGTCACGGTGGTCACGATCGACCGGCCGGAGGTTCGCAACGCCATCGACCCCGAGACCGCGGCGCTGCTCGCCGACGCGTTCCGGGCCTTCGATGCCGACGAGGTCGCGTCGGTCGCCGTCCTGGCCGGGGCCGAGGGCACGTTCTGCGCGGGCGCCGACCTGAAGGCGCTGGCCCGGGGCGAGACGCACCGGATCGCGGAGGACGGCGATGGCCCGCTCGGCCCGACGCGGCTGCTCCTCTCCAAGCCCGTCATCGCGGCCGTGGAGGGCTACGCGGTCGCCGGTGGGCTGGAGCTGGCACTGTGGTGCGACCTGCGGGTGGCCGCCCGGAACGCGGTGTTCGGGTTCTTCGACCGGCGGTTCGGCGTGCCGCTCGTGGACCTCGGGACGATCCGGCTCCCCCGCCTGATCGGGCATGGCCGGGCCATGGACCTGATCCTGACCGGCCGTCCGGTCTCCGGCGAGGAGGCGTTCGGCTTCGGACTGGCGAACCGACTGGTCGAACCCGGCCAGGCGCTGGAGTCCGCGATGACGCTGGCTCGCGAGATCGCCGACTTCCCGCAGGCGTGTATGCGCTCGGACCGGCTGTCGGCGTACGAACAATGGTGGTTGCCCTTCGACGATGCTCTCCGGAACGAGATCCGGCGGGGCATGGAGGCGATCGGTTCCGGGGAGACCGGTGTGGGGGCCCAGCGGTTCGCCTCCGGCGAGGGAAGGCACGGAGCGTTCGGCCGGTCCGTAAGATGAGCGCCGTGGGTTCGATCGTCTCGATCAACATCGCGGAGGAAGCCGCCGGACCGATGCGTTCGATCTCCGAGGTCCGGGCCGTCCCCGGCAACGGTCTCGAAGGCGACCGCTACTTCCAGCACGCCGGCACCTGGTCGGATCTTCCGGGATCCGGCCGCGAGGTGACCCTGATCGAGTCCGAGGCCATCGAAGCGCTCGCCCGCGAGGAGGGAATCTCGATCGAGCCGGGCCAGGCGCGGCGGAACCTCGTCACCCGCGGGGTCGCCGTGAATCACCTGGTCGGTGTGGAGTTCTCCGTGGGCGCGGTGCGGCTGCGTGGGATGCGGCTGGCCGAACCGTGCGGGCACCTCGAGAAGCTGACCGCCCACGGGGTGCGCTCCGGGCTGGTGCACCGGGGTGGCCTGCGGGCGGCGATCCTGACCGAAGGGATCATCCGGGTCGGCGACCCGGTCGGGGCCTGACTACGCCGGGGGGGTCGAAGCGCGCCACCGCGCCAGGAGGTCGGCCTCGCGCGCACCGTCCAGACCCGCCTTCAGCGGATCGGCCTGCGGCCGACTCAAGTCCCAGGCGTCCGTGTCCCGCACCGTTTCGGCCAGGTGGCGGAACGTCAGGCCGTGGCGGACGGCCCTGCTCACGTCCGCTTGCATGGCACCGGCGGCTTCGGCCTCTGGAAGCCAGAGCGGCAGCTCGCTCCAGGGCTCGACGCGGGCATCGAGCAGGAACCGCTCGTCGACCCACGTGAAGGCGGCGTCGCTGCCGGAGACCGTCCGGCAGGTCTCGAGGATCTCGCCCATGGAGAGGGGGACCTCCGGGCCCGTGGCGTGGTAGACGCCGGTCTCGCGGCCCTCGATCATCCGCAGCATCCACGTGGCGAGGTCGCGCGCATCGATCACCTGCACCGGCCGGTCGGGGGAGCCGGGAGCGAGGACCTCGCCCCCGTGTGCCACGCGGCGCACCCAGTAGGTGAAGCGGTCGGTCGGGTCCCGCGGGCCGACGATGAGGCCCGGCCGGATGATCAATGCACCGTCGGGAAAGGTTCGTTCGACCTCTCGCTCGCACAACGCCTTGAGGCCGCCGTACGTCTCGCCGGTGATCTCCTCGATCGAAGGATCCTCGAGCATGGCCAGCGACGCGTCCTCCGCGAACCCCGGCGGCATCCCGTCCGCGTACGCGGAGATCGAGGAGACGAAGAGGTACCGGCCGGCGTGGCCGGCGAGGAGTTCAGCGGAGTGACGGACCAGCCGTGGGACGAAGCCGCTCATGTCGACCACGGCGTCCCAGTCGCGCCCCTCGATCGGCTCCAGGCCTCCGTCGCGGTCGCCGTGGAGCTGTTCGACCCCGGGGATGTCGCCCTGCTCGCTGACCCCGCGGTTGAACAGCGTGACCTCGTGGCCGCGCTGCACGGCCGAGTCGACGAAGTGTCTCCCGGCGAACCGGGTCCCTCCGAGGACGAGGATCCTCATCGGACCTGCACGGGGATCGGGCGACGGCAGGGGTGGCGTGCCGGATCCGCGACGAATTTCGACCGGAGCTGCCCGCACGCGGCGTCGATCTCGCGGCCCCGCGTGTCGCGAACCGTGACCGGTACGCCGGCCGCCCGCAGCAAGGAAGCGAACGATCCGATCCGCGCCCTCGGGCTGGGCTGGGAGGGCCAGCCCGGCGTGGGGTTGAGCGGGATGAGGTTGACGTGCGCGTGGAGACGTCGGGCGATCGGCGACAGGAGTTCGGCCTGCCGGTCCGAGTCGTTGACGCCGTCGATCATGGCCCACTCGATCGAAGGCCGCCGGTGGGTGCGCTCGCGCCAGTCGGCGATGGCGGCTTCGAGCTGATCGAGCGGCCACAGCCGGTTGGCCGGGACCAGTTCGTTCCGCAGCTCGTCGTCCGCAGCGTGGAAGCTGACGGCCAGTCCCACCTGCGGATGGTCGGTGGCCAGGCGGCGGATGCCGGGGACGACCCCGACGGTCGAAACGGTCACGTGGCGCGCGCCGAGGTTCATGCCGTCCGGATCGAGCAGCCGCGAGACCGCGTCCCGGGTGGCTCGATAGTTCGCCAGGGGCTCGCCCATACCCATGAAGACCACGTTGGTGACCCGCCGCGGCGTTGACGCCGGCAGCCGGACGGCGGCCCGCGCCGCCCACACGACCTGGGCCGCGACCTCACCTCCCGTGAGGTTGTTCTGCAGCCCCATCTGGCCGGTGGCGCAGAAGCCGCAGCCCATGGCGCAGCCGGCCTGGGTGGACACGCAAACCGTGACCCGGTCCCGGTAGCCCATCAGGACGGTCTCGATCACGTGGCCCTTCTCCCCCAGCCGGAGCAGCGCCTTGCGCGTCGCGCCTCGGTCGGCCTCTCGTTCGGTCAGGACCTCGAGCCCCTCGGGCAGCTCGCCGGCCAGCTGCGCTCGGAGCTCCTTGGGCAGGTCGGTCATGTCCTCGTACGGCCGGGCCTGCCGCCACAGGCCCGCGTAGACCTGCCGGGCGCGGTACGCGGGCTCGCCCCACCCCAAGAGGCGGCCGGTGAGCTGTTCGAGGTCCAGGTCGTACACGCTCATGCGGTTCGAGGGTAGCGGAGAGGGGCGACCTGAGGCCGAACGCGGGAGAATGGACCGGATGCGCGCGGCTATCGCTCCCGCACCCGTCCGGACCGACGAGCCTCGGGGCGACGAGGTCATCGAACCCGATCGCCCCTGGGTGGTCATCGTGTGGAACGACCCCATCAACCTGATGTCCTACGTGACGTTCGTCTTCCAGAAGCTGTTCGGCTACAGCCACGGGAAGGCCGAGAAGCTGATGTGGGACGTCCACACGAAGGGCAGGGCCGTCGTCTCCAGCGGCTCGCGGGAGAAGGCCGAATTCGACACGTTCCGGCTGCACGCCCACGGGCTGTGGGCGACGATGCAGCACGACACCTGACGCAGGCTCTCGTTGGCGCGGGCACGGATCGAACGCACCCCCAAGGGCGACTTCCGGCTGCGGCTGCCGGAGGTCGAACGGGCGGTGCTGGCGTCGCTCCCGGGCCAGCTCCGCGAGCTGCTCTCGACGGAGGACGCGGCGCTGCGGCGGCTGTTCCCGCCCGCGTACCCGGACGACGAGGAGCGCGAGGAGGAGTATCGGCGGCTGGTCCGGGAGGACCTGCTCGGCGAACACCTCGAGTCCCTGCGGATCCTGGAGGAGACCGTTGAGGCAAGACGGCTGGCCGAAGATCAGATGACCGCGTGGCTCGGTGCGCTGAACGACCTCAGGCTCGTCCTGGGCACGCGCCTCGACGTGAGCGAGGACGAACCGGACGTCGAAGAGGACGACCCGAGGGCCCCGGCGCTCGCCCTCTACCACTACCTCGGGTGGTTGCAGACCGAGGTGATCGCTGCTCTTGCGGAGGGCCTCGATCCCCGAGGGTCGGCCGGGGACTAGCCTCTCCGAAGAGATGGGCGTGCAATCGCGTAAACGTTGTGAGGCAAGGGATGAATCGGGTGGGGCAGCTGAGGAGGGTGGGGCGATGAGGAAGGGAACGAAACGAATGACGATGGGAGCGGTGGGGATCGCCATCGCGGCATCCATTGCCTTCGGTTCAGTGCATGCCCTGGGGGGCAAGGCGTCGCCGCCGGTGACAATCGGGACCGCGAATGGTCAGGTGTTCAGCGGCGGCGCGAATGTTGCGCTCCAGCCGGACTCGACCCCGCCGGTCATCAGCGCGCAGGCCGCGGTGACCGATGCCATGGGAGGGGCGTTTGGCGACGCTGTGACAAGCGCGGAGGCCATCTATGGCCTGGCCGTACCAGGGCCCGGTCTCGGCATGCTGGCTCAGGCGACGCCGGTCTGGGCGATCATCGAGACGGACCCATGCGTCCCGAACCTTGGGCCGGGCGAGGGTTCCCAACACGGGCCGCTATGCGTCGTAGGTGGCAGGGCGGTCGTGTTTGTGGACGCGAGCACGGGTGAGATCCTCGGGCAGGAGACCATCGGACAATGAAGCGAGCGACGACCGGAACTTCGAGCTGGCGGCGTGCTGCAGGGGCAAGGAGGGTGTGCGCCCTCGATCTAGGCCGGGTCGAGCAACCCGAGAGGCTGGGATTGCAGTCGACCAAGGGGATCACCTATCTGGTGACGACGACTGAGTCCGCCCGCCCGATTTCGGTTGAGTCGGCTGCCAAAGAGGTCGGCTAATCCCGTCTATGGCGCCGGTAGCCAAACCGGTTTGGGATGTGAGTGTTCGGAATGGTGGAGCCTCAGCGGTCGGACCGGCCGGGCTACTCCGCCCAAGCCGTCATTGAATCCGCTGGTACCAGCGGGCGTTGCACGGGCCTGTCCAAGGATCCGGGTCCGGCGACGTCCAACTCACACAGACTATCGGCCTCCGGGTCACGACGGCCGGTTCGTTGAGGGTATATGGAAGGTCACGGTCGTCACGGGGACGGGTGGTGATGCCTAGTGCCCCGTCGTTGATTTG
>DHWS01000029.1:2081-3238 GCA_002413305.1 Actinobacteria bacterium UBA5176 | reverse complement strand
GTCAGCAGCCAGCCCTCGGAGTCGATCGCCTCGGCGGTCTTCTCCGGCATGTTGCGATAGCCGGGCATCACCGAGTCGCCCTTCACCAGCACCTCGCCGTCCTCTGCCAGCTTGACCTCGACGCCCGGCAGGGGCGGCCCTACCGTGCCCAGCTTGATCCGATCCGGTGGGTTGCAGGTCGCCGTGCCGCAGGTCTCCGACATCCCCCAAAGCTCGCCGATCGGGACCCCGATCGCGTGGAAGAACTCGAGCACCTCGAGCGATGTCGGGGCGGCCCCGACGTTGACCGCCACCGCCTCGTCGAGGCCCAGGGCCGACCGCAGGTTGGAGAACATCTGGCGGTCCGCCTTCTCGACGGCCGCCGTCAACTCCGCCGATACCTCCTCGCCGGCCTGCTCGGCCCGCAGCTTGGCGTGCGCCGCCTCGAGCGCCTTCTTGGCCGCGGCCCGCTGCTCGTCCGGGAGCTTGGCCAGGTTCGCCTCCAGGCCAGCTTTGAGCTTCTCCCAGATCCGCGGCACGGCGAAGAACCAGGTCGGGCGAACCTGGGGCAGGAACTCGATGATCTTGCGGGGGTCGGGACAGATCTCGACCGTAAGGCCGCGAATCACGGGCAGGTAGTAGTGAGCGCCGCGCTCGGCGATGTGGGCGGCGGGAAGCCAGGAGATGATCTTGCCGCCGGCCTCCGGGAAGGGCACGATGGTGTCGACCGAGGTAGTCAGGCTCATCAGGTTGCGGTGGGTGAGCTGGACCCCCTTCGGCGGCCCGGTGGTCCCCGAGGTGTAGATCAGCGTCAGCAGGTCGTCGAGGCCGACCTGGGAAGCCGCTTGGGCCGGGTCGAAGTCCGGCTCGGCGGACTCGATCTGCTCCAGGGTCGTCGTGCCTCCATCCCCGTCGAGCACGATCAGATGCTCGAGCAGCGGCAGGTCCTTGCGCGCGACCTCGAACTGCTCCATGAAGGCGGTCTCGACTATCGCCACCCTGGCGCCGGCGTCGCCCGCCGCGTAGGCGATTTGCTCCGGCGAGGAGGTCGGATAGATCGAGAACGGGACCCCGCCCAGCGCCACGGCCCCGAGGTCGCAGGGGATGAACTCGGGGCGGTTGTTGAGCATGATCGCCACCGTGTCGCCCTTGCCGACCCCCAAGCCGGCCAGCCCGCC
>DHWS01000029.1:532-1892 GCA_002413305.1 Actinobacteria bacterium UBA5176 | reverse complement strand
GCGATCGCGTCGACGCGCCTACGAAGGTCATTCCAGCTGATCGAGTAATCGTCAGGGGCCGCGATCGCGGTGTCGTCGCCAAGGCGCTCGACCGTGGCCAGAAACGCCTCGTAGAGGTTTCTCGCCGGCGGCTCCGTCAAAGGCCCGCCGCTTGCGTAGCGTTCAGCGGTGGTTACTTCCACTTCTCTCCTCCGGCGCGAACGCTACCGCACGGATTGCGAGTTGGCGGGCGCTCGACGCCCAGGAGTTTGGTCCTACTCTCGGCCAACGGAGGTAGGCTCGGAGCATCGTCCAGACTGTTGCTCCTGAAATCCTCGTTCAGTTCAAAGAGCGGTTCGAATGCTGGAACCGCGACGAGCTTGACCTCATGCAGGACATGTATGCGGAGGACGCAGTGTTTGACGTTTCTGGCGTCTTCACCGATGTCGCGCCCATGCGAGGGCACCAGAACATGCGTCGCTATTGGAACGAGCTGCGGGAAACCTGGGAAGGGGTCCGCATAGACCCACTCGAGGGGTTTGATCTCGGCGACGGGCGCTACGTGGTCGAAGTGCGCCTGTGGGGGAAGGGCCAGCGAAGCGGCGCCGAGGTGGATCAGCGCTTCGCCTTCCTCTACACCCTTCGTCGGGAAGACGGGAAGGTCATCCGCGCCCAATTGTTTCCGGACGTGGCAGCGGCGATCTCCGTGGCGGAGTCATCCGCCTAGCGATCGCCGCGCCTACTCCGACCGCCCGGCGGCTTCAAGGGCGGACGCGTGGTCAAGCCAGTCCCACGCACTTATGACCTTGTCGTCCCGAAAACGCACGATCGCACTCCACGCCGAATCGATTTCGACGCCGCTGCTTGCCCCGCGTACGTAGATGTGGCCGAGGACGACCAGATCCTCCCCGGATATCCGAGCGTCCTCGACCTCAAGTCGATACTCCGTCCAAGCCCCTCGCACATTGCGCCAGGCCTGACTGACGCCTTCGTGGCCGCGGTAAACCGTGTCTCTTCCCTCGGTGCCCTGGGGGAACGCAGGACGCCATTCGGCGTCTGGATGCCACGCTTCCAAGAAGCCGCTGAGGTCGGTGCGATTCCAGGCGTCGATCGCGCGTCTGACGACCTCGACGTTCTCCTCCGACATCGCCTACTCCCGCAGCCCGGCGGCTTCGAGGGCTGCTGCGGGGCTGGGATAGATCTCGACGCGAACGATCTTGCCGTCGCGAACCGTGTGGAGGTATCCCGTTTGCCCGTGGACCTCCGCTCCGCTGGCTCGCCCGCGCCCATGGTGGGTTGCGCTGAGAAAGACAACATCACCCAGATCCCGCGTTTCCTCAATGTCGAAGCGATATCCAGGCTCGAATGTCCTGAACCAGTC
>DHWS01000029.1:0-254 GCA_002413305.1 Actinobacteria bacterium UBA5176 | reverse complement strand
GCGTCGGGGTGCACGAAGAGCTCAACATCCTCCGCGTAGTAGCTCATCACGCGCGGGAACTCCCGCTCGTTCGTGGCTGCGAACTGGTCGCACACAACATCGACGTTCTCCTGCGACATCCCCCGCGCAGTATTTCGCTCTGGCCTGCGGGCCGCCGGCGCCACGGCTTTCAGGAAGCAGGGCACTCAGCGGACGTGGAAACCCCCATGGGTGAGGCGGTGGATGTCGTTTGTGAAGCCGATCACGAAGAGCAT